>NZ_JBFROW010000017.1:0-182619 GCF_041471665.1 Vibrio sp. 10N.261.51.F11 | reverse complement strand
TTAATTACGCAACAAAGCCCATCTAAGATGTAACCAAAGACTTTGGCTTCGTGTTTTGGAATAGTGAACAGCTCGTAAGACGGGTATTTTTCTTTCATCTTAGCGGTATGCTCGGCAATCTCGTCTGCTGCCACTTTTTGCATCCACTGCAAGCCAATTAGACTTTTTGAAACATTAATCGTTTGTTGTGCAAAACGATCAAACTTATCCCAGTTTTCAGGATCATTTGCGTAGAAAAAATTAGCACCAGAACCAATGTAAGCCACGTCATTAGCGATAAACGCTTCCAAACTCAGTGTCTGGTGAGTAGCAAAGCTATCCAAATTCATATTTAACGCGCGGTTTTGGTTTAACGCGACTAATATAAAACACAACACAGTAATCAAAAAACTGACCAAAAATACGACCAATGGGAGAGTTCGTCTCTTCAACCCTGTAAGTGGGTCGGTAGTGTGCGGCATGTGGCTTCCAAATAGTCTCTAATGAGTTAAAAGTATATAACGGGAGGGAATCATGCTCCATTTCTGTTTAGTCTTAAAACTGACATAAAACGGGCATTGTTTACCTTGCCCTCACATCGACGACCAATATTCGACCGAATCTCGACTAAATTTCAAGCTAACACACCAAAAACCCACTTGATTAAAAACATTAAATACCACTCTTAAGCCTTGAATATGCTAGTATCCATCCATATTTATAGCTTGAAAGTGACCGTTTCGGCTTAGTGCCAATGAGTTTCTTTCCAACCTGTATATTCCTTTGAACCGACGAATATACCGTTAAATCAATTTTAAAGAGAAATCACTATGATCGTTGATTTGAACCTAATCCCACAAACGTTTGATATGCTTCACGCAGGCCTAACTGCATCAAGCGTTTTACTACTGTTAATTGCCGTTTCTCGTAAAACCAAAGTGGTTGAGAAAGTCGTAGAAAAACCAGTAGAAAAGGTCGTTGAAGTTGAAAAGCCAGTTGAGAAAATTGTCGAAGTAGAGAAAGTAGTAGAAGTTGAACGTGTGATCGAAAAAGTAGTAGAAGTTGAATCTAAGCTTGCTACAGCACCAACAGACTCTGCAATGCAGCTACTGTCTATCATGCAGCAAGAAGCGCGCCTTATCGACTTCTTAAAAGAAGACCTAACGTCATTCTCTGATGAAGAAGTTGGCGCAGCAGCTCGTGTTATTCACACTGGCGGTCAAAAAGTATTGGCTGATTACGTAACGCTGTCTCACATCCGCACTGAAGATGAAGAAACACGTATCACTATCGCTGAAGGTTTCAACCCTCAAGAAATTCGCCTAACTGGCAACGTAACGGGCAATGCACCATTCAACGGCACACTAGTTCACAAAGGTTGGAAAGCAACTGACATGAACCTGCCTAAGCTTGCTGAAAACTACGATGCATCTGTAATTGCACCGGCAGAGGTGGAGCTATAATGGAACACCAAAGTCATTCAGCTCAAGAGCCATCTTCTCAAGAGCAAAACCAGGTACCCAAGTTCAGTGTTGGTATCGATTTAGGTACTACACATTGCGTTTTGTCTTACATAGACACAAGCAATGAAGACGCTCGCGTTGAGGTGATGCAAATCCCTCAACTGACGGCGCCAGGTACAGTAGAAACTCGCAGCCAACTTGGCTCGTTCCTATACCAACCGCACGAACATGAAATGAATGCGGGCTCTCGCGTTCTTCCTTGGTCTTCAGAGCCAAAAGCGCTAGTGGGTGCAATTGCTCGTAACCTTGGTTCTAAAACCCCTATCCGTTTGGTAGCAAGTGCAAAATCTTGGTTATGCCACGGTGGTGTTAACCGTCGCGATGCTTTCCTTCCTGCAGGCAGCCCTGAAGAAGTTGAAAAAGTATCTCCGCTTAAGACAACTGAATTGTACCTTGAGCATCTTAAAGACGCATGGAACCACGCAAACCCAGAACACAAACTGGCAGACCAAGATGTAACGATCACGGTTCCAGCTTCGTTTGATCCTGCGGCTCGTGACCTAACAGCAGAAGCTGCACGTAATGTTGGTTTCACTCACCTAACGCTTCTTGAAGAGCCACAAGCGGCTCTGTACAGCTGGATTGATAACAGCAACGACACATGGCGTGATGAAGTAAACGTTGGTGACATCGTTCTTGTTGTCGATATCGGTGGTGGTACAACCGACCTTTCGTTAGTTGAAGTAACACAAGATGACGGCAACCTAAGCCTGAACCGTATCGCAGTAGGTGAACATATCCTACTTGGCGGCGACAACATGGACTTAGCACTGGCTTACCGCTTGAAGATGAAACTGGCGCAAGAAGGCAAAGAACTGGCTCCTTGGCAGGTTCAAGCAATGACTCACGCATGTCGTGATGCGAAAGAAGCACTGCTTAACGATGCTGAACTGCAATCTGTGCCTATCGTTGTTCCAAGCCGTGGTTCTAAACTGCTTGGCGCAACACTGAAAACAGAACTGACTCAGCAAGAAGTTCAACAAACATTAGTGGACGGCTTCTTCCCTAAAGTTGCTGTAACTGAGCACCCTGTACAAAAGACGCGTGGCGCACTGACTCAAATGGGTCTGCCTTACGCTCAAGACGCAGGTATTACTCGTCACATTGCCGCATTCCTTTCTAAGCAAGCGAACGCGCTTTCTGGAAATAGCGAAACGGCTCAGCAAGATTTCAACCCGTTTGCAAACATGCCCGGTATGCCCGGTACGCAAGGGTCAGAAGCGCCAGCGGCAGACTTCATCAAGCCAACAGCAATCCTGTTCAATGGTGGTGTTCTAAAATCGAACCTACTTGCTGATCGTCTTTCAGATACGATCAACGAATGGTTGATCAATGCTGACGAAGAGTTCGCAAAACAGCTTTCAGGTTTAGATTTAGACCTAGCGGTTGCAAGTGGCGCTTCATACTACGGCGCAGTTCGTCGTGGCCAAGGCGTTCGTATCCGCGGTGGTATCGCTTCTTCTTACTACGTAGGAATTGAAAGCGCGATGCCAGCTATCCCAGGTATGGCTCCTCCGATGGAAGCTTTGTGTGTTGCACCATTTGGTATGGAAGAAGGTTCAAGCGTACAAGTACCTAGCCAAGAATTCGGTCTAGTGATTGGTCAGCCAGTACACTTCCAGTTCTTCGGTTCAACCATTCGTCGTGAAGATGAAGCGGGTACGCACCTTGATCACTGGGCGCCTGAAGAGCTTGATGAGCTTCCTGAAATCCAAGTGACATTGCCGGTTTCTGAAGGCCGTCGCGAAGGTGAAGTGGTTCCAGTGACTTTGGCTTCTCGCGTTACTGAGCTAGGCACCTTACACCTAGAAGCGATTGCTACTGACAACGGTCAGAAGTGGCACGTTGAGTTCGATGTTCGTGAAGACTCGAATAACGACTCAAACGAACAAGCATAATGAATCAACGGCACCTTAGCGGGTGCCGTTACTTTATCAATGCATTTCTCAATCTAGTCCTGCCTGTTTCTCAGGAATGACGTTTACGAATAACAACAATAAGACCAAAGCTATCAAAAAACTGGTCATCACTCTGGAAGAATAAGGTTTTGTATGGCAACTCCTCGTTTTTTAGTCGGCATTGACTTAGGTACAACCAATACGGTTGTCGCTTACTGTGAAATCAACGACGACCTACAACATGCTCCCGTTTCTCTTTTCGATATTGACCAACTCATCGGCCCCGGTGAAGTGGTTCGCAAGCCCTTACTCCCATCCTTTCGTTACCACCCAGCACAAGGTCAAATCTCCCCTTCTGACCTGACGATGCCGTGGGAACCAAGCCCCGTTGAAGGCGATATTAAGAACGTTATCGTCGGTGAATGGGCTCGTGAATTAGGCGCTAAGGTTGAAGGCCGCCAAGTATCGAGTGCTAAGAGTTGGCTATCACACCAAGCGGTTGATCGTAACTCCGACATTCTGCCTTGGGCTGGCGCAGCTGATGTCGATAAAGTCTCGCCAATTGTGGCGAGTGCAAGCTACCTCAACCACATTCGCCAAGCATGGAACTACCGTAACCCGAGCAACAAGCTGGAAAATCAAGATGTTGTGGTTACCGTTCCGGCTTCCTTCGATGAGACAGCACGTAAGCTGACACTCGAAGCGGCAGAACTTGCGGGCTTAGGTAAGATTCTATTACTCGAAGAGCCGCAAGCCGTTTGTTATGACTGGTATGCCCGTCACCAACAAACCGCAGCAGATGAACTTCAACAAATTCCGCTGATTCTAGTGTGTGATGTTGGCGGTGGTACCACCGATTTAAGCTTAATTGAAGCCAAATTCGATGCGAACACCGACGGTAATAACGAGCTCGCACTCGACCGTATTGGCGTTGGAGAACACTTGATGCTCGGTGGTGACAACCTCGATTTAGCGCTTGCTCACCTTGCAGAGCAACGCTTCAATCAAAACAAAAAGCTGAATGCTTCTAGCCTAACCAAACTAATTCAACAAACTCGCGCCGCAAAAGAGAGCCTACTTTCTGCCAATGCACCCGATGATGTGAAGATCACCATGCTGGGCAGCGGTTCAAAGTTACTTGGCGGTACTAAGAGTATTGGCTTAACCAAACAAGAAGTTCATCAAATCGCATTGGAAGGTTTCTTCCCGCTTTCTGAGTTTACTGAAACACCCGACAAACGCCGCAGTGCAGTGGTTGAGTTTGGTCTGCCTTACGTGGCTGACCCTGCAGTGAGTAAGCACGTTGCAGAATTCCTAGCAACACACCAACAAGTGTCTAAAGCCGCATTAGAAAACTCAGACTCGATTGAGTTCGATGACACCAAACCTGCAATTCCAGTTGGCGTGCTGCTCAATGGTGGTGTGTTTAACAGTGAACTGGTAACAGAGCGAATTACTCAGCTACTGGGCAACTGGAACGGTTCTCCTATCACAGTGCTTGATAACCCTCATCCAGATTGGTCTGTTGCCCTTGGCGCGGTTGCCTTTGGTAAAGCACGCCGCGGTGCACAGCTGAAAATCGGTGGCGGTGCTGCCCGTTCTTACTTCTTGCATCTGCAAGAGAAAAACAAGATGGGTAAAGCGCTTTGTCTGCTTGCCAAAGGAACCGAAGAAGGCCAAGAGATACGCTTGAACAGCCGTCGTTTCTCGCTGACTTTAGGTGAGCCAGTACGATTTAATCTTCTGACTTCAACACACGATCAAATTGCTCATGACACCGCCATTCAAAACGGTGTGATGGTCAATGTGGATGCCGACTTGTTCTCCCCTCTCCCACCGTATATTTCTACGCTGGAAGGCTCAGGTACTGCAGAACTTCAAGCCAACCAAAAAGAGCGTGTTGAAGTACTGCTCGCTTGTCAGTTAACCGAAGTCGGCACATTGAAAATGGAGTGTGTGAGTATAGAAGATGACTCTAAGCGTTGGTTGCTCGAGTTTGAAGTAAGAAACAAGCAAGGTGATGAGTCTGATACCGCTAAACTTCACCCAAGACTGGATGAATGTAAGGAATTGATTTCTCGTCTGTACAGCGGCAACAAGAAGAGTGCTGAATCAAAAGAGATCAAAACACTATCGAAAGATCTTGAGAAGCGACTCGGTAAGCGTGATGAATGGGATTTCACGACCCTTCGCCATCTGTTTGATACCTTTTCATTAGGTCGTAAACGCCGCCGTCGTTCAGAAGCACACGAGAAGAACTGGCTGCGTTTGGCGGGTTACTCGCTGCGTCCAGGCTTTGGCGATCCGACTGACTCATGGCGTATCGAACAAATTTGGGGCCTTTACCAACAAAACATTCAATTCCAGAACCACCAAGGTTGGACGGACTGGTGGGTATTCTGGCGTCGTGTCGCTGGTGGGCTAAACCAAGAGCAGCAAGAGAGTATCTTGGCTGACATCGCTAAATACCTTCACCCAGGTGCAATGAAGAACCCTAAGACAGCCAAAGATGCGCAAGATAATGGTTATGAAGCCATGGTCCGTTTAGCGGCGTCACTTGAGCAACTTGAGGTTGAAGACAAAGTGCTGCTGGCAAGTTGGTTCTTAAGCAAAGCGATCAACCATAACCAATTTGAACAGGCTCACTGGTGGGCGCTAGGACGATTAGCATCAAGAACGCCTTTGTATGGCAGCCAACACAGCGTAATTCCTAGAGAGCAAGCTGAACAGTGGTTACCAAAACTGCTTGAACAGAACTGGCAGAAAGAGCAGATGATCGCCTTCGCAGCGGTGATGATTTGTCGAAAAACCGGTGACCGTCAGTTTGATATCTCTGACGACTATCGCAATCAAGTGATTGAGAAGCTTAAGCAAAGCAAGGTACCTGACTCATGGTTAACACTAGTGAGTGAAGTGACTGAGCTTTCTGAGAGTGAATCTAAGCGTGTGTTTGGTGATGCGTTACCAAGCGGATTAAGCCTAATCAATAGCTAGTTTTAAAAGCTGTTAGTTTTATAGCGATTAGCTTTAGTCACAAGTTAGAAAAGAAAAAGCCACTTTCGATTCGTTGAAAGTGGCTTTTTTATTGGTGGCTTAAGGCTGGTATGTGTAATCGACTTATAGCTTTTTGGTTAAGAGCCTTAGCCGTGTTGCAGTTCATCATTGTTAATGTTTGGTTCCAGTTGGGTTGATAGGAAAATCCGTATTTTCATAAATGTCAGATAGTTTTTTCGGTTTATTCTCTTTTGCTCCTTTGTTCGATTGATTATGAGTTTCGCTTAAAAGCCATTCCTCATGCATTTTTGCTGAATCCAAAAACTCTGGATCCTCCATTGCTTCCTTGCGAAGTTTATTTACACGTTCGAGAGTATCCCAAATCATAATACTTCACCTCCACTAAGGCAGTAATATAAAGATAGCTCAACCCCATGAAACTTCAACTAACCCAATGAGATAGCGATCTCAATTTCGTAATTCACTCGCTTTAAATGAGTGGATATGGTCACCTTTAGTTGGGCTCAAATAGTGGGTCTTTCCCCATGATCTTCGAAGATCATTAGGCACAAAAAAAGCGAGCTCGATGCTCGCTTTTTGTTTATCTATCTGTTGCTCGGATTACCAGCACTAGCTCGATTAAATCACACCGAGGTTAAGCACGGTTACCAATTTTCACCTTGCCATTGGTAGCAAACCAAAGGGCTTCTGAACGACGACGACCGATTAGAATCGGGCCATCATCGTAGAACAAGAAGTTCTTCCAATGCTTCTTGAAAATCGCCCATTTGGTTTCAAGAACATTGTACTTTTCGTAACAAAAATAAACAGTTACGTCATCTTGCCAATCAATAAAGTTAAGAATCTCTTCTGGCATTTCAGGCTCATCCGCTTCCCAATGCGCCATCCAACTGATCTCTTCATTCCAGTTCGATGCTTTGCTTGGCCAGTCTTGCGAGCTCAGTCGTTCTGCGTCTGGGCTTTGAGGGCTCACGTTCTCTTTCCAGAACTGAGATGCTCTCGCCTGTGTCATTGGCTTAATCTTTTCCAAGTCCTCTGCCGGAAGCGGCATTGACTGGTGTGTGAAAATCCATTTTCTTTGGTATTCGTCCAAAGTTGTGTATGACATCAAAATTCCTCAAATATCTGCTCAGGCTGATGGATTTACCATGCCTATCTGTTCTTTTTGATGCAGCGGCGATTAGCAAAGCTTGATATACGCTGCGTCTAAATTTTGTTTACGTTTAAAAGCTATTTGCCTTTAACTAGTACTACGTCTTAGCAATATTGCCGCTAAATAACGCGTCTATCTTCCCAATTTGGGTTAACTAATGCTGTCAGTATATGGTCTTCCCATTTACCGTTAATCTGTAGGTAGTCTTTAGCAAAACCTTCTCGGACAAAACCAAGATGTTCTAATACGCCAGCACTGCGTTCGTTGTGAGGCATGTAGCCCGCCATTAAGCGGTGCATGTTCTGCACATCAAACATGTAGTCTTTGGCCATCTTCAAACCTCTGCGCATGTAACCGTGGCCCTGTGCACTTTGCGCCAATGAGTAACCGACATTACAAGCGTAGAACGGGAAACGAGACAAATTACTGAACGATATGGTGCCTAACATTTCATTAGAGTCAGCGTTAATCAGTAAACAGTAATAGCCTAGCCCCATTTTATGAAGCTCGTTTAACTTGATCAGTCGCTGCGCCCAACTCGCTCTATCAAAGAACGCGTCTTCGCGAATCGGTTCCCAAGGTTTCAGATACTCTCTGTTAACCTGAAAGTACTCGCTGATCATGCCAGCATCATCGATTTCAGCCGTGCGTAGAATCAGATTACCATCATGCTTATAAATGCGCTCTGGTGTACTCAAATCTTCCATAATCTTGTTCTTATTCGATCAGTTCTTTCTGATACCGTAATCACGAAGCTTATTCGCAATTGAGGTATGAGAAACATTCAAACGTTTTGCTAGCTTACGGCTTGATGGGAAAGACTGATAAAGCTTCTCTAGAATCTGAGATTCATAGTCTTTCATGATCTCATCGAGCGAGCCGTCTAAGCTCAGGTTCGCCATTCCAGCCGTCATTGTTTCAAGCTGTGGCAAGTGGAATTGCTCAACCGTTAGCGTGTCTGAATCCAACTCTGTTAGTGCGCGTAGAACCATGTTGTCTAACTGACGAATGTTGCCCGGCCATTGGTAATTACCAAGCTGGTCGACTAACTCTTGAGTCAGTTTTGGTTTTAACATACCTAACTGCTGCGCGTACTTTGCAACGAACAGTTCCAACAGTGGCGCTACGTCGTTTGAGCGTTCACGCAATGCTGGAATAGACAGAGTCAGTACATTCAAGCGGTAGAACAAATCTTCACGGAACGAACCCGAGTCGGCTAATTCAGAAAGACGGTGGCGCGTTGATGCAATAATACGAACATCCGCGTGCATCTCTTCTTCTTCACCAACACGACGGAATGAACCATCTTGTAAGAAACGCAGCAATTTGATTTGTAGATGCGGGCTCATCTCGCCAATTTCATCTAAAAATACGGTACCGCCATTCGCTTGTTCGAAAATACCTTTATGACCTTGCTCATGGTTGAATGAACCCGGCGCATGACCAAACAATTCCGTTTCCGCTACGTCATCAGGCATCGATGCACAGCTTAGAATCAAGAATGGGAAAGACGATCGATTTGAACGGTTATGACACGCTTTTGCCAACATCTCTTTGCCTGTCCCTGTATCGCCTTCAATTAATAGAGGCTGATCCAGCATAGCCAATTTCTTAGCTTGGCTGATCAAGGCTTTATGGCGATTAGAGACACCAACAAAGTGTTCGAAACCTAGGTTGTTCTGTTCTGGGATTGAATCTGGCGAGTTCATCTCTTGATTACAAGAGCGAATCGTCATTACTGCGCTTGCAAGTACCGCTTCGTTGACATCACCACCAAGGTAAATCGGCAGGATCTCAATAGAGAAATCTAAACCATCTAACACGACAACTTCACGATGACGCGTTACATCGCCTTCGATCCAGCGAGCAAAGTTAAAGCTAGGAACAAACGTCGCTAGCGGTTCACCGATGACTGCGTCTTCTTGCTTATTAAAAAGGTTCAATGCAGCGTGGTTAGCCATATCGACTGAGCCTTTAAGGTCAATCGCAATAACAGGATCAGGTAGGTTTGCCAGCAGAGCAATCAGCTCTGTGTTATGCCTTTCGCTTGGCATAAATTGGATTTTACGTACATCCTTCACACCTGAAATTCGGCGAATTTCAGCCATAAGTTCACTAAAAGCATCAAAATCAATATCAGGGCAGTTTAGATAAATAATACCTTTAACATCAATTTCGATTCCTCTTAAATCAATGCTTTTTGAGGCCAAGATATCGAGCAACTCACGCGTTAAGCCGAGTCTGTCTTCACACAATACTTCAAGACGCACAAATAGTCCTATTATAGGTGTCAGGATAAGTTGACAGTAGTGTGGATTAAGCTCTGAGTTCAGTCAAGAAGAAGAGTAAACATATGTTTACTCTTCTTCTCAAACTATTGAGCTTCAAATGCTTTATTTAAGAGTGATACGCTTTATTTCAGAAAGGACGGCTTTGCGGAGGTCTGCCAGTTTTACTTTTCGTTCGTTATGCCAAGGCATAGGACGCAGCAATGTCATGGCTTTTAAGCCCAGTCTTGCAGTAAGGATACCGACACCTAGCCCCTGCCCTGCTCGAGCTGAGACTTTGCCTGCAAGATCCATCGAGACGAGATCCATACTTGCATCAATCGCGAGCTCACTTGCTCCTGCAGCGGCCATGTTGATTAACACCAGTTTAAATAGCTTAATGCGAGACCAGTAGCCAAGCTCAATGCCATACACATCAGCAAGCTTGTCTATCATGGTGAAATTTCGCCAAGCCACCAACAACATATCAGCCGCCGCCAATGGACTCACCGCGACCAAAGCCGCCGATTCGGTCGAAAACTTAGTGACGATTTGAGTCGCTACTTTGTCTTGTTGACTCACGACTAACGCATCGTACATATCCAACACTTCTGCATCACTGTGTGCAGGGTTAATGCTGTTTCGCCACTTATCGTACGAAGGAGACTCAGCGATAATGCCGCCTTGCTTGGCGATGTTTTCACAGAACGCTTTGCCCTTGCCGACACTTTGACTTTGGAGTAGCTCTTCACTCTGCTCTTGCACACTAAAGTGATCTTTAAGTGAACGCAGTTTCCACAGCTCTTTGCCTATTGCGCCTAAACCCAATGAAGCAATGGCAGCAATGAAGCCTGCCCAACCTAACGCCAGCCAGTCAGCCGATTGAATCGCGGTAATGACCGAATCAATTGCCTGCCATCCAACTAGGCCAGAGAAAGCGACCAATAAACCCGTTCCAAACCACTTCTTCTTTTTGCTCGGTCGAATCACTTGTTCCAATTGCTGCTCAGCTTCACCATCAAGATCAGCTTTCACTTGCGGTGCGACAGAGACAAATTTCTCTTGCTCTGTGAACAGTTGTTGAGCGCCTAAATCCGGGCCAACGTCACTCTTGTCTTGCTCATCAAAAGAGGTCTTCAACGGTTCATTAAAGACCTGCTTTGTTTTTAATTCACTCATTTTGATTGCCTCAATTACTTCAACTTGTCGCCAATGAGATACTCTAAAACCTTGTCGACTCTTAGATGTTGGCAAGGCTCATCGGAATGTTGCTCCATCGGTCTAAAGCTCGTGAAATCAAACTGGTTGGTTTCCCAATACTGTTTATTAGGCAACTTACGCGGCACCTCTCCCGGATACATGGTTTGAGGGACATTATCCAAAGTCACACCTTGCAACGCCGGAACATTGTCTGAACCCGACGAGATATAACCCGCGCTGGTCGCTTGAATAGACGCGATACTCATACAACTCATGTCGATGTGTTCAAACGCCGCCTGCTGCCAAGCTGGATGCACCATCTGTTGTAACAGTGACACCAAGTTCGGATGTTGATCCGGTGTCACGTGGTCAGCTTTTGTGGCTGCAAACAAGATCTTGTCGATCTTCGGCGCGAATAAACGTCTTAAGATATTGCTTCGACCGTACTTAAAGCTCTTAAGTAACTGTTCTAACGCGCCACGCATGTCCATGAAAGAGTCATAGCCCGCATTAAGTGGCTGTAAGCAATCCACTAGCACGATTTGTCTGTCGAACGTCGCGAAGTGATTCTTGTAGAACGCTTTGACGACCTTCTGTTGATACTCTTCATAACGCGCTTTAAGTACCGCATAGTTACTTGTTTTTGAGAACTTACCCTCAGGTGCGAGACACGGGAAGAATTGCAACACAGGCGCGCCTTCAAGCTCACCCGGTAATACGAATCGACCCGGTTGTACCCAATGCAGTCCGTTACTTTTACAAGTATGAAGGTACTTGGTGTAACTATCGGCAATCGCGACCAGTTTTTTTTCGTCTGCTTCTGCTAGCAAATCGATATCACCACGCATGGCGTTCCAATGTTGCGAGTAGGTTTCTCTGTCACCTTTCAATGCGGCAAACTGAGATTGGCTCCAGGTATCGAAGTCCATGTCCAGTAACGGCAAATCAAGCAGCCATTCACCTGGATAATCGACAATATCGAGGTAAAGGGTGCTGTTTTTACTCAGCAGCTTTTTCGCGCCCTTCGCAGGCTTATATTTGATTGCTAGACGAATCTCACTGACATCACGCGTTGGCACTGGCCATTCTGGTGGCTGTGCATTCAACGACTCCATCGCTTCATCGTAAGAGAAGCGTGGAATCATCATGTTGTGTTGCGGGATGCGCTTTGCGCCAATAATCCTTCCATCTCTCGCTGATGAAAGAAGCGGTAAATTTTTGTGAGTAGAGGTATGAAGAAGCTGGTTAACCAACGAAGTAATGAATGCTGTCTTACCCGCACGAGAGAGCCCCGTGACCGCTACTCGAATATGAGAATCCGTTCCTCTGCTTATAAAGTCACTCATTTCTTGAGTTAGGTGTTTCATTTGAACGACTCCGTGATAGTTAGGCTAGCTGGTTATGATAATAGAAAGGCAAGCCTATGTTCTTTCCCAATTGGGATAGTTTGTATGCTTTTGCTTATGTTGATGTTGATGTTGATGTTGATGTTGATGTTGATGAGTATGCAATACACATTCTTAATGCTAGATGAATAAAAGCCCCTGACTACATTCATAATCAGGGGCTTTAGAATTTTTGCACGATATCCGACGTCTAATCGTCTTCAATCAACTTGTAGATAACAAACAGTGCAATCTCTGCAATTAGCCAAAGCGCACATGTAATCGTCACGTATTTATTATCAAAGATACTGATCCCTTTCAAGATCAGGTCGTAGCCAACAAAAGCACCAATCACCACTGCCAAGATAATCTGTAGGATCTGAATAAAACGAGGCATTCCTCTCTCCTATGTTCTTATATCAAACTATGTGTTTATCACTATATCATTGATAATAAGACAAAAGTGCAGATAATGCTGCACTTTTGTCTTTAACTTTCTGTCAAAAATTGCAATTCAAACGCTGAAGTTAGCGACAATTACGATTTTTTGGCATCGATTAATTACGCTTTCTCAGCTTCAGCAATCTTCACTTTCCACGTGTCAGGGCCGATCTGGTGTGCGTTCACGCCGTTAGAGTCAACCGCTACCGTTACAGGCATATCTTCAACTTCAAACTCGTAAATCGCTTCCATACCGAGATCTTCAAACGCAACAACGCGTGCTTTTTTAATTGCTTTTGCGACTAAATAAGCTGCACCACCAACCGCCATTAGGTAAACCGCTTTGTGCTCTTTGATTGATTCAACCGTTGCAGGGCCACGTTCCGCTTTACCGATCATGCCCATAATGCCAGTTTCGTTCAGCATCATGTCAGTGAACTTATCCATACGTGTTGAAGTTGTTGGGCCCGCAGGACCTACCGCTTCATCACCTACAGCATCAACAGGACCCACGTAGTAAATGAACTTGCCTTTGAAATCAACGCCGGCTGGTAAGCCTTCGCCGCTTTCTAGCATGCCTTGAATACGTTTATGAGCAGCATCACGACCGGTTAAGATCTTACCTGACAGAAGAACCGTTTCGCCGGTCTTCCACTCTTGTACGTCTTCTTTAGTCACTTCATCAAGGTTAACACGACGTGTATTTGCGCCCGCTTCCCAAGTGATGTCTGGCCACTCTTCTAACTTAGGTGGCGTTAGCTCTGCTGGGCCGCTGCCATCTAGTGTGAAGTGAACGTGACGCGTTGCTGCACAGTTCGGGATTAAGCAAACTGGCTTAGATGCTGCGTGTGTTGGTGCTGTTTTGATTTTTACGTCAACCACAGTCGTTAGACCGCCAAGACCTTGTGCACCAATACCTAGCTTGTTTACACGGTTGAAGATGTCTAAACGAAGCTCTTCTTCTGCGTTCTCAGGACCTTTCTCGATAAGCTCTTGGATATCGATGTGTTCCATCAAAGATTCTTTCGCTAGCACAGCTGCTTTCTCAGCCGTACCGCCGATGCCTATACCTAGCATACCCGGTGGACACCAGCCTGCACCCATTGTTGGCAGCGTCTTCTCTACCCATTCTGCAATATCATCAGAAGGGTTCAGCATAACCATCTTGGTTTTGTTCTCAGAACCGCCGCCCTTAGCCGCGATTTGAATTTCAACTTTGTTGCCTGGAACCATATTAATGTGGACAACCGCTGGTGTGTTGTCTTTGGTATTAATACGCTTACCTGCAGGGTCCATTAGGACAGATGCACGCAATGGGTTATCTGGGTTGTTGTAAGCTTGACGAACGCCTTCATCAACCATCTGTTGTACTGTTTGATCCGTTTCCCACCTAACATCCATACCGATGTTCACGAAACAAGTAACAATACCCGTATCCTGACAAATTGGACGATGGCCTTCCGCAGACATGCGCGAGTTGATAAGAATCTGAGCGATCGCATCTTTAGCTGCTTGGCTCTCTTCTTTCTCGTACGCTTTTTCTAGGGCTTGGACAAAGTCTAAAGGGTGATAATAAGAAATGTACTGAAGTGCGTCAGCGACACTGCTGATCACATCTTGCTTACGAATAACCGTCATTGCATGCCTCTTTATTGTTCTGGTTCCATGTGGGTTCACAGTTTGACTATATGTGCCAAATCGAATTAGGTGGTTTAGCTTTTTATTGTGTTGAGCTGTATTTAGTTGCTTTAGCAATCGCTTGCATAGCTTTAAACTAAACCACTTGGATTACTCCGTTCTAATCAAGAACCCATTTTATTTTCAATTTATGATACTCTTGCTTCCTCTCACACGCCATGCAGTGATCGAACTCTTTGTCACAAATTAAACAAATGAATAACAACGAATTTCGCTCTATCCAAATCAAGCCGCTTGAATATCAATCAACTTTAGCTAAACAGCTGTTTTCCCATATTGAAAACCTGCCGTGGGCAATGCTATTACGCTCCGCTTCAGAAAGCCACGTTGATAGTCGATACGATATTTTAGTTGCTCAACCCATCGCCACCTTCGAGACAATCGGTGCAGAAACGACCGTTAATGTTAATGAGACGTGCGAGGTTTCAGACTCTGATCCTTTCGAACTACTCGACCAATATCAGCAACAATTATTGCCTGCGACTAAAGAGCACACTCAGTTGCCATTCGTTGGCGGCGCTTTAGGCTATTTTAGCTATGATTTAGGGCGCAGAGTCGAGACACTTCCATCACTCGCAAAGCGTGATATTGAAGCACCTGACATGGCAGTTGGCTTGTATGAATGGGCTGTTATCGTTGACCACCAATTGAAAACGGCGTGTATTGTCGGTAGCAATATCGATGAACATCATGATTGGCTAATGCAGCAGATGGCTCAATCACACCTATCACATGCGCCCTTTGGGTTAACCACACCGTGGCAATCCAATATGAGCGAAGAGAGCTACGCCACTAAGTTCGATAGTGTTCAAGAGTACCTGTTATCCGGGGACTGCTATCAGATTAACTTAGCTCAGCGCTTCAATGCCCAATACCAAGGTAGTGAATGGCTGGCTTATGACAAGTTAGAACAGTACAACTCAGCGCCCTTTTCGGGTTTTATCCGTTTGGCCGACTGCGCAATCATCAGTGTTTCGCCAGAGCGTTTCTTAGAACTCAAAGACAACGTCATTGAAACCAAGCCAATCAAAGGCACACGACCTCGTTCTGAGGACCCGATGATTGATAATGCCAACGCGCAAGACCTAGCAAGCGCCGATAAAGATCAGGCGGAAAACTTGATGATCGTCGACCTACTTCGTAATGACATTGGCCGAGTAGCAAAACCGGGCACAGTGCATGTACCAAAGCTCTTCGATATTGAAAGCTTCCCTGCCGTGCACCACTTAGTGAGCACGATACGAGCGGACCTTGATGACCAATACTCTGCAACTGACCTTCTGAGAGCCTGTTTCCCTGGAGGATCGATTACTGGCGCACCAAAAGTTCGCGCGATGCAGATCATTGAAGAGTTAGAACCGCATCGACGTTCAGCGTACTGCGGCAGTATTGGCTACATCAGCCGAAATGGCAGAATGGATACCAGTATTACCATTCGTACATTAGTCGCCGAGAACAACACGCTTTATGCTTGGGCTGGCGGTGGTGTGGTATTTGATAGTGATTGTGCTTCTGAATACCAAGAAACACTGGATAAGCTGAGTCGAATTCTACCGGTACTTGAAGATTGCTAAACCTAGTGTCATTAACTGCGAGTTCCGTAGCTTAACGGCTAGCAAAAGTTCGATATAAAAAGAAACCGAAGGATCGTAAGATCACTTCGGTTTTTTAGTCTGTAAGTTAGAGTACATAACTCACAACGCTTTATTCGCGTGTTTAAGCGACCTTCACCGCAGAGACACCCCACTTCTTAAGCATCTCTTTCAGATCGTTGGCGGTGTAAGGTTTACTCAAAATGTCATCCATCCCACACTGAATACAACGTTCGCGTTCTTCAAGTGTCGTTCCGGCGGTCAGAGCCACAATAGATTTAACGTAACCCTTCTCTCTTAGCTTCTCTGTTGCTTCAAACCCGTCCATAACAGGCATTCTGCAATCCATGAATACAATATCGTATTCATTGTCTGACGCGAGTTCAAACCCTTCGACACCATTGCTTGCGATAGCAGGTTCAATCTCATGTTTACGAAGCATTTGCTGGATGATGATCTGGTTCATCTTAATATCATCAACCACCAGCACTTTAAGTAGTGACAATTCCGCTTCAGACTCAAAGCCCTTGGCGACACTATCACTCTCTGCCGGAACATCGACAACTTGAAGAGGAATCGAGATGGTAAAGGTCGTGCCTGAGCCAACAACACTGGTCACCCCAATATCGCCATTCATCAGAGCCACCAGTTTGCGACAAATCGCTAAGCCAAGCCCGGTGCCCTCATAGTTTCGGCTACTTGAGTTATCTGCCTGTGTAAAAGGTTCAAATAGCGTCTTATGTGCTGATTCAGCAATTCCGACTCCGGTATCTTCTACAGAGAAAACAAATTGGTTTTTGTCCCACTCAATATCAACATTCACATGCCCTTCTTCTGTAAATTTAATCGCATTACCTATTAAGTTCACAAACAGTTGTGTGATGCGCTCTAAATCGCCTTGGAAATGGGAGGGAACGTTTGACGTAACACTGATATTGAATTCGAGCTGCTTCTCAATTGCTCGATTGACGAAGATGCTTTCAATCGTGTTTCTCAAATCACGTAGGGCAAATTTCTTTGGAATAAGCTCCAACATCCCTGCATTGATTTTGCTGTAATCCAATAGATCATTAATGATGGTTCGGAGAAACTCTCCAGATTGGCTCAGGTTGTTCACTATCTCACGCTGAGAGCTATTCAGTTCCGTATCACTGATCAACTCGGCACTGCCTAGTAAGCCATTAAGTGGAGTTCTTAACTCATGATTAATCATGGCCACAAAGTCACGCGTTGCCCTTTCGGACTCTTCCGCTCGTTTACGTGATTCAATATTTCGGTTGATTGCTAGTTGATGGGTTAAGGCACTGCAGATAAGGTCCGTGACCAACAACAGTTGGCTTTGGATAAACTCGTAGTCTTGGTCTAACAACCTGACTCTGACGATTAACGCACCAACTATGACTTTTTCAACCTCTAAGGGCACGGTCAGTAGGTTGTCTTGCCAATGAGGTTCTTGAATGTCTTGCTCTAACACCTCGACAGTCTCATCGCCATAATCATAGGTCTGTAACTGAGGGATGAGCTTGGGAGGTAGAATCAAACGACTGGCTTCGATTAAGTAGCTGTTAGTCACGTTGGTCGTTAGTTCAGATAGCATGACATCATCGAGATCATTTCTTAGAAACGCGCGCCCAAAATCAATCAACAGGTTGTCGATTTGTTCTTGGAATTCAATGCGGCGTATATTCGCGTTGGAGCGCTTTTCTAACTGACGCAAAGCAAGCTCAAGTTGTTGGTTAGCCTCGAACAGTTCGAGGCTCTTCTGTTCCAACAATCCTTCAGCCGCTTTTCTTGCCGCGATTTGACGCTTAAGCTTCTTCTCTAGGGCAGATGCCAGATCCATATTACTTTTCTACTTTGAGATTAAACCTAACCACGCTTTGGTCATCATTTTGTGGCGTCATCTCCACCGCGATAGATTCACCGTGGTATTCAGCACATCCTTCAATAAGCCCTAAGCAAACATGAGACATACACCTTGCGCTTTTGTAGTCAAAAACAAGTTGTGCTTCGGTCGTGGTGATAAAACTGAATTCAGGTGGCTCAGCATCCGGATAGAGCTTCTTCACTTCAACATGAATGTAACGCTCTACGTGCTGAATAAATTGAAAGGTGGTATTGCTGTGAGCAAGGCTCGCTTTATTCGGTAATGAGGCCAGTAAGTTCTTAAATACAGACTGCCCAAACACGCGTTGCAAGCTTGCCGCATCAATATCGGTTTTCTTACTCAAGTTGATAATCAACCTGACAAGGTCTTTGTGGTCGTAACTGCCGACCGACGTATAGATTCCTTCATCTTCTGACATTTCTAGAACTTCTTCCAAAAGCTCTAGCCCAAACTTGTCTTCAACAAGCTCTAAAAATTCGGTGAATATGATTCCTTTCATCTCATACCTTTTCTTCTATTTCTTTTTAGAATGGTCCACTAAGTTATTGTTATCAAATTCTTAAACAAAAAATCTACGTTTCGTCACCCAATTTTATGACATGGGTAACGCTTACTCGCCTGTATGCACATATTGAATATAGCAAAAATCGTCATTTTGAGGAGATTCATCGGTAAACAGCCCCTCATGACGCCCAATTAATAGCTAAAAGAGGGAAATTGAATGAAGAAAAACTCGATATTGGTAATCAACCCACGGTTATGTCTATACTTAAAATCATAATAATCAATATATTGGCTTGATATGAATAAAGAAAACTTCCTTCAGCAATTCCAACTTAACCCTACCGTTGGCTATCATCCTGAGTCAGTAGAGCGTGTTTCGCACATCAGTGGCGAGCAATTACGTAAAGCGGCAGTGGTGGTAGGTTTAGTTGAAAGAGAAGATGGTTTACATGTCATTTTTACTAAAAGAGCGGCTCATTTAAAGCATCACCCCGGCCAAGTCAGCTTTCCTGGTGGTAAACACGAACTTTCTGACCCTTCTATGCAATTCACTGCACTCAGAGAGCTCCATGAGGAGGTGGGAATTCGATCGGATCAAGTTAAAATTATTGGGCAATTACCAGCATTGAGTACTATTAGTAAATTTTCTGTGACGCCGATTATTGCCATGGTCGATCCTGACTATGAAGCCATCATTGATGAGAACGAAGTTGCCTCAATTTTTGAGGTACCCGCTACCTATGTTTTAGACCAAGCCAAGTTACACAGCCACACTGTTAACTTTAAACAAATCAAGCATCGGGTTTTTGCTATGCCCTTCCAAGAGCACCTAATTTGGGGCGTTACGGCGCAAATTATCCAATCGCTGCAGCAACACGTACTGCAACGAATCACATAGCAACTACGTTTTGTTTAATCTCTGTTAACAAAATCCAGACTTTCTATGGAACAGATTTATTAATGCAATTTTACGCAAACGTTTCCCTGGTATAAATCTATACAACCCCGCCTTTCGCATAAATAAAACTAATACCAGACATAAACATAAATCACATGTAGCACGCTATTTTCGTGATCAAAAATTCGTTTTTCGCATATCATGTGACACGCCGTTTCATTACATGATTTAGATCTATTTTTTGCAGAAGAAAATTCTGCAGAATTATCCCCGACTTATTTCCTGTTCCCAAAAAATGAGTAATTTAACATGAACACAACAACTTCTTCGGCAAATGCCGTTAAAGATTCAAGCAAGTTTAACTATAAAGATTTTACCTGGTGTTTATCACTATTCGGTACAGCAGTTGGTGCTGGCGTACTATTCCTTCCAATCAAAGCTGGTGCGGGTGGTTTTTGGCCATTAGTTATCCTAGCTCTAATTGCGGCACCAATGACTTGGTTCGCACACAAATCTCTAGCTCGTTTCGTACTGTCTGCTAAAAACCCTGAAGCTGATATTACAGACACAGTTGAAGAGCACTTCGGTAAGACTGGCGCAAACATTATTACTTTTGCTTACTTCTTCGCTATCTACCCGATCGTTCTTATCTACGGTGTTGGTATCACAAACACAGTTGATTCTTTCCTAGTAAACCAAATGGGTATGGAATCTATTCCTCGTCCTCTTCTTTCTGGTGCACTTATCCTTGCTATGACAGCAGGTGTTGTATTCGGTAAAGAGCTGATGCTTAAAGCAACTTCAGCAATGGTTTACCCACTAGTATTCATCCTACTAGCGCTATCTTTTTACCTAGTTCCTGATTGGAACACTTCAATGATGGACGTAAGCCCAGAATGGTCAACAATGCCTTCTATTATCTGGCTTGCTATTCCAATCATCGTGTTCTCTTTCAACCACAGCCCAATCATTTCACAGTTCTCTAAAGAGCAACGTCGTGTATACGGTGATGACGCAGTTAAGAAAACTGACGCGATCACTGGTGGCGCAGCAATGATGCTGATGGGTTTTGTAATGTTCTTCGTATTCTCTGTAGTGCTTTCTCTATCTCCAGAGCAACTAGCAACAGCGCAAGCACAGAACATCTCTGTTCTTTCTTACCTAGCTAACGTTCACGAGTCTCCACTTATCTCTTACATGGGTCCTCTTGTAGCATTCGCAGCGATTACTTCTAGCTACTTCGGTCACTTCCTAGGTGCTCACGAAGGTCTTGTTGGTCTAATCAAGTCTCGCTCTGGTTCTTCAGTAAGCACTATCGAAAAAGCATCTCTAGGGTTCATCGTTGTTACAACTTGGATTGTTGCGGTAGTTAACCCAAGTATCCTAGGTATGATTGAAACAATGGGTGCTCCAATGATTGCAGCTATCCTGTTCCTAATGCCTGTGTTCGCGATGCAGAAAGTACCAGCAATGGCTAAGTACAAAACTTCAGCACCTGTACAAATCTTTACAGCTTTATGTGGTCTAGCGGCTATTAGCTCTGTAATCTACGGCGCTCTTTAATCTCAAGCCCTTTTTATAAGATGGCATCCATCTTATATCACGAGATTAGACAAAAAATATAATGATAATAAATGAGCCTCCCTACTCCCCTTGAGAGGCTCTCTTTTTGAGGTAATCGCTATGATTAGTGTATTTGATATCTATAAAATCGGTGTTGGTCCATCGAGCTCACACACAGTTGGGCCAATGAAAGCGGGTAAAGAATTTATTGATGACCTACGTTCAATGGGAAAATTGCGCGACATCACTAAAATCACCGTGGACGTATATGGATCGCTATCACTGACAGGGAAAGGTCACCACACAGATATCGCAATCATCATGGGTCTTGCTGGCAATACTCCTGAGCGTGTTGATATCGATTCTATTGCTGGCTTCATTGCTCGCGTAGAAGAAACTGAGCGCCTTCCTGTTGGCATGCACTGTCATACAGTATCGTTCCCACGCGATGGCGGTATGAACTTCCACACTAGCAACCTTTCTCTACACGAGAACGGCATGAGCATTCATGCATGGGTTGGTGACGAAGTTGCATACTCAAAAACGTACTACTCAATTGGTGGCGGTTTCATCGTTGACGAAGAGAACTTTGGCAAAGAAGAAGAAAACCCAATCAAAGCACCTTACGAATTCACAACAGCTGAAGAGCTGGTTAATCAGTGCAAAGAAAGCGGTCTTTCTATCAGTACACTGGTTATGAAAAATCAAGCAGCGTTCCACTCAGACGAAGAGTCTCGCACTTACTTCGCTAACATCTGGAAAACTATGCGTGAGTGTATGGATCGCGGTATGAATACTGAAGGTATCCTGCCTGGTCCACTACGTGTTCCTCGCCGTGCAGCAGCACTTCGCCAACAGCTAATGACTTCAGAAAAAACAACCAATGATCCAATGTCGGTTGTTGACTGGGTAAACATGTTTGCTTTCGCAGTAAACGAAGAAAATGCAGCTGGCGGCCGTGTAGTTACGGCACCAACAAACGGCGCATGTGGCATCATCCCTGCTGTATTGGCTTACTACGATAAGTTCATCCAAACAGTGACAGAGAAAGATTACATCCGTTACTTCGCAGCTTCTGGCGCGATCGGTGGTCTTTACAAGCGTAACGCTTCAATCTCTGGTGCTGAAGTTGGCTGTCAGGGTGAAGTTGGTGTGGCATGCTCTATGGCTGCTGCTGGTCTTGCTGAGCTTATGGGTGGTAGCCCTGAGCAAGTATGTATGGCTGCAGAAATCGGCATGGAGCACAACCTAGGTCTAACATGTGACCCAGTTGCTGGCCAAGTACAAGTACCATGTATCGAGCGTAACGGTATTGCTGCAGTTAAAGCAATCAACTCGACTCGTATGGCACTTCGTCGTTCTTCTGCTCCTACTGTTTCTCTAGATAAAGTTATCGAAACAATGCTAGAAACAGGTAAAGACATGAACGCTAAATACCGTGAGACTTCTCAAGGTGGTTTGGCTGTTAAGGTTGTTTGTTGATAGCCTTTGAATCAATCTGTTTTTAATCAGCAGATAATAAAAAGGAACGCCGATGCGTTCCTTTTTTGTATCTGAATTCCGGCCACTTATATCTAAGATGCTCGATTCGCATCTTAGATAATGGACCAAAGAACTAGATCACTTGTGAGATAAGCAGGAAGCAACCAAACAGCAGTGAGAACAACATCATTGCGCTGCCACCTTCTGCTCGGTATCGGTCATCAGCAACTTTCATGAAACGCTGTTTGTGGACCATAACCAGAGGAACAAACACCGCTAGGAACACCAAGATGATACCTGCGTAATTCAGTACTTGTAGGAACTTGTCTGCCGCAAGCAATGAACCAGCCAACGGCAAGATAAAGCTAATGCAGTACGTTACCGCTGTATTTTGGTTGAACATGTCTTTGTTCTGGTTGAACAACGCCATCGCCACACCAAAGAAAGAGGTCAACAACGCCAAGCCCGTGAAGGTAGACAGAACGTTACCCACCCAAGGAGACTGAGCCTCAAACGCCGCCATCAAATCTGATACGTTCTCAAAGCTTCTGAATTGATCTTCACTCAAGTTGCCCACTACCGCAAACAACCAACACAAGTAACACACTAATGGGATCAGAGAACCGATGATCACCATGTTACGCAGCTGTTTATCTGTCGCTTCGTGGTTGTAAGAAACCAAGGTTGGAATCACCACCATAAAGCCAAAGCTCGTAAACAGGATGGCACTGGTTTTGATTAGGTCAACGTGGTCATGGCTGGTTACCTGCATCAAGTTTTCTTGAGTCATGCTCGGCGCTAAGAAGGCCATGGTTGCAAACAAACTAGCAAGCATCACGAAGAACAATGCTCGATTGAGCTTATCAATCACACCAGTACCACTTGCGACTACTGCGCCAGCAAGCAAGGTAAACACGGTTTGGCTGGTAGTCGCGGTAATTTCGACGCCAAAGTTAGACAGTAACTTACTCAGCAAGTCACCTGCGCCCAGAATGTAAGCCATTAATAGGCAAATCAACAACGCGTATAGCAAGCCGTTGGTAAGCAACTGACCTTGTTTACCCAAGGTTTTTCGGGCAATAGAGTTTAATCCTAGACCGCCACCCGCTTTGATGGTCGCTTCTAGAAGTAGTAATGCTGCGTAAGTCGTACCGAAGCAGATCAGTACCATAAGCAGTGTGCCGTAAAGCAATCCGAATTGAGCTAATACCATTGGGATCGCAAGCATACCAGCACCGAGAGCGGTACCAGCGATAATTAGGGAGCTACCCATCATTTTAATATTCATTGTTTTTAACTTATTTGTTTAGTTTTTATAGATGTGAGTCTTCGTTCATCGAGCGGATGACAAAGGAGTTCAGATAGAAATAAAGTTATAAAACGAATAACAATAGGAGCGATAAGCGGTAAAGAAGCGTGCAGAGACGTTGTCGAACAGGGCGTTCAAAGGGGAGCTTGTCTTAAAAGAGGTAAAACGAGAAGCGTGAGTAAGCATTAACTGATGTGGTGAACCTTCCGTAGGTTCAATAATCGGTGATGTAATCTTGAATTTCATGTATGTGTCCAATAAGTCACATTCCATAGTATTTGAAGCAGCGTATCCGTTGCTGCCCTACCTCTATCATAGAGGTCTTTTCATCTTATCGAATGAGCCTCGAAACACAACGCTATAACCACAATTTTTGCTATTAAATTGAACAAAACAGCCATTTGGATATAAATTAACCACTAAGTCGTCTAAAACAATAGTCTTTATTGATAAAAGACAAGCGGACAAATACATCGAGCTAATTAACAACCTAGGCTTTTCTAATTATCAGCACAATCAAAACTCGATGCTGCACTTCAATTTTCCCAAAACAACAGTCTGTTTTAAGAACAGCGAGGAGCTTGAAGCGCGTTCCATTTCAACACCAGATTCCGCACAAACTTGTTACATCACAGAAACATAACCACAACCGGAGTGTGGTCACACAATTCGTTATACCCCATAGGTGGTAGGAATTCTTACTAGTACAGTATTTGCGTCATTATAATTAATAAAAACAAACACCTTATGCGCTCAACAATCACCTTTAAAATCCTAGTGGCCCTCGCCATCGTGTTCACCTTTTTGCTGGCAATATCGACCTATTTCCAATATTCGCAACAAAAGCAACTTGTAAACTCAGTGTTAAGTGAGCAGCTTCACGACAAAGCAAGTAACTACTTCGATAGCCTCAATATGATGATGCTCACCGGCACCATGGCACAAAAAGAGACCCTTCGTCAGAAAGCACTGGCTCAAGAAGGCATTGAAGACGTTCGTGTTTTACGCGCCGACGCTGTCAGCAAGTTATATGGCCCAGGTAATGACAACCAAACACCGGTTGACGATATTGATAAACGAGCGCTAGCGGGCGAAACCGTTATCGAACCTTTTTCTGCTGATTGGGGCAAAGGCTTGGTTATTGCTCTGCCAATGAAGTCGAGTGAAGATTACCGAGGAACCAATTGTGTCGCCTGTCATATGGCACCAGAAGGTGAAGTCTTGGGTGCGATTCGTCTCGAATATAACCTTAACCATGTTAACTCGCTGATTAACACTCAAACCATGGCTGCTATTGGCATTATGGCAGTGATCTCGTTTGCCGGATTTGTCCTTACGATGGGATTAATTCGTAAGATTATCGTGCGCCCGCTGCAACAGACTTCTCGCTTTATGACCCAAGTCAGCAACGATAAAAACCTATCCACTCGCCTGCCAGAACAAAGCAAGGATGAGATTGGCACGCTGGCTAACTCCATCAACTCGTTCATGGGAACCGTATACGACAGCTTAGAAAAGGTACAAAACACCTCGCACAAACTGAATGCGTCTGCCAACCAACTGACTAGTGTCGCGCAAATTACCGAGCAAGCCGCCAGTGACCAGCAAAGCGAAACCGCCGAAGTGCAACATAATGTCGAAGGAATACAGGCACAGCAAGTCAATGTAGAACAAGCGACTTTAACGGCTTCAGAGCTTATTAATCACACCGCCGATGTGGCATGTAAGAGTGCCAACCAAGCACACGACGCAAGCAGTGAGATAAAAAACCTCGTTAGCAGCATAGAAGAAGTGAAACACAAAATACTGACACTCAATGAGCAAACCGGAGAGGTCTCTTCAATATTGAGTGTGATTCGTGGCATTGCTGACCAAACCAATCTTCTGGCCTTGAATGCAGCGATTGAAGCAGCTCGTGCGGGAGAACAAGGTCGTGGGTTTGCGGTAGTGGCAGATGAAGTTCGCCACCTTGCATCGCGAACCGCAGAAGCAACAGGCAGCATTGAGTCAATCATTCATCAATTCCAGCAAGGCAGTGAAGAGTCGCTAACTTCTGCCGATCGCGTTTGCGAACAAGCTCATCAAAGCTCAACCGATATCGACGCACTTTCAATTGAAATGAATGGTGTGGTCGAAGAGATGAAACAAGTCTTGGCTCACGCACAGAATATTCAGCAGCAAACACAATCCACCACACAAGCGACTCAAGATGTTCAACAAAAGGTTGAGACCATCACCTCTCACGCCAACAACACGTCGCAATCTGCGGCTGAAACTCGCAACATCAGCAATGACTTAGAAGAGCTGTCTGATCACCTTGAGTCACTGATTAATCAGTTTACTTTGTCGAGTACAAAGAAGAAGTCATAGATCGCCAACAAAAAAGCGCTCAACAATGAGCGCTTTATCTTCATAGCAACGTCTAATTCAGGCTTTCAGGCTTTCAGGCTTTAAAAGAACCGTAAACCAAGATTAGTGCGTAATGGAAACCGCGGTTAAGTCTTTATGCTTGTGATACATCGCGTGTTTGACTATCAGGTTCGCACTCACGCTATCCATTCCTGACACTTCAACGTTAGCCCCTTTTTTACGGAACTTGAACACAACCTTATCAAGCGCCTCGACCGAGGTATTATCTAAGAATGACGCATCCGATATATCGATGGTCACTAAAGAGGTCGCGTTGTCATAATCAAATAAGTCGACAAACGCATCTGACGAAGCAAAGAAGACATGGCCTTTTACTCGGTGAATGGTGTGCATTTCGTTTGTCACGACTTCATCGGATATAAACACCATGGATTTGCTGGCATGTGCATAAAACAGAGCCGACAGCACCACGCCAACCGCAACACCTATTGCTAAATTATGAGTAAACACCACCACCGCCACGGTTGCTAGCATGGTTACATTGGTTGGCAGTGTGTGATCTTTAAGCTCAACAATGGAACGCCATGAGAATGTGCCGATAGAAACCATGATCATCACAGACACTAAAGCGGCCATCGGTATCAGCTTCAACCAATCAGAAACAAACACCACCATTAGCAACAAAACCACCCCAGCGATCATGCTGGACAATCGGGTTAAGCCACCTGATTTGATGTTAATGATCGACTGACCGATCATTGCGCAGCCCGCCATTCCACCAAAAAGGGAAGCCACGATGTTCGCAACGCCCTGCCCTTTACACTCATTGTTTTTATTGCTTTCAGTATCAGTCAGGTCATCGACTATGGTCGCTGTCATCAAGGATTCCAACAAGCCAACCAGAGACAGAGCAATCGAATATGGCAGGATGGTTGCAAGCGTCTCAAACGTGAATGGAATATTAGGAATCAAGAACACAGGCAGTGAATCGGGAAGCTTGCCCATATCGCCAATCGTTCTCACATCTAAGCCGAAGAGCAAACTAATGATTGTCAGGGTAACAATCGCGACCAGTGGAGAAGGTATTGCGCGACCAAACTTGGGGAAATAAGGAAGCAGATAAATGATCGCCAAACCCAAAGCGACTAACACGTAAACGCTTGAAGGGACGTTGATTAATTCAGGAAGTTGGGCCATGAAAATTAGAATGGCGAGCGCGTTAACAAATCCAGTAATCACCGATTTGGAAACGAAATTCATCAGGTTACCAAGCTTGAGATAACCAGCTGCGATCTGAATGACGCCAGCTAGAAATGAAGCGGCGAGTAGATATTCTAGTCCGTGCTCTCTCACTAAAGTGACCATTAGTAGCGCCATAGCGCCTGTTGCACCGGAAATCATTCCCGGACGACTGCCAACCAAAGCAGTGACGACACAAATACAGAACGAGGCATAGAGCCCTACTTTAGGGTCAACGCCTGCAATAATTGAAAATGCGATGGCTTCAGGGATCAATGCGAGTGCAACCACAATCCCAGATAATGAATCTCCTTTAACGTTTGATAACCAGTGTTTTTTTAAATAATTAAGCATGTAATTCTCTTTTACTTGTACAGCCAGTCCTGCCTTGTTGAGACATAATTTGATCGACTGTTTTTCTTGAATGAGCGAGCGCTCGAAAAGTGCGGGTGTAGAGAGAATGCAGGGGTTAAGGCGGCGTAATTAACACGTAGATATTAAACTCCTCTTGTACTTTAGTGGGAAATTAAGAAGGTGATCAAGTCCAAAATGACTGAATCCGCGCCAATATAGAGTGAGTCTCAACACAATCACACTCCCATTATTGAAAACAAAGGTTTCGATTACGCCATGCTCGTTCAGCAGCTCACATAGGGTGAAAGGTAAGGCTGACGCTAAGATCGAACAAAAAACACACCCTCAAACCTATTTATCGTCAGTAGACACAATATTTCTTTCACCAAGCAAGAATAAAGGTTGAAGCTGTCGGTATGACAGGTAATATGTTCAATCGATTTAAAAAGTTTATACAACTTGATGTTTCGGCTAATTATTGTGCAAATGTATATTTATTTGCAGCAATGCCAGAGACTTTGAGTTGAATTTGTCCCTCAATGGAGAATGAAATCAACATGACTTACGCGCCTGTAACAGACGTACTTGGCGGCAAGCTAGCGGTAGACAGTGAAGTAACTGTTCGCGGCTGGATCCGTTCACGTCGTGATTCCAAAGCTGGAATCTCTTTCCTTGCCATTTATGACGGCTCTTGTTTCGACCCGATTCAGGCCGTGGTTCCTAATAATCTTAATAATTACGAAAACGAAGTATTAAAGCTAACAACTGGCTGCTCTGTTGAAGTAACGGGTAAGATTGTTGAGTCTCCTGCGAAAGGTCAAGACTTCGAACTAGCAGCAACTGACGTTAAAGTTGTAGGCTGGGTTGAAGACGCTGACACTTACCCAATGGCTAAGACGCGTCACTCTATCGAGTACCTTCGTGAAGTTGCTCACCTACGTCCACGTACAAACGTGATTGGCGCAGTAGCACGTGTACGTAACTGTCTATCTCAAGCGATTCACCGTTTCTACCACGAGCAAGGTTTCTTCTGGACTTCTGCTCCGCTTATTACTGCATCTGATGCAGAAGGCGCTGGTGAAATGTTCCGTGTTTCTACGCTAGACATGGAAAACCTACCACGCACTGAAAAAGGCGACGTAGACTTCAACGAAGATTTTTTCGGTAAAGAGACGTTCCTAACAGTATCTGGCCAACTTAATGCTGAAGCTTATGCTTGTGCACTAAGCAAGGTTTACACGTTCGGTCCTACGTTCCGTGCTGAAAACTCAAACACAAGCCGCCACCTAGCTGAGTTCTGGATGGTTGAGCCTGAAGTTGCGTTTGCAGACCTTAACGATGTAGCGAAACTGGCTGAAGACATGCTTAAGTACGTTTTCGCTGCTGTTCTTGAAGAGCGCCGCGACGACCTTGAATTCTTCGCTTCTCGCATCGACAAGCAAGCAATTACTCGTCTAGAGCAATTCGTTGACGCTGACTTCGCACAAGTTGACTACACTGACGCAATCCAAATCCTACTAGACTCTGGTAAGAAATTTGAGTTTGACGTTGAGTGGGGCATCGACATGTCTTCTGAGCATGAGCGTTACCTAGCTGAAGAGCACTTCAAAGCACCTGTTATCGTTAAGAACTACCCGAAAGACATCAAAGCTTTCTACATGCGCTTAAACGACGACGGCAAAACAGTTGCAGCAATGGACGTACTTGCACCAGGCATCGGTGAAATCATCGGTGGTGCACAACGTGAAGAGCGTCTAGACATTCTAGACGAGCGTATGATTGCTATGGGTATCGACCCTGAGCACATGAGCTGGTACCGCGACCTACGTAAATACGGTACAGTGCCACACGCTGGTTTCGGTCTTGGTTTCGAGCGTCTAGTATCTTACGTAACAGGTATGGGTAACGTTCGTGACGTGATTCCATTCCCACGTACACCACGCTCTGCAAACTTCTAATTCGAAACCTATTCGATATTAAAAGTTAAGAACAAACAAAAACCTCCGCACTTGCGGAGGTTTTTTTATGTTCGGAATAAAACGAGTCCAGATGCTTCTGCGTGCCACTATCTGAGACTCATTATTTCAAAAGCTAATCCACATCTTGGTCGATAGCGTATTTTATTGCAAGACCGCAGATTGCCATCATAACGAATGGGATCGCGGCAGTGGTGTATTCCGCCCACGCCATATCAGCGAATGCTTTTGCCAGCAGTACGTGGCCGAGAATAAGCAGAAGCGCACACACAATAGCGACAATAATCAGCTTAACTTCATTTCCCATAGTCATTTTCAACATAACGGTATCTCCAATATTTGGTCTACCGTTATTGAATCACAACTCTTTGGTCAATTAGGCGTACAGTTACCCCACAAACAACCCGTACAGTTGGAATGATTGTCTTTTTTATGAGGGACTTAAGGTTTTACGAGTGCGTAAGTTGATGTGCCAGTTTGCCAAGCCAGATGAGCGCCTGTTCTTTCTCTTCTGTCAGTTCATAAGAGAAGTTCAATCGTATCGCGTTATCCACTCTGCCATGCTCACTAAACAGATCGCCAGATGCAACGCTAATGCCTTGCTCGATAGCCAGTTGATGAAACTGTTGGCTGTCGAATTTTTCAGAAAAGCGAATCCATATCAAGTAGCCACCAGCCGGCTCTTCAATCTCTATTGAATGCGGAAAGCACTGCTTAATGACATCGATAAATCGCTCTTTCCTGACGACAAGGTTTTTACGCAGTTTACGAAGGTGATTGTCGTAGCTTTCATGCGTTAAGAAATGAGCGACACCAAGTTGAACAGGAGCGCTACTCGATAACGTAGAAAGAAGCTGTAACTTTTGAATCGCGTCGTTAAAACGCGTGTTCACAACCCACCCTACTCGATAGCCAGGACACAAACTTTTTGAATACGACCCACAAAGCAAGACGGAATCGGTCTTATCGAAGGCCTTTAGTGGCTTCGGCTTATGCCCTTCGTAATAAAGATCGCCATACACGTCATCTTCAATAATGTAGGTTCCATGCTGTTCTGCAATCTCTACCACACGGCGCTTTGCCTGTTCCGACAAACTGGTTCCCGTTGGGTTTTGAAAAGTCGTCATCAGCCAACACGCTTTAACATCTTGGTTTTGTAGCGCGTTTTCAAACTGCTCTATATTCAACCCATTGATTGGGCAAACGTCCACTTCGATCGGGTTAAGCCCGAGCCTCTCGACAGCCTGCAGAGCACCATAGAATGCGGGAGACTCAATCACGACGTTATCACCCGACTTGGTGACCGTTTGCAGGCTCAAGTTGAGCGCCTCCATAGCACCCGACGTAATCACGATGTCTTGATGATTAACCGTGATCCCTTGCTGCAGATAACGCTGTGCGATTTGCCTTCTCAAGGACTCACTGCCCGGTGGTAAATTATTTATCACACTCGCGCCAGTCATCTTCCTACCCGCGCTGGCAAGGTTTCGAGTCAAGGTAGGTAACGGGAAAAGGTCGGGATCTGGGAATGCAGAGCCGAAAGGAATCACACCTTCGGCTGAACTCGACTTCAAGAAATCAAATAAGCGGTCATTAATGGCTTTCTTTTCACTAACGAGTGGCTGTGCGTAGTCAACGCCGTCCAGCCTTGGCGCTACAAAGTAGCCCGACTGAGGTTTAGCGATGATCCACCCTTCGCTTTCTAGCAACTGGTAGGCTTGTAAGACAGTACTATTGCTGACGTTGTAATTTCGACAACTCATGCGTACCGAAGGGATCTTCTCTCCGGATCGCCACGTATTGTTGGCTATCTGAGTTCGAATATCCTTTGCAAGCTCTTCATAACGCGCCATCTAATTGTACTACCTAGAGAAATTCTGTGAGCCGGTGATTTTATCACTTACGCCAACAACTATTGCTGCTATCCATATGATCGCACCTAATTTCCACAATAGTGTGAATTAATTCACAGATAACTTTGTAAGCTTTGCTAAGTTTGTACCCAAGGTAGGAGCTAAGTTGGCTTTCTACCTCAATAATTTGATGTAACCCAAAAACATGCGAGATAACAATGAAAAAAATAGAAGCAGACCAATTAAGTTATAAAGGAGAGTCAAACGGTGTTCACAGTTGGACAACACCGAGCGGTCAGCCATATTACTGGCACCCAGATTGGCTCCATATTGCTGAAGATGCGACAGGCTCACATCCAAAGCAAAAGATCGATGTCGAACAAGACCAAGCACCAACGGAAAAACACGCGGTGTCTGCTATTCTGAAACACATCAACCAATGGGCTGCAGACAAACTAGCGTCTCACCCTGAGATTGAAACCGGCTCAATCGAAGCTGAAATCAATCTCAAAAAGTAACGGGGTAAAGTAGATAGCAAACTCAATCACGCGCGATTCTAACCCAATACACAGACTGAATAGCCTCGAACCTCGACCGAGGCTATTCAAGTATCTTCATAAAAATGCTGCAATAACCCCCACCTAGCTAACAAATCTCTAACACAAACCAGTTTCTTGTATCAATCCACGAAAGCTATCGATAGAATCTCCGGTCTTATTCACGTCAGTTATGCTAATTATTCGCAATTCTAAAGTCGTGAATCAATGAATGCGTAAATCTAATAAGAATGAGAACAAAGGCTTACCGATGGATACTTCAAATTACAATCAATCGCTAACGACTAAGTTATACGTCATTGCTGGCGTGCTGTTTGGCACCTATGGCAGTCGGGTGTGCCCTATGCTCGATAGCTTAACGACGTTAGAGATTTTCACACAAGTCAGTATTGTGTTTATCTTATTATGGCTCGCACGTCGTTACCCATTGGCGCAACATACCTTGGTCAAGCAAGGCCGATTCACGCAACTCGATACCCTGCTATTTTTTGCTGCAAGTGTGCCTTTCGCGCTCTACTACAACTTAAGCTATGAATTCACCATAGATAGTAATTTGAAGGTGCTGTTTGGCATGAGTCTATTCGGCTTCTTTACCGGAACCATTCTTCAATTGAATGCCAAGCTCAGCCAAATGGATAAAATGGAGACGACTGGACAATTCGACTTCCAACTGGTTGGTGAAAGAAGTTCACTGGTCAAGCAGATGATAGGCTTGGTTATCGTGCTTCTGGTAACACTGACGACTATGTTGACGATGATTGCCGTTAAAGACATCTTCTGGCTAGAACACAACCCTGACCGCTTATTGGATGGCACCGGCAAGATCAGCGTGATCAAAGAGTTTATTTATTTGGCTGTGGTACTGGGTGGCTACGCGATAACCATCATGACGCTTTGGAGTAAGCTAATTAAGCGTATTCTCCTAAGCCAAGAGCACGCATTAAACAAAGTCACCAATGGCGAGCAAGGCGTTCGCTTACCTATTTTCGGCTACAACGAGCTTGGATCAATGGCATCTATGACCAATACCATGCTTGATAGCCTTGAAACCGCGCAAAACGAAGTGAAAACCACACGTGACGTGGCCATTGTGAGCTTATCGGCATTGGCTGAATCTCGAGACAATGAAACGGGCGCACATATCCTAAGAACTCAAGAGTACGTCAAGGTACTCGCACAAGAGCTCAGCAAATCAGAAACCCACTCAAGCTTGTTAACTCCAAACTACATCGAGTTGCTCTACAAATCTGCGCCTTTGCACGACGTGGGCAAAGTAGGTGTTCCTGATAGTGTGTTATTGAAGCCGGGCAAATTGACGGACGAAGAGTTTGAGATAATGAAAGGTCACCCCGCGATTGGGGCTGAAGCGTTATCTATTGCAGAAAAGCAGTTGGGAAGTAGCTCTTTCTTAAGAGTCGCAAAGGAGATATCTCTGACTCACCACGAGAAATGGAATGGCAGTGGTTATCCTAATCAGTTGTCTGGTGAAGATATCCCGTTATCTGGCCGTTTAATGGCATTAGCTGATGTTTATGATGCGCTCATCTCGAAGCGAGTCTACAAGCCACCCTTTACTCATGAACAAGCTAAACAGATCATCTTAGAGGGCAATGGGACGCATTTTGATCCGCAAGTTGTCCAAGCTTTTCTGGTCGTAGAACAAGCGTTTGTTTCAATTGCTGCGACCTACAAAGATGGCAAAAATGTAGCGAGTGAACTCGAGCGCGAAAGCTTTATTGCTCAACCAGCGTAATCTATTCAAAATCCACTAACTTCTTGCACCCTATAGGTTAATCCGTAGGGTGTTTTGTTATCAAATATCCTCTTTAGTCAATAAATCTGATTGAAATGGATTTTTTTTGGTCTTTCTGTTCACTTCGTATTGTCTTAAAAATTCCATACAGGTATAACTACCCATAGATACTATCCCCTCTCAATTGACATGGATGAAGATTATGTTTGAAAAAGTGTTAGCTGCTCCCGCCGATCCTATCCTCGGCCTTACTGAAGAGTTTAAAAAAGACTCTCGTGCAGAGAAAATCAACCTTGGCGTTGGCATCTACAAAAATGAAGATGGTCAAACACCAGTACTTAAAACAGTAAAGAAAGCAGAAGCTGCACTTCTTGAAAACGAAAAAACCAAATCTTACCTAACGATTGAAGGTACAGCTGAATACGGTCTAGCGGTTCAGAAACTTCTTTTCGGTTCAGACGCAGAGATCGTTGCATCTCAACGCGCTAAAACAGCACAAGCTCCAGGTGGTACAGGTGCACTTCGCGTAGCGGGTGAATTCATCAAGCGCCAACTGGGCGAAGTGAAAATCTGGATCAGTAACCCAACTTGGGCTAACCACAACGGCGTTTTCGCAGCTGCGGGTATCGAAACTGCTCAATACAGCTACTACAACGCTGAAACTAAAGACAAAGACTTCGCTGGCATGGTTGCTGACCTAGAGAAAGCTTCTGAAGGCGATATCGTTCTTCTTCACGGCTGCTGTCACAACCCAACAGGTATCGACCCAACAACTGAAGAGTGGGAAGTTCTTGCTAAACTGGTTGCTGAGAAGAAACTGCTTCCTCTATTCGATTTTGCTTACCAAGGTTTTGCAAAAGGCGTTGAAGAAGATGCTGCTGGCCTACGTATTTTTGCTCAATACAACAAAGAGATCCTTGTTGCTAGCTCGTTCTCTAAGAACTTCGGCTTGTACAACGAGCGTGTTGGTGCATTCACTCTGGTTGCTGAATCAGCAGACGTAGCAACGACAGCATTCTCTCAAGTTAAGAGCATTATCCGCTCTATCTACTCTAACCCACCAGCCCACGGCAGTGCTGTCGTTACTCACATCCTTGGTGATGCTGATCTACGTGCTGAATGGGAAGCAGAAGTGGCAGAAATGCGTGACCGTATCCAAGAGATGCGTGAACTATTCGTAACGACACTGAAATCAGAAGGTGTTGATGCAGACTTCACATTCATCGAACGTCAAAACGGCATGTTCTCGTTCTCAGGTCTAAGCAAAGAGCAAGTAACTCGCCTAAAAGACGAATTCGCAATCTACATTGTTGGTTCTGGCCGTATCAGTGTTGCTGGTATGACTAAGTCAAACATGGGTCCTCTATGTAAAGGTATCGCTGCGGTTCTTTAATCGAAAAGCGAAACCTGTATTTGCAGACCACAAGCTTGCACTTACAGACCAATAGATGTGTAAAAGCCAGCAATTAAGCTGGCTTTTTTGTGTCTCCACTTTCAGGTTTAGATACTTTGTAAGTTAATACTCTAGGAAAAATTCCACACCTAGCTCGTTAGTACGTTCGCTACGAATTTTACCTTCACCATCTCGATGTTGGTATGACCCACCAATCGCAAACTTGTTGGTCACTAGATAACGTAAACCTAAGTGATAGATCTGTTCATCAAACAGGTCACTTCGATTCACTTGCACACTCCCGTTAGCTATCCAACGTTTCGCAAATCCATAGTTAAGCTCAGCTTTTACCCCTTGGATGAACTCGGTGTCTGAAGATTCAGTTCGGTTGGTGTCATTATCTTCAACCTTACCTTTCGTGATACCAAGCAGGTAGTAAGCCACTATATCTAAATCTTTCTTAATGCTGTAACGGTAACCAACACCTGGCATCAGCGTATCAATTCGAGTTGTGGTGTCATCAGGGTGAATGAAGCGTGCGCTGTAGTCTCCCAGCAGCAACCAATCATCCGTCATCGCGTAACTGACGCCTAATCCATAAGACGAGGCATTGTTATTACTGCCTGCATCTTCATTTAAACTGCCCGAATGCGCCGTGGCATAAATATGGTCGTAATCTAAAATATCCACCGCGTTAGTGTCCGCCCACAAACTTGGAGAAAACATAAAAACCGCAGATACAAAACTAAGCTTCCACTTCGACATTCTTATCATCCTTAAACTGTCACTCCATTAATTGAAAGGTTAGTCTATCCATAAGACTTTAAAAAGGTTTTAGCTCACAGATTGATTTGTGACGGCAAAATATTATCAAATGTTGTACCATGAAATCATACAAACCAATGGATGATCATTATGGATGCTGAGTTATTAGAGATTCAAAACTTTCTGGCACAATACCCCCCTTTCACAGAACTCCCTGAGGAGATGTTGGCGAAAGTGACCAGTAGCGTGGAAATTTCTTATTACCGCCAAGATACCCCTATCATTCACTTTGGTGATCAAATTCATGACTTATACATCGTTCGAAGTGGCGAAGTCGAAGTCTACCGCCGTAAAGGCGAACTCTATAACCGCCTGGATGAAGGCCACTTGTTCGGTCAAATGGGCCTACTGACCAACAACAAGGTGCGTTTTCCAGTTAAAGCGACTGAAGACACCCTACTCTACTGTATTCCTGAGCCTATCTTCCAAGAGCTCTACGACAACTACGACTCCTTTGCCGATTTCGTAGAAGTAGAAGATAACGCGCGACTGCGCCAAGCCAACTCAGACAGCAACGACGCTAACGACTTAACGACATCCAAGGTTAAAACGCTGCTGACCAGCGAAGCACCAATGATCGAAAAAACGCGCACGATTCAGCAAGCTGCGACCATGATGGCACAGGATAATGTTTCCTCTTTGTTGATCATCGACCCAGAAATCGTTGAAGATGATGAAGATGACTCAACACCCGTGATTGGCATCATCACCGACCGAGATTTATGTACTCGCGTTTTAGCTGAAGGGCTTGACCCATCGGATGAAGTCTCTAGCGTAATGACACCTGAGGTTATCTCTCTCGATCACAATGCTTACGTATACGAAGCTATGATGACCATGCTTCGCTATAACGTGCATCATTTACCAGTGCTTAAAGATAAGAAGCCGATTGGTATTATCGAAGCGACCGATATTGTTCGTTATGAGTCTCAAAACTCGCTGTTATTGGTAAGTAGTATCTTCCAGCAACAAAGTATCGAAGATCTGAAGGTGCTTTCCGAGCAAGTAAAAGACAGCTTTGTGCGCTTAGTTAACGAAGATGCCAACGCCCACATGGTGGGTACTGCAATGTCGGTAATTGGTCGTAGCTTTAAGCAGCGAATTATCGAACTGGGCGAAGAGAAATTGGGCAAGTCGCCTATTCCTTACTGTTTCCTCGCACTGGGCTCTATGGGGCGTGATGAGCAGCTGCTGGTTACCGACCAAGATAACGCAATCATTCTTGATGATACCTACGACGAGAAAAAGCACGGTAAATACTTTGAGGAGCTGTCGACCTTTATTTGTGATGGCTTAGATCAGTGTGGCTATGTGTATTGTACTGGCGATATCATGGCGACTAACCCAACGTGGCGTATGACTCGTCGACAATGGGAAGAGTGCTTTGCCGATTGGATTGATGATCCAAACCCGAAAGCACTGTTAAATGCTTCAATCTTCTTCGACTTAGATGGCGTTTATGGTCGTCTAAAATGGGCCGAGCAATTGAACAGCTTTATTGTTCGACGCGCACGTAAGAACAATCGCTTCTTGGCGTGTCTTGCACGTAACGCACTCAACCGTACACCGCCGCTCGGTTTCTTCAAAGATTTCGTGATGGAGAAAGATGGCCGTCACAACAACTCTATCAACCTTAAGCGTCGTGGTACTGCGCCACTGGCCGATTTGATTCGTGTTCACTCGCTCGCGGTAGCGTCTCGCTCTAAGAACTCGTTCGAACGCTTAGATGACATTATCGACGCTGGTATTCTGCCAAAAGGCCGTGCTCAAGATTTGAAAGATGCGATGGAGTTTATCTCTCTGGTTCGTATTCGTCACCAAGCACACGATGTCGACAACAACATCGAGCCTGATAACAACATCGAGCCAGAGAACCTGTCTGACTTCGAACGACGTAACCTAAAGGATGCATTCCAAATATTAAGTAATGCGCAAAACTTCCTTAAGTTCCGTTATCAAGCCAGCAACAAGTTTAAGTAGGGCCTATGAACAAACTATTCAGATCACCTGCGGTCGATTGGCCATTTAAGTTTGCTCAGAAGCTAGAACGAGCGAGAGACGAGCGCTTAAAGCACTTTTATAGCCAGCCTCTTCCTGCGCCTGATACGCCACTTTCAGAAGTGATGTTCTTGGCTGTCGACTTTGAAACGACGGGGTTAAACCCAAACAAAGACGGCATCATTACCATTGGTTTAGTGCCATTTACGCTCAATCGTATCTACTTACGACAAGCCAAACACTGGACGCTGAGACCCAAACAGAAGTTGGAAGAAGAGTCTGTCGTGATTCATGGCATCACTCACAATGACATCATTGATGCGCCAGACCTTAACGAAGTGTTGGGAGAGATCTTAGAATCAATGGCGGGACATATCCCAGTGGTTCACTATCGTCGTATCGAACGTGACTTCTTAGATAACGCATTAAAAGTGAGGTTAGGTGAAGGCATTGAGTTCCCAGTCCTCGACACGCTGGAGATTGAATCTCAGATCCAAAATAAACTGGCTGGCGGCTTGTGGAATAAGCTAAAAGGTAAGAAGCCGGCTTCAGTGAGACTGGGTCAGAGTCGTCGTCGATACCACCTACCCGACTACACGCCACATCATGCATTAACTGATGCTATTGCGACCGCTGAGCTACTCCAAGCGCAAATTGCTCATCACTTTGACTCTGAGATGCCTCTGAAGAGTTTCTGGCTCTAGCTGAGTTACGTAAGCTAAATACAAACACAAAGCCCATCAACTTCCATTGGTCGGCTTTTTCATTTTTATCGTCTGTGTTTAAGCAACGGTTGGCCCGACTAAGCGCATTTCCCATAAGCGTTTAAACATATTATAACGTCACACCCCAGCAGTTCCGCTCTAATGGGCGTCGAAAATCGTGATCGCTATTTGTCAGCGTGATTGGCATTATTACTTCCCAACCACAGACAACGTTTGGTAATAAAGACGCTTTTGCTGATACATATTCTCATCAGCGACTGAGAACAATTGCTCAACGTCTGTTGAATCACTAGAGGCTGCACCAATCGAGAATCTGACAGGAATAGAGATACCCGCTTTAGTCTCGATTGCCTGTTGCTCCTGAGCAATGTACAACTGCTCAGTCATCTTTGCGACATTGAGCGAACTCGACTCACCAGACGTTAAGGTAAGCACCGCAAATTCATCTCCACCCAAACGGTATAGATTACTGGCAGGTGTCAATTCGTGGCTGATTACGTCTACGCAGCGCTGTATCAGCTCATCCCCGATCTCATGCCCATGAACATCATTGGTCGTTTTCAAGCCATTGATATCAATAATGATCAAAGAAATCTGATTTTGATTGTCGTTAATGCTGCGTTTACTGAATTCGAGATCTTCATTAAAAGCTTTACGATTCAAACAGCCAGTCGGCATGTTAATCCGTGTAATATTTTCGAGCTCTAGCCAACCAGCTAACTGTTTTTGGTACATGTCAAAAATCAGAAGATCTTCTTCACTGAGGACATCAAATGAACTTGAACAAAAATACCCGATCGCCGTCCCCTGTGAGTCACAGAGTATCAGGTCAGCCTCGCCAGTCCGGTTAAAATGAAACTGAATCGAATGTTGAACAAGTAATGTCTTTAACTCTTGATCGACCATTTGAGGAATCAACCGATATTCAGCCGCGTGTCTTGATGATGCAAACTGAACGATCTTCAAAATACGATGCTTCTGGGATTCTTCACGCGCGAGCGAATTAGTTAACTTGCTGGTTTTCTCTTCGACTAAGTCCTCTAGCTGAACATTAAATCTTTCGAGTTTATCGTTACTTTCGGTAAGCTCACGGACTTGGTATTGTATGCGACCCCACAAGGTTTCCAATAAACGACTCAGCGTGACGAACTCTGTAAAACGATGTTCATCCACACTATGAGTCGGTGACTGGTTGTGCGAATACGACGTAACAGATTCAGCCAACAAGTTTAACTGCCCTGAGAACCAGCGGCTTAGGAACAGAGCAAACACAATCGAGATGGCAAGCGTCGCCACCAATATTCTGACAAAGACCACCTGAGCTTGTTGCATCTCTAATAAACGCTCACTGTCGGAAATATGATGTTTGACGTTCAGTACCAATTTGTCGGTAAAGAATGTGCTGTCGATAGAGATAATGTTCGCACTTTGTTCAGAAGATTGAGCATCCGTTGAATCAATATAGTTAAACTCAACCGACTCATTTTGATAAAGGAAAGGCGTCACTTTAGTCTTAAGTCTGTCATACCCCATAAGAACCACAAGATAACCCTGCGGCGTGTATGTAGAACCTTCTATCAAACGATAAGGTAAAATCGGCGCGACAAAAGCGATACCTGCAGCGGCATTATCCGCCACTTCAGTTTCGGTAAACTCGGTGTGGAACAATTTCCCTTGCCCATAAACCGATTGAGGACGCTTCAAGCTTTCTAATAACTGGCTCTGCTCAAAATGGTACAAGCTGCCTTGGCTGTCATAAATGGGCTTCCAGTTTTGGTCCAGAATATAAGTCGCGGACACACTCTCCGCTAGCGCATTGAAGCTATCCATCTTGTCCCAAACAACACTCGAGAAAAAGATATTACCACCCGCTTTAATCAATGATCGGTCATGCGAATACCATTGAGTTAGGCTCGCCGTCAGCTTAATTTGCTCTTGTACGGTTTGACGAATACCGGTCGTAGAGTTGTCCAGCTTGGTTTCTTTTTGCTCTAAAGAACTTTGGTTTTGTTTATTGAGAATCAACTGTCCCGCTAGGTAAACAGGAAGCATTGAGCAAGCCAGCAACACCAAGCCCATGGTGTATTTTAATGATAGCTTCAATCTCTTACCCTCATATTCGCCGAGTAATATTGAACAAAATCATTGTAAAACTTATGCAGTTCACTCTTTGGCATCCCTGACTTGTAACGCTGATACGCCCGAGCCGATGCCTCCCAAACGATCGCCATCTTGTAGTCACTCGACATCATTTGCGATGCTTGAAACTCATCGTACATATTTGAAAGTGTCTGGTTACCTTCCTCAACACGGCGTTGATTAACCTCATAAAACGGCGAAACCATGGCACTCGAGTGAGCTAAATAGGTGAAACTGTTTGATTGCAGGTATTGAACGACTTCTTTCAAAGCCAATTTCTTATCTGGGTTTTGCATGCCTTTTTCCGTGAAAGCAAAAACCTTTGCGCCACTAAATGAAGACATACTTTCACCACGATAGGTCGGCAACGAATTGATGTACAAATCTCGACCAAAGGCGGCATCGAGTTCGCTGAACGCCCAATCACCGTCAATCAAAAACTCGACTTCCCCATTGATGAACCTCTGCCTCGCGCAAATATCGCTGCACGATGATTCGATGACTTTTTTCTGCTGCAACATGTCGATGAAATCAAAGATAGCAACTAACCCTTCACCATTAACATTCTTCGACGATAATAAGTCTTCAGAAAAAAGCTGATAGAAAGCTAGATAGAAGTACATGTTTGGATTGGGAAAAAGCACGCTCACTTGATCGGACTGAGCAGAGCGTTCAATTAGGCTCTCCCATGTCACGACTTGCGCTTGAGGCTTGCTCGAATACAGAACGACTTGGTTTCCAATACCAACCGGTAACGCCTTAAGCTCACCGCTGATGACCACTGCATCGAGCGCTTTTTTCTCATAGCGTTGGGTATCGACCCAAGCATCAGGAAGCGTCGCTAAATCGATATATTCAGTTAGACCTAAGAAGTCAGAAGGAACCCAGATGGCGTCGGGAAAGGTATTGTCTCTAGGATCAGCAACAAGCAGTTCAGAACGAATACTGTTGACGTCAAACGAACGAATTTCTACACGATGATCAGTCGTCGCTTCGATATGTTCTTTTACATAATCGGCCGTTTCATAATTAATACCAGCCCATATTTCAAGTGTGGACGAACAAGCAACGGCCGGAAATAGCATCGCAAATAGACTCAATAACCTCACACTTGGTTCCTTGTGGTAAAAATTAGACGTTGGATTTTAATCGCCCATCAATAAACCGGGCGATGCGGCTTATCGCTCACTGCTCATGATTAGAGACCTAGCTTTGGGCGACACGTTATATAGTAAAAAGTGCCTAAATAACAGTTGATACTCTCGCTTTAAGAGAAAGGTCTGCTCATTCTGATACATCCGTCATATCTCTGGATGACTGTCCTTACAATAAATCAACATACCATACCCTTTATTATTAACGACAAAAAAAATGCCGCAAAAGCGGCATCTATCTCGTTCGGTGCATTCGACACAATAAAAATCAAATAAGCAATTTATCAGTCAAAGCCCTATCATCGATTAAGCGTATTTCTCTTCGAAATCTTTCATGAAGCTAACCAGCGCTTGAACGCCTTCCAGAGACATTGCGTTGTAAAGTGAAGCTCTCATTCCACCTACTGCTCTATGCCCTTTCAGTGATTTCAGACCTGCAGCATCAGCCAATTCTAGGAACTTGCCATCTAACTCAGGTTTCGCCAGTTGGAACGGCACGTTCATTCTAGAACGGTTTGCAGTGTGAACATCGTTTTTGTAGAAAGCTGAGCTATCGATTGCATCGTAAAGCAGCGCTGCTTTCTTTTTGTTCACCAACTCCATCGCTTCAACGCCACCTTGAGCTTTCAGCCACTTGAACACAAGGCCTGATAGGTACCAAGCGTACGTTGGTGGTGTGTTGAACATTGAGTCTTTTTCAGCAAGTACTTTGTAGTTCAGAATACTCGGCAACACGTCGTTTGCGAGTTCGAGTAGATCATCACGTACGATTGCAATGCAGATACCCGCAGGGCCGATATTCTTTTGCGCGCCCGCGTAGATAACACCGTACTGAGACACATCAATCTTACGAGACAGAATGTTAGATGACATATCCGCTACGATTGGCTTATCCGTTTGAGGAAGCTCGCTGATTTCAATACCATCGATGGTTTCATTCGGACAGAAATGTACATACGCAGCTTCCGGGTCAATTTTCCAATCTTTAGCTGGAACAACCGCTGCTTTACCATCAATTGACGTCTTCGCGTTGAATACATCGATTTCGCAATATTTGCTCGCTTCAGTCACTGCACTTTCTGCCCAGTAACCCGCATCAATGTAAGTCGCTTTCGTCGCATCACCTAAAAGGTTTAGAGGAACAGCAGCGAATTGAGCACGAGCGCCCCCCTGACAGAAAAGAACTTTGTAGTTGTCTGGGATGTTCAGAAGATCACGTAGGTCCTGTTCGGACTCGTCAGCAACTTGAATAAATTCCTTGCTGCGATGGCTGATTTCCATCACGGAAGTCCCTAAACCATTCCAATCAATAAAGTCCGCTTGCGCTTGTTTCATTACCGGTTTAGGCAGTGCAGCTGGGCCAGCACTGAAGTTGAATACGTTATCTAATGTAAGTTCCATGGGGATGATTGCTCCTGCTAAATAATAACTATGCAAGTAATACCATGTTTTACCCAACATAAAAACAACAAAAGAGGTCTTAAGACCTCTTTTGTTTTGTACCGTATAAAATGTTTAAGCTTAACCTGCTAAATCACCCTATCAGTATTCACGCCTGCTCTGTTTATTGAACAAAAACCGGCATAAGTAGAGCGATTAATGGAATTTCTTGTCCATTTTCGAACACTAGGTTTCCATTTTCTAAGTCAGCGCTGATTTCATAACCACTGTCTGTTTCCTTGATCATTTCCATCACAAGCAATTCATCGATACCTTCACGGATGAATGGATACTCTTCAACAAGTTCATTTGAGAAGCTAGAGTGAACGTTGCCCGTTAATGCAGGCATGATCATCGAAGGGTTGCTGCTGATGTTTTCGGTCCCTTCCGGCACGCTCACCAACCACTTAGATTCGAACTGTCCCTTACCTAACTCTAACGACATGTTGTTCATTGAAAGGTCGAAACCTTTAGCAAACAGGATATCGATAAATGGAATGATCTCTGCAACGTCTTCTTGCGTCATCACAGGATTAGATTGGTAAATCTCAAAGATTTTCTCAAACGACTCGCTATCCAACTTCGACATTTCAAAATCGACGTTTAGGTTGTTCAACTGGCCTTCACTGGTCTCGATGTTTGCGATATCCAGCTTGAGGTTGCTGCGCAGACGCTTAGTAGCTTCATCTAGATGTGATTCAAAATCGTACTTAGAGTTTTCAATGGTCATGAAAGGCTGCATTGCAGAGTCTGAAACCAAGAAGCTATCGATAGTAAAATTCTGAGTACCTAACCAGTAGCCTTTCGCTTGTTGGCCTGAACCCACACCTTTCAGATTAGACAGCGTTACCTCTTCACCGGTTTCAAAATCAATTTGAACTGAAGGGATTGAAAGCTCGTAATCAACTTGGCCTAAAACAGTCGCATGGCCAGAAAGATTCGATTTAGTGATCGAGACCGAAGTCCCATTCTCATCAGAACCTTGGTGATTGAACTGGCTTAACTCAAAGTTAAAGTCAGTGTTGCCGTTTAGCTCAGTACTAGTGGTCAGAGTTAAAGGCAGAATATCGGTATTCTCAAACGTCGACAGTGCATTTAGACTCACCAAACCATGGCTAACCGCACTATTTATGACAAACTCACTCGGCAACCCATCAATCGCAAGTTGCTCTTTCAGGTTTTCATCCGTCACAGTTAAACGAGTGGTTACGTTGGAAGACAAGTAACCTCTATCGTATTCCACGATCTCAGCTTGAATGCTTGAATTGTTAAGCTTTGCAACGCCATCGGTAATCGCATTTTGTCCAATTTGCCCAACCGCTAGCGGCCAACAAAGTGCCAGTGAGATTGCTCCGCCAATAGCACCAATTTTTCTTAACTGTTCCATGAGTTCTCTTTCTACACGTGTCTATTTTTTTTAGTCTAACCCATCAGTAGCAAACAAGAAACATTGAGTTAAATCAGTCTATTGCTCGATACTTCGATTGCCTCAATAAATTAACGGCTAGCTCTCATCCTTATTCGGCGGTTCTTGCTAGGCTAAAGACGTCGCTACTATTAAGGTTGAGCTGTGAATCAATACGCTGTTATCTGTTTGGACAATAATCCGGTTAGCATTGAAAGAATACGTTCGGAGCTGGCTCCGTTGGCTTCTGTATTCGATATTTATACTGCCGAGAACATAGAAGACGCACATCACGCATTAGAAGATATTCATGATCACAACCAAACCGTTGCCTTGGTGATCACTCATCATCATTCTGAATTTAATGGCGTGCAATTCCTGATTGAACTTCAACAGCTGCCCCATAGTAATACCGCAAGAACGATATTAGTCAGCGCTTCGTCAGACATTCAATCCATTTTAACCGCTGTGAATGAAGGTAGGCTCAACCACTGTTTAACCAAACCGGTTCAAGATCAGGTTCTGTTCAAATCAGCGCAAAAAGAGCTGACCTCTTTTGTTATCCAATACGACTCAGAAAACCTGCTCTCTTACAGCGATGCATTGGATCAACAACGCTTACTCAGAGCGCACATTGAGCAAAAGATTCACTCTTTCCAATCGGGTTTCATTCACGACTACCACCAGCTTTCTGATAATGCCCTTGCAGAACGTGTCGTCAGTGCCTTACAAGATGTGTTTTCAAAAGATGACAAAACTAAGGCCATTCGTGACTATTCCCCCGAGCATCTACTCACTGTGGAAGGCGAAGACAATCGCTTTTTATGGCTGATCATTGAGGGTGAAGCAGCTCTTTATAAGAAAGATGAACTTGGGCAACAGCGGGAAGTGGTACGTCACTCCAAAGGGAACATTGTTGGCGGGATGTCATTTGTAACAGGCGAGCCTTCGTTTTCTACGGCGATCACCCTAACGCAGACTCGCGTTATCAAACTGGATAAAGATAGCTTTGCTCAGGTGATGCATTCAAACAATACCCTGCTGCCTTTATTTACCAATCTATTGCTCCGTCATTTTAATCGACGTTTGCAACGCAGCATCACCAATAAGATCAAACTGCAGCAGACACTAGAATCATTAGAGTCTGCACATCAGCAACTGATCGAAAAAGAGAAAATGGCGATGCTCGGGCAGCTTGTCGCGGGAGTCGCACATGAGCTGAATAACCCGATTGCTGCCATATTAAGAAGCATCGAAACTCTGTCAGACCATCTCGACCAAATATTGGCAAACCTATCCGTTCCAGAGTCCAATAAAGGGACTGACGTACTGGCACATTCAAAGTTAGCTAAGCCACTATCAACAGCCCAAGAAAGACAGCTCGTAAAGCATCTTACGTCGACGATTAATGACCGTGCTTTAGCAAAAAAAGCCGTGAGACTAAACCTAAGCCAAGACTCTACGGTTCTAAACACATTAAAGGCGTCCCCTGTCGCAGGCAAAGAGCTGCTCAATGACTTAGAGCATTACCATTATGTTGGAAACTCTATCCGCTCAATTCAAGTGTGCAGCAAGCGTATTGCCGATATGGTCAAAAGCTTAAAAAGCTATGCTAGAGAAGATGAAGAAGTTCGCCACTACACAGATATCCACGAAGGGCTTGAAGATACCTTAGTGATCTTCGAAAACAGGCTTAAACACCACCAACTCGAAAAGCATTACGATACCGACTTACCGCCTTTATTGTGCCAGTCGCTCTCGCTGCAACAAGTGTGGACCAACCTTATCTCCAATGCGCTCGATGCCCTATCTGAACGAGGAAAAGTGACCATCACCACTTCTCAACAGACAAAAGGCGACGACGCGTTTCTTGTGGTGCAAATCTCCGATACTGGCCACGGCATTGCCAAAGAAGACATCAACACCATTTTCAACCCAAATTTCACGACTAAAAAAGAAGGCAACTTTGGTTTAGGGATTGGGTTATCCATTTCTCAACAAATCGTTTCGGCTCATCAAGGGTTTATTTTGGTGGAGTCAGAGGTAGGCAGCCATACAAACATGCAAGTGTGGCTTCCATTCAAACAAGAAGGAGCACCTCATGAATAAGTACCTAATTTTATGTGTCGATGATGAACCTGAAGTTCTCAATAGTGTCCTTCAGGACTTGGCGATATTTGAAGAGAACTTTCTGGTTGAAGGTGCTGAGTCGGTCGATGAAGCCAAGCAAGTCATCAAAGAAATGGGACAAGATGGTATTAAGCTCGCGTTAATCTTATGCGACCACATCATGCCAGAAGAAACCGGCATTGATTTTCTGATCGAACTCAACCAACACGACGCGACGAAACCAACACGTAAGCTGCTGCTCACAGGGCAAGCTGGGCTGGAAGATACCGTCACGGCCATTAACAACGCTGCACTTGATTTCTATATTTCAAAACCTTGGCAAGGCGATCAACTGAGAGACACGATTACTCAACAATTGACTGACTATGTCATTGCCAACGACAAGCAATTGCTAAACTGGACTTCCATCTTAGATACCGAGCGCATACTGACTTCAATGGCGGATAAACGCACCAGTTTTGGTGAATAGCACTGATTGGTTAATGGATACTGAGAATAGCGTCATCCGATATAAAAACCTTCCGAATGTATACAAATTTTGGATAATTCGCTCGTCTATTTTTCTCATTCGCCCTAAACATGAGATCTCCGTTACATACTGATCCTTAATTTGCTTGTTTTTAACTAAATGAGTAAGGTTTTACATTTTAAAGGATTACTTTTCCGTGAGTTAGATTAAACTGTCTCAATGTTTATGGTTTGCCGATTTGTCTCAAACCAAAGGAATTAACACTAATATAGGTTTACGGTCGTTATGCGCAAAATTCTACTTACTACCGCTATGCTATTGGCTTCTGGTCAAGCACTAGCTGTTGATGAACAACCACAGGTAATGAGCAACTTTAACTATGATTACTTTGAAGCACGTATCGGTGCTAGCCCAGTAACATTTGGTGGTGCGTTCAGTAAGTCCATTCACCCGAACGCTCACGCTATAGCACGTATCGATTCAGAATTTGAAAGCGATTACGACTCAGCTGTAGGTCTTGGTTTCCACGCTCCATTAAACAACTGGGCAGACCTAACAGGTGAAATGCTAGCTCGTATCGTTCAACCTGAGAACTCAAGCTCTACTGATATCGGTATGGAAATCAACATTGGTGTTCGCCAATGGCTTGGTCCACAACTAGAAGTTGGTGGTAAAGGTGGTTACGTTTCTATCGATGACAACGATGATTGGACAGGTTCTGTTTACGCGCGTTTCCACTCTACAGAGCTTTTCTCTTTAGGTGCTGAAGCTCGTATTAACGACTTCTACGGTGACCAACTTATGTTCACTGCTCGCTTCAAGTACTAATACTTAAAGCTCAAGCCCTAGCAAATAAGCTCTCTATGAGCACTTAGCCTTTTGATACTTAGTCTTTTAAGAAATCCGGCTAAGACAGAAACAAAAAAACCGAGGACATTCCTCGGTTTTTATTTATTAACAGTAATCTTAAGCATATAAGGTAAACTTCTTTAGTGGCAGCTCTTTAGTAATTGCTGCTTGCGTGGCTCTTGTAATAGTTTCCAGTGAATACCATCAATTGCACCCGCAAATTTCCAAAGTAGTTTTAGGTCAACATCGTTTCCGTACGCTTCGCGAACCTTATTAAACACTTCAGGTGCGCCCAACTGCATAAACATTGAAACATCATCCACACCCGCCTTTTTAACCATGCGCTCTAACGTAAGCTGCATGTTTGGTAGATCTCTTAATCTACGGCTAGCTGATGACTTCTTGAAGCTACGCTGCTGAATTGAATTATCGATTGAAGTACGAATAATACTATCCAATTCAGGATGTTCACAGGTAAACAGATCCGTAATGTCGTAATAGTTTACGGTTGCTGTTGTCTGCTTCTTTACATGACGATACTTTTCACAATCAAGATCGGTCAGTTTTTTATCTAATGATTTTCCACCTCTAATGAATAAACAACCTTCACTCAATAAAGCGAACATAGCGTCATTTTGAAAGAGGCCAATACCTCCGAACATAGAACGTTTTTGATGCTCACCAAATTGATTCACGTAATTAATAAATGCTGTCTCGGTCATATCCGTTGATCCTTAATCAAATTACCCCGATTAGGTTGATCACCAGACAAGCAGCTTGTTATGCGAAAATTTTAAATCTATTTTGTTATTCTATAGGTGAATATTATGGTTTCGTTTTTCACCTTTAAATAAATCATACTTCGAAAAGAAAAATAAGTCTGGACTTAGTTCACATCAATCAATTGAGTATTCCGGTTTTTCATGATTGACTTCACAGTAAACTATCAAACCATGCTTGAATTTGGACACCTAGTGATACACCGGTTCAAATTATTAAAGGTTATGTAGACGGGTGAGTATTGCCTCGCAGCATCGTGGCTTGTAAAATGGCAGGACAGACCTGTTTTTACTTTTTATATGAATCATTTATCGTTTTTCTGGCTACCTCAAAATAAGACTCTTCTCTTAAAGGGTCTAGAATCAGAGTTTGCCCAACTTGTTGGACATTCTATCTCAGCGGGAAAAATAACACTTCCTCCTATCCCTAACGTTGTACTGAAGATTCAATCGCTTTGTACCCTTGAATCAACTGGGATTGCTGACGTTGCCGAGTGCTTACTCGAAGACCCAGGCCTCGCTGCTATTGTCATTCGTGTGGCTAACTCTGTCGTCTTTAACCGACGTAATATTACTTGTGTTGATATTATGACGGCGGTGTCGCGCCTTGGCATATTAAGAGTACGTGACATCGTGACGGCTCAGGCTATTGAGCAACTCAAACACTCAGTCAACCTCAGTAAAGAATGTAATAAGGTATTGGTTCAGAGCGCTTCTGTATCAAAAGAGCTGGGCGCTACTATGGTGCTTGTTACCAACAGCTTCAAAGAGCTCTCCCCTACTGAATACCGTTACCTTGAGCATGAAAAATCGCTGCTTGTTGGATTACTGGCTGATATTGGTTTGTTCTGTTTGGTTAGCGAATACCACCTCTACCTCGAAAATGGCAATTACCTAGATCACGACATCGCTCTACAAATCTTCCAAGGCCAATGTTCTGCTACCAGTAAATTGGTGCTTAACCGTTGGGGCTTCGACAGCGACTTTATTGATGTGTGCAGCAATACCATCAATAACCACGAACAGCGTGAAGTCTCTTACTTAGATATCGCTCGAATCGCTAACCACCTGCTGATGTTCAGAAACAAGGATGAGAACATCGATGATCACGAAGTTGAACTTAACGTGACAGGTGCAGAGGTGCTTTATAAATTAAGCAACTTGAGCAAGCATGATTTTAATGCAAAGCTAAGCGACGTGATCAATACTAGCGGCTTCTAAGTCACTGTTAAATTACAAGTAAGTGTAATATGAAGTAAATGCAATGGGGAAAGCATGTTTACAGGGATGATCTTTATATTTGCGCCACTCGTCGTGGGGTATCTTTTTGCAATTTCGAACGCTCAGACATTAGAATTTATCAACCGCTCAACATCGCGGTTGATCTACGTGATTCTGGCGTTAATGGGACTAAGCTTAGCCGCCCTCGATAACCTAGGCAGTAACCTGCAGACAATCCTTCTATATACCGTCACTTTCTTTGTCTGCTTAAGCGTATGTAACCTAATGGCACTGCCCGCTATTGATAAGTTATTGCCACTCAAAACCGACAGTAGCAAGAAGAAGCTTCCCCTCTCTTCTATGGCGATGGAATCTGCAAAACTCATCTTAGTGGTAGGTTCAGGGCTAATCGCTGGCTTAGTGCTGCCTATTGGCCTTGATTGGGTTGATACCGCAAGCGAATGGATTCTGTTTGTTCTTCTATTCTTTATCGGCATTCAGCTGCGTAATAGCGGACTCACACTTCGTCAGATCTTACTCAACAAGCACGGTATGGTTATCGCAATCACCATTATCATCACCTCAATGTTAGGTGGTGTAATCGCGGCTTACATCCTAGATATCCCTCTGTTCAAAGCCTTGGCAATGTCTTCTGGATTTGGTTGGTACTCTCTGGCTGGTATCTTAATGGGTGACGCCTTTGGTCCTGTCTATGGTGGCGCTTCTTTCATGCTTGAGCTGTTAAGAGAGTTAGTTGCCTTGGTACTGATTCCAGTGCTAATTCGCAGCTACCCATGCACTTCCATTGGTTATGCTGGTGCGACTGCGATGGACTTCACCTTACCGGTCATTCAAACAACAGGCGGCGTTAGATGTGTGCCTATCGCTATCGTCAGTGGCTTTATCCTCAGCTTGCTTGTTCCGATATTGATGTTGTTCTTTGTATCTCTTGCTAACTAGATCGCAGGAATAGCGTTTGTTTTAGATTAGAATGCAACTCGAATACCAATGCCCAAGACACCGATACAGTTACCGAAATAAAAAGACACTAAGTGTCATTGCTCAACAAATAACGATCACGGTAACCTGTAACGACAAAGTTATAAAAAGAATAAACTTACAAAAGGAACCACTATGAAACGCCTTTGCGTCGCATTACTGCTAGCTTCAACTTCTACTTTCTCTTTTGCAGCAGATTCAATGTCTGAGACAAACCAGTGCCAAGCAAAAAAATATGATGCGTACATCAACGCTTCTTTGAATTGGTATGCCGACCTTGCTGCATTAACCTCTGAGCAATATCCAGAGCTAACAGAAGTGAGTGAGTGGTTCCTAGAAGGTCGTAAGCACCACTTTGAGCTGAATCGTGCTGCGGTTCACTACTACTTAGTAAACGACTCAAGCAAAGTGGCAACAGAGCAACCTGTAGAAGGTTGGTTGCAACTTGAGCAACACGACATTAAAACGCTATCAACACGTGATGATGAGCTTGGTAAAATCGCGAAAACAACATTCGATGACCGCCAATCAACGCCTCACGCTCAAAACTACGAACTACGTTCTGCCTTTGCAGAGCTGCTTAGTCACCCTAAGCAAATCGACTCAGCGCTGCAGCGTTACAACCAGTCGATCAGTAAACTTGAAGCGATTAAGTGTAAATAACCCCGCATTTAATATGCTTTTTTGAGAAGTTGGATTTCATAATTAAGACGGGACATTGTTCCCGTTTTCGTTTAGATTGTCCCGCTCGCGTCAATATTAGAAAAATAACTCGCTTGCTATGGTTACGGAACAAAAAACAGCAGATGTTAGCTTCGACAGTCTTCTACGTATCTTCACGGTACCTGAAGGCCCAGATTCAACACTCACTCAAATTGAAGACAAACTTTCACGAAACCTGAATCAATTCTTACGTGAACATATTGTGGCTGAAGAAAAGCCGCTACGTGAAATTGAGAAAGATTTTTCAAATGCTCATATCCCAGAGCAGCCTGAGTTTGTTTCTGAACATACTGAGCATCTCCTCGATTCTCTTGTGTCTCATTCGGTTCACACGTCTTCGCCAAGTTTTATTGGCCACATGACCTCTGCGTTGCCGTACTTCCTGATGCCGCTTTCAAAAATCATGATTGCGTTGAATCAGAATCTAGTAAAAATCGAGACCTCAAAAGCGTTCACTCCCCTAGAACGTCAAGTTCTGGGCATGTTACATCGCCTGATTTATCAAGATAGTGACCAGTTTTATTCTCGTTGGATGCACAGCGCAAACCACTCTTTAGGTGCGTTTTGTTCTGGCGGTACCATCGCGAACATTACAGCGCTCTGGGTTGCACGTAACAACGCACTAAAAGCGCAAGGTTCGTTCAAAGGTGTAGAAAAAGAAGGCCTGTTTAAAGCCATGAAGCACTACGACTACGAAGGCCTTGCCATCTTAGTCTCTGAACGTGGCCACTACTCTCTGAAAAAAGCCGCGGATGTCCTTGGTATTGGTCAAGAAGGTCTAGTGTCTGTTAAAACAGATAACGACAACCGTATTTGTACTGATGATTTAAGACTCAAGATCGAGCAGCTCAAGCAGAACAAGATCAAACCTTTCGCCGTCATTGGTGTGGCTGGTACAACCGAAACCGGTAATATCGACCCGCTAAGAGACATTGCTGAGGTGTGTGCCGAATCCGATTGTCATTTCCACGTTGATGCAGCTTGGGGCGGTGCGACTCTGATGTCTAACAATCATCGTCACCTACTTGATGGTATTGAACTGGCGGATTCAGTCACGATTGATGCGCATAAACAGCTTTATATCCCTATGGGTGCGGGTATGGTTCTGTTTAAGAAGCCAGATGCGATGACTGCGATTGAACATCATGCTCAATACATTCTTCGTAAAGGCTCAAAAGATTTAGGCAGCCATACGTTAGAAGGTTCTCGTTCAGGTATGGCAATGCTGGTTTACGCCGCAATGCACATCATTAGCCGCCCAGGTTATGAACTGCTGATCGACCAAAGCATCAACAAAGCGCGCTACTTTGCCGACCTAATTAAAGATCAGAGCGACTTCGAGCTGGTTTCAGAACCTGAGCTTTGCCTACTGACTTATCGCTATGTCCCTGAGTCAGTCAAAGCGGCACTGCTTAAAGCTGAGCCTGAACATCGTGTCGAACTGAATGAGTTGCTCAATGAGCTGACTAAGTTTATTCAGAAGAAGCAGCGTGAAACAGGTAAGTCTTTCGTGTCACGTACACGCTTAAACCCTGAAGCATGGGTACATCAGCCAATCATCGTTTTCCGCGTGGTATTAGCAAACCCACTAACAGGCAATGACATTCTTTCGTCAGTGCTTGAAGAACAGCGTGAGATCTCTAAACTAGCACCAAACTTGATGGGCAAAATCAACAAACTGGTTACGCAAATCAACGCATAGTCATTCAATTTTAGTTGCATCAAATTGAAAATTTCTTTCTTTTTGATGTAACTAAGCTGTCAGTTCATACCCATTTTGCATTCTTTTTGCTCAAACTCTCTTCCAATTCTGTAGTTTTCTAAAATTTTGTTGAGGTTTGTCATATTCTTAAGCATTCATGCCCTGTTTTTGTATTAGTAAATAGTATGTTGGGTTTATACTGACTCTATGGTGCTAGTTAGCTTGATATCTATTTGACGCAGCAGTATTTACGAAACCGAATATACATCGGCTTTGTGTTTACTGATATTTGCTTCAGCCATACCCCCTGGTAAAAGATATTAACTAGCAAGTTGTTCTCTATACCCTTGTGAACACTATGAATACATTAGAAAAAATACAAAAAAACCTGGAAAATTTCAGCAAGTCTGAGCGCAAGGTAGCCGAAGTAATTATGGCTTCCCCTCAAACTGCAATTCATTCTAGCATTGCTACCTTAGCTAAAATGGCTGACGTGAGTGAGCCTACAGTTAACCGCTTCTGTCGTCGATTAGACACAAAGGGCTTCCCTGACTTCAAACTTCACCTAGCTCAAAGCTTGGCAAACGGTACACCTTACGTGAACCGTAATGTTGAAGAAGATGATGGTCCAGATGCTTATACGCATAAGATTTTCGAATCAACTATGGCTTGTCTAGACGTTGCTAAAAACAGTCTAGACGCGATGCAAGTAAACCGTGCTGTTGACTTGCTGACTCAAGCAAAACGCATTTCGTTCTTCGGACTGGGTGCCTCTTCTGCTGTCGCCAAAGATGCTCAAAACAAGTTTATTCGTTTTAATATCCCAATCACATGTTTCGAAGACATCGTGATGCAACGAATGAGCTGCATTAACTGCAGTGATAACGACGTTATTGTTCTTATCTCTCATACTGGCCGCACTAAAAGCCAAGTTGAGATTGCAAACTTAGCGCGTGAAAACGGTGCGACAGTTATTGCTATCACAGCAAAAGATTCTCCACTGGATAAAGCGAGCTCGTTGTCTATTTCTCTGGATGTTCCAGAAGACACTGACGTTTACATGCCAATGGCAAGTCGCGTTGTTCAGATGACGGTTATCGATGTGCTAGCGACAGGCTTTACGCTACGTCGTGGTTCTGGTTTCAGAGAGAACCTAAAGCGCGTCAAAGAGTCACTTCGTGATTCACGTTACGAGAAGTACTCTCAGTTCTAATCTGCTTAGTCATGAACTGAAAACAGATGACCAGAGAACAAGTTGAATTAAAAAAACGGAGCCTAGAGCTCCGTTTTTATTTGTCTGTATAAAATGACTTATACAACGAACAAGTTTAAGACCGTTAGATAGTCCAACTATTGCCCTTCTCAACCACGCTGTTTTCGGACGCATAAGAATTGATAATGGTAAAGCTCGACTCGACAGCTGGCTCTTGCCCAATTTGATTCATTGAAGCTCCCTCATGATGCCCTTCTCTACAACTGCACTTCTCGCATACTTGCTTCAAAATATGCACGAGCCTCTCTTGGTTAAGCGGCAAAGGGTTTCCTTTAATCGCCACTGATTTGAGCGCGTCGGCAGACACCTCATCAAACTGGGCTTCACAGACACCAAATTCCAACAAGTTGGGTAACTTAAGCGTATCAAGCACTTCCGATAACCAAGAAATTGCCTCCTCTTCTATTGCTTCTACGTTACCTGTTACTATCTGAGCGATTCGCTGATAACGCGCTAGGATGTCGCTTCTTTGCTGCTCTTTTGCAACGGCTATGTTCTCCAACATCACAAACGGCGCTAAACGCGCGGTAATCACACTATGAGGCGCAGAAATCTTACCTCCTAGTGCGGAGGCTAAACCATGGGCTGCGCCAAGCTTGGCATTAGTTATCGCCATACCACCGAGCATAGAAGCGAAAGCAAGATCAGAACGCGCTTGAGGCTCATCATAAACACACGCTTTAACCACAGAACCACTCAACTTACGCAGCCCTTCTTCACAAATCATATCGGTTAACGGATTCGGTTCACCACACACGTAGGCTTCCATTAGATGAGTAAAGGCATCCATCGCACCTCGCCCCGATAGATATAGATTGGTTCCATGAGTTAGGGTTGGGTCGACAATCGCAACGTCGGCCAGCATGTCTGGGCTTCTCAGGCTGATTTTTACTTGGTCTTGGCCTGATTTCAGCACCGCGTTTTTAGTGACCTCGGCGCCGGTACTCGCTGTGGTTGGAATTGCGATAAACGGAAGTGGTTTGGTTTTAAGAGGAACATTACGCCCGACCACTTCAACATAGTCATATAAATTGCCTTGATTAGGTAAAACCGCAGCCAACGCTTTGCCCATATCGATGGCGCTACCGCCCCCCATGGCGACAACCATATCTGGCTTAAATCGACGAGCAGAAATAGCCGCCTCTTCAACCATTTTGATATTAGGTTCACCGGAAACGGCAATGTGCTGATAACGCATACTCTGCGCATCAAGATAGTCAGTAACAATTGAAGTGCGCTCTAATGTATTGCCTGTAACCAATAGCACGCTGTAGCCATATTGATTAAAGAGAGACAATGAAGCGGAAAGTGCTCCATCACCAAAGATGATCTTTGTAGATGTCATAAATTGAAACATGGTGCCTCCTGCGCCTATGACCGAACAAAACTGCGAACTCTTGGTTATTGGAATTTAGCCTTTATATAGTGCATCAGTATTAAGATGCCTCGTTCTGTATGCGCTTTTTTTGACGAGGTGCAACTTGTCGCATTAAAGATGGATTAATGTCGTATTCTTAGGGGTAATTCACACTCTTAAATTAAGGGTAATCAATCTGAATACCCATCAGAAATCAGCATGGATCCTTTTTGTGACCATTATTTGCTCTGATAGACAAAACCTATTGTATTAAGAGGTAATTCCATCTTTATTTCCCCATGGCATTGAGGCATAGTTAGTTTTATGAAATTTTGAGTGGCATTCACTAAAGAATAGTTAACATAATCGAGTTAACGAGCCTCATCCCGTATTTAGGAGAAATTAAATGTTTGTAGTTATTTTTGGTCGCCCTGCTTGCCCATTCTGTGTTCGTGCAAAAGAGCATGCTGAAACTCTTAAAGCTAAACGCGATGACTTCAACTACCGTTACGTTGACATCCACGCTGAAGGTATCAGCAAAGCTGATCTAGAGAAGACTGTTGGTAAACCTGTCGATACAGTTCCACAAATCTTCATCGACCAAGACCACATCGGCGGCTGCACAGAATTTGAAGCATACGCAAAAGAAAACCTAGGTCTTTTCGACTAAGCTAGGATTTCTCAAACGAGAATCAGGGCTAAAGCCTTAAACAGCTGACCCATTTAGGCGTTAGACTGTACGATTTATAGAAAGCCCGCTCACTGTAGCGGGCTTTTTTATGACCAGTTTTCATACGGAATAAGAATAAGGTCAAAATCAAGTAAATTAACAAAATATTGCTTATAATTTATTTATATTTAGATACAATTCACCTCTCAAACTTACCCTGTGTTCCACGCCAATTATTGAGCGACCACCGTGAATATCGACGTTGTTTTTCTGTTAGAACAAAACCCCATTCTCCTCATCTTTGTTGTTTTATCGATTGGATTAGCCATTGGTAAAATTCGTTTCGGTAGCCTCCAACTTGGTAATTCAATCGGTGTTTTGATTACTTCCCTTATCATGGGACATCTTGGCTTTTCTTTTAACGCAGATGCGCTCACCATTGGTTTCATGCTGTTCATCTACTGTGTTGGCATTGAAGCTGGACCAAACTTCTTCGGTATCTTCTTCAGAGACGGTAAGCACTACCTCATTCTGAGCCTTGTGGTACTTTCTACCGCAATTGCCCTAACCTATTTCAGTAGTCATTACCTTGGCCTAGGCTTTGGTTTATCTGCAGGCATGATGGCAGGTGCCTTAACAGCAACGCCGATATTGGTAGGTGCTCAAGATGCTCTGAATTCTGGGCTTGCAGAATTACCAAGAAACATGGACTTGAGCCTGATTATCGAAAACCTTTCAGTCGGTTACGCGATGGCTTACTTGGTTGGCTTAATCAGTATGATTATGTTTGCTCGCTTGATTCCAAAACTTCAAAAAGTGAACCTACACGACTCGGCAGAGCAAATCGCCCAAGAACGTGGGTTAGGCGCTTCAGGTCAGCGTAAGGTTTACTTGCCCATTATTCGTGCTTATCGAGTGGGACCAGAGCTCATCTCTTGGACTGACGGTAAGAATCTGCGTGAACTGGGCATCTATCGCCAAACAGGCTGTTACATCGAGCGTATTCGACGTAATGGTATTCTTGCCCATCCAGATGGTGATGCAATTCTGCAAGAAGGCGATGAGATCGCATTGGTTGGTTTCCCAGATAGCCACGCTCGTCTAGACCCAAGCTTCCGTAACGGTAAAGAAGTTTTCGACCGTAACCTTCTCGATCTGCGTATCGTGGAAGAAGAGATCGTCGTTAAGAGTGACAGTATCGCAGGTAAGCGCCTATCAGACTTAAACCTGTCTGAATACGGCTGTTTCCTTAACCGCGTAGTACGTGCTCAGATTGAAATGCCGATGGACTTAAACATCGTGCTTTCTAAAGGTGACGTCCTACAGGTGAGTGGTGAAAAGAGTCGAGTGCACGGCCTAGCTGAGAAAATTGGTTTCATCTCAATCCACAGCCAAATGGCGGATTTGATGGCCTTCTGTAGCTTCTTCATTTTGGGTATTTTGTTTGGTTTGATCACCATGACATTCGGTCAGGTATCGTTTGGGCTAGGTAACGCGGTTGGCCTGCTTCTATCGGGCATCATGCTTGGTTTCCTACGAGCGAACCACCCTACTTTCGGTTATGTGCCTCAAGGTGCTCTGAACATGGTCAAAGACCTCGGTTTGATGTTCTTTATGGTCGGTATCGGCTTGAGCGCCGGTGGTAAGATATTTGAGCACTTAACCCAAGTTGGCCCACAGGTAATAGGTATTGCCCTAGTAGTGAGTGTGCTGCCAGTATTCTTCGCTTACTTGGTTGGCGCTTACGTATTGAAGATGAACCGAGCTTTGTTGTTCGGTGCAATCATTGGCGCGCGAACTTGCGCTCCAGCGATGGACATCGTAAATGACCACGCTCGCTCAACGATTCCGGCTCTGGGTTATGCGGGTACTTATGCGATAGCCAATATATTGATGACCTTAGCAGGTACTTTCATCATCATAATTAGCTAGCATCTGCTGCATTAAAAGCAACCAAGCTTAGATATTTCGAATGCACTAATTCACTTTGGGTTAGTGCATTTTTTATAACCTGTTTTAAGCGGTTCAAGCCTTCTTCCCCACTCCTGCTCTTAACTCTCTTCATCCCTTATTTCTACTCTTGTCCCCCTTCGAATCGCGGTAGCCGTATCCGCTCTTAAATCTCTTCGCATCCCGCCACTCGAATCCCATATCTGCTCTTAATCTCTTGAACCAAATAGCAGACAAAAAAATAGGCGCTCAATGAGCGCCTATTTCGTTTAGATTCGATAACTTGAATTAGATGTCAGCTACATCAAATTCAACAGCTGGGTTAACGTCAGCTTCGTAATCAACACCTTCAACACCGAAACCAAATAGCTTCAAGAACTCTTCTTTGTACTCTACGTAGTCAGTCAGTTCTTTTAGGTTCTCAGTTGTGATTTGAGGCCATAGGTTACGACAGTGATCTTGAATGTCTTCGCGAAGCTCAAGGTCATCTAGACGTAGACGGTTCACTTCATCCACTTCTGGCGCGCTGCCGTCTTCTTTGTATAGACGTTGGCTGAACATACGGAAGATCTGTTCCATACAACCTTCGTGAATACCTTCTTCACGCATCTTCTTGAACACCATAGCGATGTAAAGAGGCATTACAGGGATTGCAGAACTTGCTTGAGTCACTACAGACTTAAGAACAGCAACGTTTGCAGTACCGCCAGTTTGGCCTAGCTTCTCGTTCAGCGCTGTCGCTGCACGGTCTAGATCCATCTTAGCTTTACCTAGTGCGCCATCCCAGTAGATTGGCCACGTTAGTTCAGTACCGATGTAGCTGTAAGCAACCGTCTTACAACCGTCCGCTAGAACACCAGCTTCAGAAAGAGCATTGATCCAAAGTTCCCAATCTTCACCGCCCATTACAGTAACAGTGTCTTTGATCTCTTCTTCAGTTGCAGGCTCTACGCTTGCTTCGATGATTGTGTCTTTGTTCGTATCAACCGCAGTTGACGTGTACGTTTCACCGATAGGCTTTAGAGATGAACGAATTACTTCGCCAGTCTCTGGCATTTTACGCACTGGAGACGCCAGTGAGTATACAACCATATCGATTTGACCTAGATCTTCTTTGATCAGATCAATTGTTTTCTGTTTCGCTTCGTTAGAGAAAGCATCGCCGTTCAGGCTTTTTGAATACAGGCCTTCTTCTTTAGCTAGCTTGTCGAACGCTGCTGAGTTGTAGAAACCAGCTGTGCCCGGCTTTTTCTCAGTACCGGCTTTCTCGAAGAAAACACCGATAGTTGAAGCGCCGCCACCAAATGCAGCCGCAATACGTGAAGACAAGCCGTAGCCACTTGAAGAGCCAACAACTAGTACACGTTTAGGTGCGTTTGCGATTGGGCCTTGAGCTTTTGTGTAAGCAATTTGTTCTTTTACATTAGCTTCACAACCGACTGGATGTGTTGTAGTACAGATGAATCCGCGAATTCGAGGTTTGATGATCATATTCAACTTCCTTAAAAAATCAGGTTAAGGATAAAAGTTTCGTACGCAAATGGCATCTAATTTCTGTAAAAATGTGGTGAAAATGCAAGTGGTTGGAGCACTCAGTGTATATTTGCTGACTAAGTCACCATTTGTTAACGCGTCTATTGCAACTTCTACGACAAAAACAAAAAAAGGCACCTAATAAGGTGCCTTTTGTCATTTCTTTATCTAAGCAACGCTATTTAGCTTAGGTTTTAACTCTTTTCGCGTCAAAGTTTCACTGTAATCATGACTGAAGTGGTCAACTTGAATCGCTGCGTAGCGAAGTTTGTCTGCTGCAATGATTTGGTCAACTTCGTCTTGAGTAAGAACATCTGCCGCCAGTGCTTGAGCAAGTTTATCTTGCAATAGACCTTTACGAGCCACTTTGCCCTCTTTCACTGCTTTGAAGATCTTACGTTCGAGAGGCTTGATGCTGTACATCGCATTGAACGCATTCTCCATTAGGCCAACACTATCCTCTTCTTCTTTGCCTATGTAGCAAAGGTGAGTTAGACGTTCACGGTGTGCACCCGGAGTCATCAAGCTTTCTGCCAGTTGTACCGTTAGATTATCACTTGGTTTTTCAAAGTGGTTACCGACAGGGAAAACTAGACCTTTAAGTACTTTACCTACCATCTTGTTCGGGAAGTTTCTGTACGCTTCTTGTAGCGATTTAGCCGCGTTATGGAAACAGTGTTGAACCGCGTAGTGTACGTAGTCTAGGTCAGCTTGTTGACGACCTTCATCTTCATACTTCTTAAGCGCTGCAGACGCCATGTATAGGTAACTTAGACCATCACCTAGACGTGCAGAGATAAGCTCTTTACGTTTCAGTTCGCCACCTAGTGTAAGCATTGCGAAATCCGCACTCACTGCAAGCGCACGGCTCAAGCGAGTTAAGTCTTGGTAGTAAGGCTTCGTTGGACCGCTCATATCCGCTTTAATGAACTTAGAGCCTGTCAATGCCGCACCGAACGCACCAAACGTGTTCTTAGTTGCGTGAGAGATATGCTTGAACAACAAGTTATCGAAATCCTTCGCACCTTGCTTCTCATCTGGGTTTGCTGCCGCTTCCATTTCGCTTAGCACGTATGGGTGACAACGTGTCGCACCTTGACCGAAGATCATCAGGTTGCGAGTTAAGATGTTCGCACCTTCTACTGTGATAGCAACTGGAATACCTAGGTAAGGCGCAGCTAAGTAGTTCATTGGACCATCTTGAATTGCACGACCAGAGTGGATATCCATTGAATCATTCAGGATAGTACGCGCCATTTCTGTCATGTGATATTTCGCGATAGCCGTAACGATACCCGGCTTCTCTTTCATATCGAGTGAAGTAGTTGTTAGTGTACGAGTCGCTTCTAGTAGATACGTTAAGCCACCAATACGACCTAAACTCTCTGCAACTCCTTCAAACTTACCAATCGACATACCGAACTGCTTACGAACATAAGCGTATGCGCCGGTCGTTTTCGCCGTTAGGTGGCCCATCGCCGTGCCAAGTGCGGGTAATGAGATACCACGACCTGCAGACAGACATTCCACCAGCATACGCCAGCCTTTACCTGCGTAATCGGCACCACCGATTAACCATTCCATAGGAATAAATACATCGTGACCGCGTGTTGGACCATTCATAAACGCAAGACCAAGTGGGTCATGACGCTCACCAATCACAACACCTTCGTGGTCAGCCGGGATTAGCGCACAAGTGATGCCAATGTCTTCTTTGTCACCCAGTAGCTTTTCTGGATCGTGCAGTTTGAAAGCCAGACCAAGTACCGTCGCCACTGGTGCTAGTGTAATGTAGCGTTTGTTCCAGTTAAGCTTGATACCTAGCGTCTCTTTACCTTCGTGCATGCCCATGCACACAGTACCGACATCAGGGATACCACCCGCATCAGAACCCGCTTCTGGGCCTGTTAGTGCGAAACATGGGATATCTGTACCGTCAGCAAGACGAGGTAGCCAGTAGTCTTTTTGGTCTTGAGTGCCGTAGTGAGACAGCAGCTCACCAGGACCAAGAGAGTTTGGAACCATTACTGAAACCGCAGTACTGATACTGCGAGTCGCAATCTTAGTTACGATAGTTGAGTTAGCGTGTGCTGAGAATTCACGACCGCCATACTCTTTCGCAATAATTAGCGAAAAGAAACGCTCTTTGCGTAAGAAGTTCCACACCTCTTCAGGAAGGTCTCGATCTTCTTTTACAATTTGGTGGTCATCAAGCATAGCGAGCAAGGTTTCAAGCTCATTATCCATGAACGATTGCTCTTCTGCTGTCAGCTGAGGTTTTGGGTATTGATGCAGCTTAGTGAAATCTGGTTTACCAGAAAACAGCTCTCCGTCCCACCACACGCTACCCGCTTCCATCGCTTCTTTCTCGGTGCTAGATAGTGGTGGTAGTACTTTTTTAAAGAGTTTAAAAGCTGGGTCACTTACCCATTTTTGTCTTAGAGAGCTCATAGTTCAGATCCTTTTGTTCACTATATTGGTTGTGAATGTTTCGCTTTTTATTGTTTTATTCTTCTGCTGACATGCCTGCGGCTAAATATGGAATAAGAATATCGACCACTGCCTTAGCATCTATCTTTCTGTCATAGTCATTCTCTGCAATTTCTACCAGAGCCTGACTTGATGCCATGGTGAATACACAAGTCCCTAGGGTGAAGTGTAATCGCCAAAATAACTGTTCTTGAGTGAGGTTCGGATTCGCCTTCATTACTGACGTTGTAAACAAAGAAAGTACTTCGCTATAACGGGTAGTAATGAACCAACGCAAGTGTCCTTGCACATCTGTATAGCCTCTGCCGATAAGTAACATGAACCGGCTTGTACCATTTGGCCTAACATCATTAAGTGCTCTTAGTGGCTGTCTCAGAGACTCAAACACGTCACTCATAGAATACGTTTCGTTCAAGTTTAAGTTCACTAATGCATCTTGCAGTGCTGGCATAAATGCTTCTAAGTAACGATTGAGTACCGCACGAACCAGAGTCTTCTTATCGCCAAAGTGATAGTTCACTGAAGCTAAGTTGACATTCGCTTTACTCGTAATCGTGCGTAAAGAGGTGTCATTAAAACCGTGCTCAGCAAATAAGCCTTCAGCCACATCTAAGATTTTGTCTTTGGTTGTACTTCTTGGTGCCATTTCAATCACTCGTATTAAACAACTGTTTGAAATATACGCTTAGTACATTTATTTAACAAGCAAGCAACATCACATTTTCACAAATTGGTCGTACCAGTTAATAAAACTCAGCACTAACCGATTGAATCGCTGTATGTTTACAAAAAAAGAAAAAAATAATGAATTTTCTTGGAACTGAAATGGAAATGGTGGGTCATAAATTATATAGAAAACAGCGTATTTAGAAGTTTAACAGGCCGTCAAACTTGTTCTTCTCACTGCTTTCTTAATTACTGCATTTTCCTTATTAACTCCTATACTTGTATCCGCCCAAACCACGTTGGTTTGGGCTTTTTTTTTGTTTGTTGTTTGGGACGAGAGTGAGCCTTACTTACCCCTCTTCACAGCTACAGCTACAACTACAAACTAAACAGCGCGATCGATTCTTTTTATATTGTCATTTTTTACTAAAAATCGAACTACCATGCTTGGCACATTGTTATCACTGGAACTCGTATTTCAAACAACCTACTAGCCAACGTTTACCTATCTGAGTCCAAACCTAATACTACGTTTCCTCTATTTACGGTGCATCCATTCGAAGCTTGCTACTATTGGTAAATTAATCAATAAGGATGGAGACTTACATTCGAAATAAAGCCAACAAACTTAGCAATTTCTTGCAGATGTCCTAAGCTTCGTTTAATACCCTTTTCAATTAAGTAGTTAAACGCTTGTTGGGAAGCGGCGGGAGCTTTTAAAAGTAGAAGGAGACCTACTTTGAGACTGTTGAAATTACCTATTATGTGTTGCTTAGTTATTGCAGCTCCACTATCTGCTCAAACTTTAGAACAGGCCGTAGCCATTACCTTGGCTACAAACCCTGAGATAAAGAGTATCTTTAATGAGTTTGTGAGTGTACGGAAACGAAATGACGCCGCAGGTGGTGCTTATAGACCTAGTATCGACCTGGATGCTGGTATTGGTTACGAAGGCATAAACCCTGCACCAAATAACGGCCCCGATACCGATCTCACAAGAAAGGAAGCGACGATTTCCCTCACTCAGTTGCTGTGGGATGGTTCATCGACTCTCAATGATATTGATCGTACTGCCGCAGAAGCAGAATCGGTTCGTTTGCAATTGCTCGCGGATGCCGAAGACAAAGCGCTGGAGGTAACACAAATCTATCTAGATGCAGTCAAAGCAACTGAAGTTTTAGCCCTTTCGGAAAGTAACCTCGCTATCCACAAGAAAATCTATAAAGACATCAAAAAGCGTGCAGTCTCAGGCATAGGCTCAACCGCAGATGTATCTCAGGTAGAAGCAAGGATTGCAAAAGCTCACGGCAACTTATTAGCCGCACAGAACAACCTAATTGATACCCACACCCAATTTAGAAGAATAGTGGGTCAAGAACCGCTTGGCTTAGTCTACCCAAGAGCCGATATTTCTATGATTCCTCTGTCATTATCAGACGCGCTTGTTGATGCTCTGGACCAACACCCAGTCATCAAAGTCGCGACTGCAGATGTCGATTCAGCGCACTTCCAGTACAAACAATCAAAAGGGGTTAACTACCCGACGTTCTCTATCGAGGCATCTCAATCATGGCGAGATGATGCTGGAGGCGATGAAGGTTCGAGCCAAGAGACTTTGGCAATGTTGAGAATGCGATACAACCTCTACAACGGTGGTACCGATAGTGCTAATTCAGAAGCTGCAGCTTACCAACTCAATAAAGCAAAAGATCTAAGAGATCGTGCTTATCGACAAGTTGAAGAAGGCCTTCGCCTCTCTTGGAGTGCATTGGATCTGACGTTACAACAAAAGAACTTCTTGTCTGATCACGTGGATTCGGCATCAGAAACCGTTATCGCTTATGAGAAACAATATCGAATCGGTAAACGTACGCTACTGGATCTGCTTAACACTGAAAACGAATTGTTTGAAGCCCGCAAAGATTACTTAGATGCGCATTACTCTGAACAGTACGCTAAATACCGTGTAATGAACGCGACAGGCTCTCTATTGAACGCTCTACTGGTCGACATTCCAGACGAGTGGACAACGGCAGTGGAGTATTAATGATGAAGAGACCTTATTTATTACTTTCCGCATTAACGATAACGCTATGTGCATGCTCTAGCCAAAATGAAGAGCCCTACATAGAAACGCCAGAAGCGGAGCAAATTTCTGACCTGCAAGACGATGATAACGATGGTGTGGTCAATGCACGAGACACCTGTCCTGGCACACCAGAGTCGTCTCTGGTAGACAACGAAGGCTGTGGAGAGACGGTTAGCTCGCAAGAAGTCAGACGGCTGAACATCCTTTTCGCCAATGACTCCTATGAAGTTAACCCTATCTTCTCAGATCAAATCACCACTATGGCTGAGTTCTTAGAAACCTACCAAAGTGCATCGATAGAGATTCAAGGTTACGCCAGTAAAGTCGGCGCGAGTCAATACAACTTAGAGCTATCAAAGAAACGCGCTCACCACGTTGAAGATGAACTGTTGTCGAATGGTATCGACCCGAGCCGAGTAAGAGTTGTTGGTTACGGTGAAAACCGCTTAGAGAGCGATGGCAACGATGCTACGTCTCATGCACTGAACCGCCGAGTAACAGCCACAGTTGTCGGACTAAGCGAACAGATCGTCGAGGAGTGGACCATATTTACCACGCTTGAAAAGTAGCGTGACATTGTCACTGTGGATCTAGATGTGACATAGAGCGAGTGTCGAACAACAGCAGCTTAGTTATAAGATCAATAAAGCCGTGATAGGGTTGCCCATCACGGCTTTTTTGTTCTTTGTCGTCACATGAGTCGAGGGAGACTCTGTGACTCTTCTTGCTACTCAGAAGTTGACTTGTTACTCAGTGAGTAGGCTCCCTATTAAGCGAGCCGACTACCGATTATAGTTTTACTTCTTGATGCTTAGTTTTCGGTAGAGAAATACTTAGCAGGAAGTAACCTAAGATAGCTGCAGTCGTTGAGCCCATCAGGATACCTAATCGAGCAAGCGTATCAAACTCTACATTCGTTGGGCCAAATGCTAGTGATGAAATAAAGATAGACATTGTAAAACCAATACCACACAGGACAGATACTGCGAAGATGTTCATAAAGTTCACACCTTCAGGGAGCTTAGCAACACCCAATTTCACCGCACCCCAGCTGAATGCAAAGATACCAAGAGGCTTACCAATCAATAGACCCATAGCGATACCAAGCGGTAGCATACCTGTTAGGCTTGAGATTGAGATACCTTCCAATGAAATACCTGCGTTTGCAAAAGCAAAGACTGGCAAGATTGCAAAAGCGACGTATGGGTGCAGAGCATGTTCTAGATGCTTCAGCGGAGAATGTTCACCTTTATTGCCTTTCAGTGGGATAGCAAAACCAATCACTACACCAGCCAGCGTTGCATGAACACCAGACTTCAATACTGCAAACCACAGAATTGCACCAACAATGAGATACACACTCAGCTTAGTTACATGCTTGTTGTTTAGCATGAACAGCACACCAGTTGCGATGAAACCAACCGTTAACGCAAGCGTTGATAGGTCGCCTGAGTAGAACAGTGCAATGATAACAACAACGCCAAGGTCATCGATAATTGCTAAAGCCAATAGGAACACCTTCAAGCTAACCGGTACACGGTTACCAAGAAGAGCCATAATACCCAATGCGAATGCGATATCAGTCGCTGCTGGGATAGCCCAACCTTGAAGCGCTTCAGGGTTACTTGAATTAAATAGCACGTAAATAAGTGCAGGAGCTAGCATACCACCCACAGCTGCGATAGCTGGGAAGATTGCTGTCTCTTTAGACTTTAATGCGCCTTCTAAAAGTTCGCGCTTAACTTCTAAGCCGATTAGAAGGAAGAAGACAGCCATTAAGCCATCGTTAATCCAGTGAGACACAGACATACCAAGAACGTAACTGTGAAGTACACCTTGGTACATTTCGTTCAGTGGTGAGTTTGCTACAAACATTGCGATCGCCGCAGCGATGACTAGTATGATGCCGCCAGCAGATTCCATTTTAAAGAAGTCACGGATGACGTCGGTCATGATTTCGCCCTTATATTTATTATTTAAATAAACGAATAACAAAGAATAACCACGAGTTTATATCCAAGTTTAATTGATAGATAATCACTTCTTCGGATGTTTAACTTCGGTTTTTCCTACAAATACTAAACAATACGTCGTATATTCCATAATGTTGTTATGCACCATGAATTAAGTATAGATGAGATCATCGAACCTGTATGCACAATTCATTGGGGGACGCTAAAAGGCGCAGGCATAAAAAAAGGCTATCAAATTATAGCCTTAGGTGTTTTTTAGTAGCCAGTTAACTGCATAAAGCCTGTCGCTTCATGGCTCCCGCTCGCCTTAATCGGCCCTTCCCAATATGGTATGACAAATGGAAGCCACATATCCCTGCGTATAATACGCGTTGTGAGGTTGATATCATGCTTAGGGACGTTAATGATCCACTGTAAAGGCATCCGTCTTCCATTCATCAACGTTGTATTTTGCAATGGTTGAATGGAAATGTCGGATTCCGTTAATTGGTAAACTTTGCCTGAGCGCGTTGCTAATGTCCCGAATATGTAAGGCAACTGTTGGTTATGACGATAGCGGTTAATGCTCAGCGCTGTGCCGTCATCGAGGTTAAATACAAACCAATCCCAACCTTGTTGGCCCACTCCAAGTAAGCCACTGCCCCACTCTTTATGTACCCACGCAGTTCCTTCCACTTCCTTGGTAACGCCGTCTAGGTTCAACACACCGCTCAACGATAAAAATGGAGCGCTGAAGTTATAAGACGCGACAGGTAATAAGTCGTGCTTTTTCTGATAACCGTTATCGCCGTTGAGCACATAGGGCCCTTTTGCAATGGTGTCGAGTTCTAGTCCAAACGTATCAGTTTGCACTTGAAGGCGCCCGGGGAATGGGGTGTTGCCGAGTGCACGCCAGTTCCAGTTATCAATCCAAAGTCTGAATGGACGATTAGTCATTCCCGCTTGGCCAATACCGCCACGAGCCATGCGCTGTTCTTTCCATACTTTGGACTTAGAAGAGACCACCACATTTGAGATATAGACTTGAGGGCTTTGCCACCCCGGTGTTTCACGTTCGTCCGTTGCGATACGAAAAAAACTCCACTGAACCGAATAGTCTTTACCATCATCACCTTTCAAAGACGCGAAGTAATGCCACCACTCGTGCTGAAACTCTGGGTGGAACTTAAAATCTTGTGGTAGCGAAACATTACGGTCTGGCAAAACAGGTTCGAACACATTGAAGTGTTCATTAACCAATATTGAGTTAACTTCATTCACGCCCTTTTCACCAGGATCGATGAAATAGGAGTAATAACCCCAAACACTTAAAAAGATGCCGAAGAAACTGATTAATAGCAGAGAAGACAGGATTCGTTGTCTTAACTTATTTGAGGTATTCCGTAAAAACATACTAAAGCGCATCCCTCAGTGATTTCATCGGAGTGTTCCGAATCATTCTCATCACTGGTAAAGCACCAGCTAGCATCAATGCTGCCATGGCCCATGCAAATGTCTGCAAATAGTCCCAAGGAATCACTTGTAACTCAAGTGACCACCCAAAAGACTGCTTTATCACGATATCAACAATTAGGCTCGCTAGCGCTAATCCGAGCGGAATCGCAATTAAGGAGGAAATAAGCCCAAACACAAACAACTGCAAACTACCTGTCAGGATCAGTTCTTTCGCCGAGACACCCAAACAGCGCTGCAAGGAAATATGCCTTTGGCGAGACACTTCTCCCGCAACCGTCGCAAAGAAAATACCGAAGACGGCGATAACCAAGGTGATGTTACCTAATGTATCTGCAATCGCGAACGTCCTATCGAACACCCGCATCGCTTGACTGTGGATGTTGTTGTTATCGAAAACGCGCTCGGAGCCAAGCCTGAATACGCTTTCTAATCGGCTGCGAAGCCCTAATGAATTCACATCGTCTTTGAGTATTACCCCAAGGCCGACATTACCCCGCCCTGCAAAGCCATACAGCCAGTTTCGATGCGACATCATGACTTGATGGTAAGGATTACCGTAATCGTAATAAACACCGACAACCTGCCAACCAGAGCCGAGACTATCATAGAGGTCAATGTAGTCGCCAGGGCGAATCCCCAGCTTGAGAGACATCGATTCACTGATCAACACACCTTTAGAGTGATGTAAGTGATACCAGTAATTCGGAATACCTAATTTGATCGTCAGCGCTTCTAGCTCACCTTCAGAAGGCCCCGTACTGACCACCTGAATACTACCGACTGGAGACGCCACATCTTTCTCCCAACGCCACCAAACCGAATCCACTTCAGGTTGGTCAGATAACCAATTACTCATACGAGCAGCGGCATTGTTGGTTGGGTAGATATACAGATCGGCAGCCAAACGCTGTGTTAGCCATTTATCAGTGGTATCTCTAAAGCTACCGACCATGGTTTCTACACCAATATTGGCTGTTAAGGCTAACATAAACGCCATCGTCGCCACGCCACGGTAGCTCATACTGGAAGCTGCATCAGCAAAGAACCAGCGAGCACGAACCCAGCGCAACGAATAAGAGAGGCTGTTAAATAACTTCCACATCAAAAACGGGGTAAATAGCGCCACACTGATCAGCATTAGCGCGATAATCGCAAAACCCGTTTCTTGAGTCTGAGGGGCTTGATACACAGCAACAGCAGCAACCAAGAAGCCACAGCCAATCAACGCTTGCCAAGTGAACTCGGTACCCGCAAAACGCATCAAAGACAAACGAGAAGACAGACGAATCGGTTGAGACTTAAGTAAACGAACCAGTGGCCACGCACACGCTAAGAAAGCACCAATCAATGCCATCAGTAAGCTGTAACCACTCCAACGCCAATTCCAGTCGATCGTTAAGCCGACGTTAGCGTCGTATAAATCGCCCAAGCTTGAAGATACGGCAGGTAACAATTGGTTTGCTAGCATCACGCCAAATACATTGCCGCAGATCCAGCTCAGTAAAACCAATAGCAGTAACTCTAAACAGAGCGCTTTAGTCAGTTGCCAACCAGACACACCCGTTTGTCTTAAAATCCCGACTAACGGTTGACGCTGAATAAAAGAAAGCGACATTGCTTGATAGAAAATGAACAAGCCAACCACAAACGACAGCATACCCATCGCTTTTAGGTTTAAGTGGAACGCACTGGTCAGCGACTCAAGCTCTGCCTTAGAGCTACGAGAGATCGTCAAACCATTAGGTAACATATTTTTAAGACGTTCAAACTTCTCAGTGGGCATGTCTGAACAAGCAATCACTGAAAGCCCAGCACTGCGTTTAAGCATTCGGAGCAAGGAGATATCAGCAATCAACCTTGTACCATTAATCATATTATTTTGATCAACAACCACAGGACCAAGTTCAGAACCATCCATCAAAGGGATGTAATCACCGTTGTGCCATTCCATGTGTTCAGCAAGATCATCACTGACAAGGATTGGATATGGTGGCTTCATGAGGTTCAAAGCGGTGAGATCTTTTAACGCTATACCAGGTTGTAGCTGAAGCATAGAAACAGGATCTATACCGACAACCATGAAGTTTGCGCCATTTTCATCAGTGATACGATGGTGATCAAGAGGAGAACACTGTTGAAAACCTTCACGGCGAAGTTGGATATAAAAGCCTTGCGGGATTTTATTGGCGTTGTGTTTTGGTCGAATACGGTAAGGAAGAGGATTCGAAAAGAGTTTTTCGCCATGCGCATAGCTTTGCTTGGCGTGTTGGTTGATAGCAGTAACACCAACCAAAAGTGATACGCCGAGGGTTAAACCAAGCCATACCAAAATAATCTGCAGTGGGTAACGTCGATAGTGACCGAGTAGTGCCTTAACTACGGGCCATAACATGCAGTTGCCCTCCTTGCAGACGGATCCTACCATCCATATGCAGAGCTACTTTTTCACTGTGTGTTACCAACAGCAACGTACATTCTAATTGACGAGCCAAAGAGGTCAGCAAACGCATTACCGCTTCTGCATTACGCTCATCTAAACTACCGGTCGGCTCATCGGCCAGCAATATTTTTGGTTCCATATACAGCGCACGCGCAATGGCCGCACGTTGTTGTTGGCCACCAGACGCTTCTTCAGGGTAACGGCCAAGTAAAGGCATAAGATCTAAAGCAGAGAGAATCTGTCTCCAGAGACCTTTGTCTTCAGGTAAGCCTTTTAACTGGCGGCAAAAACGGATGTTATCGGCAATATTTAACGTTGGCAGTAAGTTGAATTGCTGAAAAATATGGCCAATGTTGTTTCTGCGATAAGCGGTGCGGTCACGCTCGGTTGAGTCGTGCATATTGAAGTGAGGAAAAGCGATTTCACCTGAGTCCGCTAGGTCTAAGCCCGCGATAAGATTCAGTAAAGTACTTTTACCTGAACCGCTTTCTCCCATTAATGCCAGCTGGTCACCTTGGTTTAATGTTAATTCAGCACCTTGCAAAACAGGGTGAAACTCCCCCCCATCGACATAGCCTTTACATAGGTCTGACAGCTTTAACATTAAACAGCTCGCATTAGTTAGAATTTGGAAGGAGAATCTACACTAATTCCCTGTTAGGAGGAAGTATTTTGAAAGATAGATCACACGCCAACGATAAAGTGATGCGATTGGTGCGCCCTACTTCAACTTCCTATCAAGTTTTTAATCCATTTTCTTGTTTTCATGCGATAGAGCGACCCGCCCCACTTGAGGACTTCTTCCGTTAGGAAAAGCAGATATACCCACTCAGGTGGAAACTTAAAATAGATAGCCGCGATGGCTGCCAATGGGATACCGATCACCCACTGAGCAATCAAATCTTGATAGAGGCAGAACTTCACATCACCACCCGCTCTCAACACCCCAACGATCACAGTCAATGGCACCGAGCGAATGACAATACCCACACAGAGGATCAGAATGAACTTCTCTGAGAGGGCTCTGGTTTCTTCCGTCAGTGCGCTAAAGGCATTAAGTATTGGCGTTTGAACGAAATAGAGAAAAACGGCTACAACAATACTAGTTAAGAAACACAAAATTGTTAAGCCAAGCGCTTGATAGTAAACCGCTTCATTGTTTTTCGCACCAAGTTGATTACCCACCAAAACAGCTGCCGCATTCGAAAGGCCAATCAATAAACTCAATGAGATAGATTCAACCGGCGTCATGACCGATAGCGCAGCCAGACCTTGAACGCCCGATTGCCCCATGATCGCGTGGTAAGCAAACAAACCACCCGCCCATGCTAAGAAGTTAAACGTGGTCGGCAGAGACAGCTTCAAGAAGCGAACCACCTTATCAATCGAAGCTGCCGCTTTAATATCGCAAAACTTAAATGCTAATAAATGCTTAGAGAAATAGAGATAACCAAACAAAGTCGCGACTTCAATCGCGCCACTCAGTACCGTCGCAATCGCCGCACCTTTGATTCCAAGCGCAGGAAAGCCTAAGTTACCGAAGATCAGCACCCAGTTTAAGAACACGTTAGACAGGATGCCGATACCGCTGAAAAATGTACTTAGCCCGGGTTTGTGCATCGCTCTCAAACCCACAGCCATACTGCTGACACACGATACCGCTAGCATGCTAAATGACGTAATTACGATGTATTCAACGCCTAAGTTGATGACCTCTTGAGAGTCGGTCGTCACGCCCATGATTTGTGCAGGAAATGAAACGAAAAACGCGATAGTCAGTAAAGCAAACAGTGTCGACACCAGCCACGTCAGCGCAGTGCTTTCTCTCACACCTTGTCTGTTACCCGCGCCCCAATATTGAGCAGTAAGAAGAGCACCGCCCGTGGTAACACCCACCAGCATAATGGTCGTCACGAACATCGCTCGGCTCGCCACACCCACAGCTGCGATGTCTGCTTCGCCAAGTTGGCCCAACATCAATACATCCACCAAGCCTCGGCTTGAAAACATAATGCTCTGCAAGGTGATAGGCAGTGCAATCGCAATAAGCCTGCGAACAAAATCACCTCGTGTGTGATGAATAATTGAAGAGAGCAACATAGAGAGATACCTAAACGGAACGTATTGATGAATAAAGATAAATATCGCGCTATTATATCAATGTTCGGTTTTTAACCACAGATATAAATGGAGTAACAATGAAGAAAGTACTGGTTTTAGGCGCTTCTGGATATGTTGGTTCGCAACTCCTCCCTCTCCTGCTTGAGCAAGGCTATCAAGTCACGGCAGCAGCAAGGCATATCGACTATTTAAAGGCACGGACCGAGCCTCACGAAAGCTTATCGCTTGAGTATCTTGATCTGGCCGATCAAGCTGCGACACAAGCCTTAGTCCCCGACTTTGATCTTATCTTCTTTCTCGTCCATGGCATGGCGGAAGGCCACGACTTTATCGATTATGAGCTGAACTTAGCCCGTAACTTTGTTTCTGCTCTTGGGCCAAAGAATCAACACGTCATCTACCTGAGTTCTTTACAGCCTCAGACTGGTGATTCAGAGCACCTTCAAGCGAGAAAGAAAACCGGCGAATTGCTTCGTAAAGGGCCTGTACCCGTTACCGAACTTCAAGCTGGCGTGATCATTGGCCCAGGATCTGCGGCATTCGAGATCATGCGAGATTTCGTGTACAACTTGCCGATTATGATTGCGCCAAAATGGGTTGACTCTAAAGCCAACCCGATTGCTTTGCAGAACCTGAACCACTATTTACTAAAACTCGCACAAGACACGCCTAGCGAAAGCCAAACCTTTGAGGTTGGCGGGCCGGATATTGTCTCTTACCGAAACCAATTTGCTCATATTGCTAAAACCGCCGATCGTCCACTCAAACTATGGGCGACATCGCTACTGACACCAAAGATTGCTTCATATTGGTTAGGTGTGGTGACTTCTGTACCGTCTAACATAGGTAGAGCACTACTTGCAGGCTTAAAGCACGACTTCATCGCCAGTTCGACCATCATTAGAGAAAAGTACCCTCAGAAGCTTATCTCGTTCGAAAATATGGTTGAGCAAGCGATTCATGCTGAAGGAAACTTTGTCAAAAGCAATGTATGGGGCTTTGATAAAACCGCATTCAAACGCTGGCAAGCTGGGTATGGCTATTACCCGAAGAAAACAGGCGCAAGTATCACCTCAAGCGCTTCATTGGAATCGCTTTGGCATGTTGCTCAGCAAATCGGAAGCCCGAAGCAAGGTTACTTCTTTGCTAACACTTTATGGCGCACACGCGAATGGTTGGATGTTCTTTTCGGTGGCGGTGTACCGGTTCGACAAATGCCAGAAGGGCCCAACCTAAAAGTCGGTGACAAAATCGATTCATGGAAGGTCATTCGCTGTGAAGAGAATCAGTTTTTATCCCTGCTTTTCGGTATGAAAGGCCCCGGTTTAGGGCGACTCGAGATTACCGTCTCTGACCACGGTGACTCTCGCGAGCTGAACATTTCAGCGTGGTGGCACCCTAAAGGCTTTCTAGGGTTACTGTATTGGTTTGCTATGATGCCAGCCCACCTGTTTATTTTTAAAGGCATGGTGAAGGCAATTGAGAAGCAGGCTAAAGAACAGGATTAAAAGCAGATGCGAGATTCGGGTAACGGGATGCGAAAAGACTTAACAGCAAGTTAGCGACACGCGCTATGAGAGACAAAAAAGAGCGGATAATTCCGCTCTTCGTATCTCTCATCTCGAATCCGCTATTAGCCGATAACGCTAATTGGGATCTCAGCCAGTTGGTTGCCTTGGTTAGCAGGGTAAACGATGTATTCACCGTGATACTTCACCGCAGACTTATAGTCCGTTACTTTGTGAAGCATGAAGCCCGCTTCCATCGCCGCTTGGATGAACTCAGCATGGTTGCCACGAACAAACCAGTTCATTGGCTTAACCATCAACTCCCCGTCGAAAGAGTCGTCACACTGTTTACCGCATAAAGCAAAAGAGTGCTCGCCATCGGTGAAGAATTGAATCTTGCCGCCAGTCGTTAGCTCGTCTTCACTCGATACGCTCCAACCCATCTCGTACATTTTGTCCATGAACGCTTCAACATCACTGTCTTTTAGCGTTTTAGGCTCTTCGCCTTCAGGGAAAAAACGTCCGTAAAACGCAGAAATACGTTTAAAGGTAAAAGTTAAATCAGAGTTGTTGCCTTTTGAGCGACCCTGTTTCTGCCAGCGAACTAAGTCAGGCACAATCACGCGATCATAAGCTTGAGATTTAATCGCTTTTGTTACCCAACGAACAAGATAAAGGTTGTTCGCTATAGGCGCGTCGATCGCTTTGCCAGACTTATGCAGAGCATATAGCTCGCCCAGCGCATCGTTCACTAACTTCTGAATTTCAATATAGTATTTTGACATTATGCCTTCTTTCCTAATGTCCAATATAGTAATGCTGACAGTATTGCACATGCTGCCATCACCATAGCCATTGGCCCTGCAGTGTCACTTGGTAGCATTGCAACAATTGCTCCCACCACAGAACCAGTACCAAATCTTAATGTGCCCGCAAGCGAAGATGCTGTGCCTGCCATATTCGGGTATCCGCTTAAAAGTAGCGCCATTGAGTTACTACCAATGGTAGACAGTGTGCCGATAAACAGCATCACGAATGGCACAATACCCCACAAACCGATATCTAACATCCAACCGACTAACAGACCTAAGCCCGCAAACAGTTGAATGGTTAAACCGACTCTGAGCATAGCGTGAGAGCCCACTTTCTTAACGACTCGACCGTTGATGCTCGTCATCAAGATCATAGCAACAATATTCAAGCCGAACAGGTAGCCAAACAGATCAGGGCGAACGCCATAGATATCGATGTAAACGAATGAACCTGCCGTTAAGAACGCAAACATCCCTGAAAATGAGAATGCACCAGAGAAAATCAGGCCCATCGCCGTTGGGTTCTTACACAGTCGAGCATAGTTACGAATCGTTGTTTTAAAGCGCAATGGTTGTCGGTTTTCTGCAGGAAGCGTTTCTGGGATCTTCATCGATACCGCCAGAATCACGATCACCGCAAAAATAGCCAGAACCCAGAAAATTGAACGCCAACCGAACCACAACGCTAAGTAACCGCCAATCATCGGAGCAACCAATGGCGCAACTGTCATCACCAAAGTAACGAAAGACATGGTTCTTGCGAAATCTTCACGATCGAACATATCTCTTACCACCGCTTGGATGATAACGGCCGCCGCAGCACCAGCAAAACCTTGAGCGGTACGGATGTAAGTCAGCGCTTCAATGCCATGAGTTGTCGCACTCACCATAGAAGCGATAGCAAACAAGAACACACCAATAAGCAGTACAGGCTTGCGACCATAGCTATCCGCCAACGGGCCATGCAGCAACTGCCCCAGCGCGAAACCTGCGGTATAGGCTGTTAGCGTGATTTGTACCTCACCCGCCGTCACACCAAGATCTTTAGCAATGGTCGGCATCGCTGGCAGATACATATCAATGGCTAGCGGAGTAAGTGCACCAATCGCACCTAGAATCAAAAACAGCACTAAGCCTAATTGAGGTGTTTCTAGTTGGGAGCTTTGGCTCTGTGAGGTCGATGTTTGCATGGTTCTCCGAATGTTCAACTGATAGAGCTAGGGACTAGCGTGAGTACGCGAGTCAAAGATTGGCTGAGACTTTCCTAGTACCAGTCAACATCATCAGCCGACGCTATCCATGGTCGGCTTTACAACGAAAGGGCTATTTCCAGAAAAAGTGGTCTCTTGTTAAGAACAATTTCTTGTTAAGAGCAACTTCTAGCTAAGGACTACTTCCAGATTGAATCGACTTCTTCTTGCGTTAGGTAACGGTATTCACCTAACTCTAAAGATTCGTCCATCTCAATTTCGCCAATACGTTCACGGTGTAGTGCTTCTACCTTGTTACCAAGAGCAGCAAACATACGTTTAACTTGGTGGTATTTGCCTTCGTGAATCGTTAGCAGCACTTCACGCTCTGCACGAACTTCTAGGTGTGCAGGAAGTGTTAGGCCATCTTCGCTCTTAAGCTGGATGCCCTCTTTGAATTTTTCAACGTAATCGTCTTCAACAGGTTCAACCAACCACACACGGTACGTCTTCTCGCACTTGTGCTTTGGCGAAGTGATACGGTGAGACCACTTACCATCGTCTGTAATCAACACAAGACCTGTTGTATCAATATCTAGACGACCAGCAAAGTGCAGCTTGTCCATTTTGATTTCATCAAGTAATTCAAACGCGATACGATTTGCGCCATCTTCATGCGAACAAACAAAGCCTTCAGGCTTATAAAGCATGATGTAACGTGGGCCGTGAACATTCAGTTCATTGCCTTGCCATTCGACAACGCACTCTTCAGTTACCTTGAGTGAACCGCTTTTTTGAATGACATCATTTACTGTCACTGCCTTGGATTTTAATAAGTGTGTTGCTTCTCTTCGAGTGACGCCTAATGCATCGCACAGAAATTTATCTAAACGCATGAATACCTCAACTAATCTAAGTCGGGTATTATAGTCACCTTTGCTCAATTAGTTGAGCTATTTCACACTATTTGTTTTCCTTCTTACAAGACGCGATATGTATACACTCCGCCCGTACCAAGCTGATTCTGTAAAATCAGTGATTCATTACTTCAGAAAACACCAAACTCCGGCAGTGCTCGTGCTTCCGACAGGTGCAGGAAAAAGCCTTGTGATTGCAGAGTTAGCAAGGCTTGCGAAAGGTCGAGTGTTGGTGCTTGCTCACGTAAAAGAGTTGGTTGAACAGAACCATGAAAAGTATGAAGGTTACGGGCTGAAAGGCTCGATTTTCTCTGCGGGTTTAGGACGCAAAGAGACCGACCAACAAGTCGTGTTTGCTTCGGTGCAATCTGTGGTGCGAAATCTCGATTCATTCTCTAACCAATTTTCGCTGTTGGTTATCGACGAATGCCACCGTGTTCCCGATGAAAAGACCAGTAGTTATCAGAAAGTCATCACTCACTTACGCGAGAATAATTCGGGCATCAAGGTGCTTGGATTAACAGCGACCCCATATCGTCTTGGGATGGGTTGGATTTATCAATACCACACTCGCGGTCAAGTGCGTTCAGATGAGCCACGTTTCTTCCGCGACTGTATCTTTGAGCTGCCGATTCGTTACCTGCTCGATGAAGGTTTCTTAACTCCTGCACGCATGATTGATGCACCCGTGTTGAGCTATGACTTTTCGCAGTTAAAGCCCGCGAGCACTGGTCGCTACAAAGAAGCAGAACTCGACATGGTGATCGAGCAATCGAAACGAGCGACCCCACAGATTGTCGATCAGATTATTCACCTAGCCCAAGATAAACTAGGCATCATGGTATTCGCTGCGACCGTTCGACACGCGCAAGAGATCCTCGGCTTATTGCCAGAAGGTGAAGCTTCAATTGTGATTGGTGATACACCAACTCTCGAACGTGACCAAATTATCAGCGACTTCAAAGAACGTAAAATCAAGTTTTTGGTTAACGTATCGGTATTAACCACAGGTTTTGATGCGCCACACGTCGATTTAATCGCGATTTTGCGCCCGACAGAATCCATCAGTTTGTATCAACAAATCGTTGGCCGTGGCTTACGCCTATCTCCGGGTAAAAAAGAGTGTTTGGTGCTCGACTATGCGGGCAACAGTTACGACCTCTACCAACCTGAGGTTGGCGACCCTAAACCCGATTCAGACAGTGAAATCATCACCATCCCTTGCCCTGCGTGCGGCTTCAATAATAACTTTTGGGGCAAGCTAGACAGCAATGGCTTCTTGCTTGAGCACTTTGGGCGCAAATGCCAAGGCTACTTTACCGATGAAGACACGGGCGAGCGCGAGCACTGTAATTATCGCTTCCGAGCGAAATATTGCGGTGAATGTGGTGCTGATAATGACATTGCTGCGCGCATTTGTCATGAGTGCGATGCAACCTTAGTCGACCCAGACAAAAAGCTAAAAGAAGCACTGAACCTAAAAGATGCCTTGGTATTTGAATGCTTGGAAATGGACCTCAACGTGCTTAAAGACGAGAAAGGTAAATCACAACTTAAGGTCACCTATCGCGGAGAAAACCAAGCGCAAGTGCATGAGTTTTGGTCATTAACCAGCAAAAAGCAGAAGCAGAACTTCAAAGACCAGTTTGTTCGCCCTCACCTTGCAGACAGACATCGCCCTTTCGAAGAAGCCTCACCGACGAAAGTGGTTGCTCACCAACATAGATTCCGCCCACCTCAATTCGTGATTGCCCGTAAAGTCGGACGCTTTTGGAAAATGAGAGACAAGATATTCGAAGACGAACTACAGCAGCGTTAAGGTTAAGAATAAAAGTAAGTCTTACGTTCTTAACACTCGGCAATTAATCTTATGTATTAAAGCCTGCGCCATTTAAGCGTTAAGTTTTTCGGTATCAAATTCTCATTATTAATCAGGTTCACTTTCTGTTCAGAATTACTTTTTTATACTGAACGCTATCAACCTTCTCTAGGATTCGCTATGTTTAGTAAAGCTATGATTTCTTTGTTTTCTATAAGCTTAGGCTTATTTGTTTCTGCTGGCGCATGGGCTGACTCACATCATAATGGTCATGAATTAGTGCAGGACGTTCATAAAGCAGGAACCAGCATCGAATTTGAAGAAGATCAAGACGAAGTCTATGAAGCCGTACGAGAAGGCTACATTCGCCCTTTCTCAGAAATGTATGCGGCGGTTGAAAACGATCTTCATGGCAGAATCATTAAAGTAGAACTAGAAGAAGATGACGACATTTGGGTGTATGAACTAAAAATCAATTACCAAAACAACATCATCAAAGTCGAATACAACGCTGAGACGTTAGAAATGCTTATGATCAAAGGCCGCAACTTTAAAGACGCAATTAAACACGGCGACTAGTTACGTACGACGAAGAGCTAAGCACGACGAACAGTCATTAGAAGAAATTAGAAGAACAATTATGAAAATTTTAGTCGTTGAAGATGAGCCTCGTTTGGGCCAACAAATTATTGAAACACTTGAGGGGGCCGACTGGGTTCCAGAGCTCTCTCAAGATGGCATCGACGCACTCTACCGTGCAACGTCAGAAGAATGGGACGCGATTGTCCTCGATTTAGGTTTACCTAAGCTTGACGGCCTAACGGTATTAAAAGGCATTCGAGACGAAAACATCAACACGCCAGTGATTATCTTAAGTGCTCGTGACACGCTAACTCAACGTGTTGAGGGCTTGAACGCCGGTGCTGATGACTACCTAACTAAGCCATTTGAGATGGTCGAGCTGATTGCCCGTATCCGAGCTCAACTGCGCCGAGCATCAGGCAGTGCTGCTCCGATACTTCAAATCGGTGATCTAAGCCTAGACACACGCAGTTCTAAAGTGTTGTGGCAAGGTCAAGCAGTTAGCCTCACGGCGCTGGAATATAAAGTTGTCGCGTACTTCATGCATAACCAAAACAAGGTTATCTCGCGCACTGAGTTGGTTGAGCATATCTACAAGCAAGACTTCGACCGAGACTCAAACACGGTTGAAGTGTTCATCGGTCGTATTCGTAAGAAAATCGCACCAAAGATCATCAAAACCGTTCGTGGCCTTGGCTACCAACTGAATGCTGAATAGCTCAGTCGTCAATCACGCCAAGAGCAACCATTAATTAAGTGGACAGCCTGTTCTGATCATCGCAATACGATAAGTTACGATGAGCAAAGGCAGGTTGGAAATGCATGAATCTAAAGAAACGAACACTTAAAAACATCAGTTTAAAAAGCCGCTTGCTCCTTGCTGCGGCTTTTTGGCTAGGTGCGATGATATTAGCGGCTGGTGTCGGGATTCCGAAACTGGTTAACGACTACCTCGTCGATGACATGAAGCAGCAGCTTGGCTTAACCATGGATGAGTTAACCGCCAATATCGAAACCAATGACAGTGGTAACCTGATCATGGCAGAGCGTCTGTCTGATCCTAGGTTCAACCAGCCCTACAGTGGTATTTATTGGCGCGCCGCTACCCAAGAGCAGATCATTCGATCTCGCTCGCTATGGGATAAAGACCTCACCATCAAGCGTTCACCGATTCACACATCAGTCAAAGGGCCAGAGAAAGAAAAGCTGATTTACATCGAGCAAGATATCTACCTGCCTGAACTGAGCGACCCTGTCACGATCACCATTGGTATTGATGAAGATCCATTAGAATCCACACTGACAGAGCTTACTGGTCAAGTCTGGTTGATCCTAATGTTGCTGTTTGTTGGCGTGCTGATGTTGATCGGTATTCAAGTCAGTTGGTCGTTATTACCGCTCAGCAAGATGCAACGCGAACTGGTAATGCTAAGAAACGGCGAGCAACAAGGGTTAAGCGATAACTACCCGAAAGAGGTTTCTCCATTAGTCTCTGACCTCAATGCCCTGCTCTTTCACTATCAAGAGTTATTAGAACGAGCTCGTAACCACGCGGGTAACTTATCTCATGCGTTGAAAACACCGCTTTCAGTTCTAAAAAATGAGATAGAGCGACTTCCAGAGGATGACAAGGCACTGCTGCAACAGCCCATTCATCAGATTCAAAGCCAAATTGATTATCACCTTGGCCGCGCTCGTATGGCAGGTGCAATGAACATTCTTTCGGTGAAGTCTTCACCTTGTGAGCGTGTCGAAGCTATCTCAATGGCGTTTGATAAAGTCTACGCTGCCAATGAAGTCACCATGATTAACGAGCTAGACTCTGAGATTGAAGTGGCAGTAGAAAAAACCGACCTTGATGAAATGGTCGGCAACCTACTCGAGAACAGTTACAAGTGGGCGGGCAGCATTATTCGCGTCCATGCAAATGAACTCGACGATGGCAACATAGAGTTGGTGATTGAAGATGATGGCCAAGGCATTCCTGAAGAGAAGCTTGAGCAAGTGACCAAACGTGGCGTCCGACTTGATGAAACCACACCAGGAACAGGCTTAGGGCTTAATATCGTAAATGAAATGGCACACAGTTACCGAGGCAGCCTAACGCTCAGCAAGAGCTCAATGGGCGGCTTAAAAGCTTCTCTGGTGCTTAAAGTAAGTAAAGGCTGAACAAGCTAAGTAAAAGTTAAACACAATAAGCCCTAACGTAATGCTAGGGCTTAATTCTATCGACCTTATATACAACTCTATATATCGTTAACAGCAACATCCAAAGTTTGTGAATTATCACTAAGGGTCGTTGCTCCAATCGTTAATACCCGGCCATCAGTGTAATAGTCATGATCGTCATTGATCACTTCCACCGTTGCTAATGGGTACTTGTCTAACTCGATGTCTGGTAGTAACGTTCGTATCTGATTAGCAAGCCGATCTCGCTCTTCATCAACATTAGGGTCAATGTTATGAAGCACGGTCACAATGCCTGAGTAAGGCGTGACTTTAAGGCCATCATCATAGCTAATTGCGCCTAACCACTGAGGCTGGTTAGTTTTAATATCAACACCTGCACGCCACCAACGAATATGGCTGCGCTTCATCAGGTTACCCGGCAATTGAAAAGCCATATCTTGCGGCTTGTCTCGCCAATATAAATCAGACACTGGCGGCGTTTTTTCTCTAAGCAATGCGAGATAACCAACCCATTCAATCTCATTTCGAGAGAAGGTTTGATTCTCTATCCAGCCTAATTGCTTCATTAAGTCTCTTGGGGTTGCTCCAACATAAATTACGTTGATCGCTTGCGCCGAGTAGAACGAAGATTTACCGGGGAACGCTTTATAGGTAACCGAGTTCCAGTCGACTTTGTTTATTTGAGCCGTCTCTGGTTGATTCTGAAAGTCATCCGCTTTCCAGAAAAAGTGAGCGTAGTTCGCAAACAATACCCACGCCAACAACAGCGCACTAGACTTAAGTACTAAGCATCGCCACTTCATTCGGTAACCGATAATGGTGAAGACTAATACCGCGAACACACCAACGATCAAGCTATTATGCTCCGAGATAAATATCTTAAGGCTATTAAGCCACGGGAAGTTTTCAACGCCGTGCGCCAGTAACATGCCCCAAGCAATGAACTGCCCTCCACCAAGGGCCAAACCGATAAACGCCAACACACTAAAATTACGCCACGGTACACGATGCGAGCCAGCTATAAATGGCACAACCCAAGCGATAGGCCCTAATAAACGAGCAAAAAGAATGATGTATGTGCCTTTGCGAGCAACCAGATAGCGGCAGCGCGCAATTAATCTTTTGGTTTTAGGGCGAAACTTAATGAGCCTTCGTTGCACCTTAACACCGTATTTATAACCAATGAAATAACTGAGTTGATCACCAAGCAAACCACCTAGCATCACCAAAACCAACGCCATCCATGCACCTGAATACAGTTGAAAGCCCGCTGCGATAAAGAACGGCTCTCCCGGTACAAATAGGTTTGGGCCAATGAGAGCATCACCCAATGCTCCCAGAAACAACCCTAGTCCATCAAACATAACAACCTCAACGCTTACTGTTCTTTGTAGTGACCAAACTTGTAGTTCATCTCGTTATTACGCATTTCTCCTTTAAAGAAGCGTCTTACATTGGCTTTAAGATAAGTAGAGCCTGTCTTCACAACGCCATCTTGGTCTAAGCGACGTGGGTCAAAACCAAAAGTCATATTTAGGAATCTAAATCGCCATGTTTTGCTCGCACGTTTTACGTAGTCACAATCTTCACACAGGACGATCTCTTCATCAAAACCGCCGATCTCATCATGCGCCCGTTTAGTCGAGAAAATACATGCGCCAATCGCCGTCGGGAAAAAGAACTGAGTAGTAAACAAGCCTGCGTTAAATAGCCCGTAACCAAACTTGTGTACAAGCGGCAAACCTTTCGAGCTCATGTACACACCCGCCACTTCAAGCTTCTTCTCTTCTAGTTCATAAAGCGCTTTCGCAAGGAAGTTTCGAGGCAAGCTCACGTCAGCATCTAAGAAAAGGATTCGGTTGTATTGCGCCAATGAAGCACCCGTGTTTCGGCCAAGGCTCACACCACGGTTTTCCATGTGATGCACCGTTAATTTTGGCAACGCGTTTTCATAAGCTTGCGCCACTTCTCTGGTGTTATCTTCACTGTTCGAGTCGACAACAATCACTTCAAACTCTTGGTGGGTTTGCACGCTCAACTCTTCCATTAAGCGGCTAATGCGTTTCTCTTCGTTTAGCGTAATTACGACAAGGCTTACCGGTTTCATATTTTCACCTATTCATTCTGCTGTTTAATTAACACTAAGATTAACGAACTAAGACTTAACCAAGTCTTAGGCAAACATTCATTTTCCGTTCATTAACTTGATGATTTAGCAGTGATATAAATAGATAAGGATTGCGATGTAAAAGGGAGTAAAATGCGCTAAACAAGCGTTAGCGAACGTTTTATCTCCAAACGAACCCATTATCGAAGGAAATTCACTTTGAGATGGGCTTCTGACTTGCTCATATTGGAATGTGATGTTAGTATCCGCGCTCGCTTAAGCATGAACTTTTATGTTTAAGCATTACCACACACTCAAGGTCGCATTGAGGTGTGAAGTTAATTTTTACTAATTTGAGAGTAAAACTATGAAATTTGAAGCAGTAGTACGTACTGAACTAGGTAAAGGTGCGAGCCGCCGCCTACGTCACGCTGGTAAATTCCCAGCTGTAATCTACGGTGGCGAAGCTGAAGCTGTAGCTATCGAACTTGTTCACGCTGACGTGATCAACCAAATGGACAAGCCTGAATTCTACGAAGCAATCACTCTACTGATTGACGGCGCAGAAGTTAAGGTTAAGCCACAAGACGTTCAACGTCACGCGTTCAAGCCAAAAGTTGAGCACATGGACTTCATCCGCATCTAATTCCCTACCAAGGAATAAGATTGGATTAATCCAGCCTTCTGCATAGAAAAGATAATCGATCTTACCAGTCGAGAAATCTAGAAATTCGAAACCCCGATGCTACCAACATCGGGGTTTCACCGTTTTTGAGCCCTCAAAAAACGTCCAAAACATCTTATCGAATCCAAACTAAAGATACCTACCCACGCGCTCTACTTCTTTCAAAGCAATACCATCGGCTGCTATACCAACAGGAGCTGAACCTTGTGAATACCACTTAACATCATCAGTCTCTTGAGCGGTGATATCTCCTTTCCAGTCACTCACGATAAAATAATGAATCAACTGAAGTTCCTTCGTAGGATGGTAAAGCGAACACAAGTATTGGTAATCAATCGGAACAACATTAAGCTCTTCATCAAGTTCACGAAACAGCGCCTGAACCTGGTTTTCACCGTGTTCAATATGGCCGCCAGGTATAGTGATTAAACCGGGATCGGTCTCCCTAGACTCACTACGCTTTTCTAGTAATACCTGCGATTCCTTCAGCATGATAAAAGAAACACACTCGTGGACATCCATCTAATTTTCCTAAAGCCGTTACAAAGGTAGTTAAGTTTGTTGTTCTAGCTTGTGTTAATGCTTAATTTACAACAAGCTTTTTACTCAGCCTTTCATACAATTCAAAAGCTTCTGTTTTAGATATCAAATTTCCGAGAGCGTATTGATGAGCTAGCTCAATATCGTCGCTTTGATTGGAGTAATAGCGCTTGGCGACTGCAGCGCACTGGCTCAGATTGGTGTACCAACTGCCGTCTTGCTCAGCCACAAAATAATACGCCGCTCGCACTAACTTTTTACCAATTACCTTAACGATATCCGCATCAGTCATTGTTTTGAAACTCGAGGGCATTTGCTCAAGAAAAGTAGACAAGTCACCATTGAGAGCTTGAGCGATTTCAATGCTTGGTTTGTATAGTGGGAACTCATTAGATAAATCATTCCCCCAAACACAACAGCAGCAATGCTTGATCCAAAAGTGCCAGTGATACTTTTCCGTGGGTTGCAGAACATCCCGCAGGAAGCCAGGATCGATATCAAGCTTGGTCACTTGCGGATAGGTTTGGGGTATGGTGCCGGAAAGTAGGTTAAATACTTCCTTTTCTCTCTGACCAACAGGCGTAGCGAGTACGATAGAAACATCCAAATCAGAGCGACCAACAATGGCCGTTCCTCTAGGCACGCTTCCATACAAGTAGATACCATCAACTTGACTTGGAAGTTCTCTTAGCAACGAATCAACGACTGCTGACACCACTTCTTGAAATTCAGGCGCAATGTTCTTTGGCGAATAAAGATTTTGAATGAACCCTTCTCGATCGAGCCCTCTATCTAGCTTCTGCATACCACTTTCCATCACTAAGCCTTTTTCCAATCAGAACGTAGAACCGCCAACACAACTGTATCCCACCATTGACCTTTGAAGAATCGATGATCTTTAAAACACGCTTCTTGTTTCATTCCTAGTGACTTACATAATTTAATCGCAGCCAAGTTCTTGCTGATGGTTTCAGCGTAGATACGGTGTATGCCTAACTCTGAGAAACCAAAATCAGCGAGGGCTTCAGAAGCTTCTATAGAAAGCCCTTTTCCCTGAATTTCCCTTGAGAAAGCACAGCCCATTGAAGCTTGTTTATCGCGTTCAAGACGTAAACAAACGGTTCCAATAAACTTCCCCGAATCTTTGCTTTCAACCGCTAGCTGATAGGACTGGCGTGGTACTTCCAAAGCCTGTGCAACAAACAACTGGGTTAGCTCTCGATATTTGTTAGGTTCACAATCACTTTCATCATAGAAACGCTGATACTTAGCGTCTTGAGACATCGCAACAAAGGCACACTCGTCTTCGAGACTCATATCTCGAAGAATCAACCTGTCAGTTTCCAGCTTAAACATCAAAATTCCTTTTTATCTTATAGCCTTGAAAGGAAAAGTCTCGGAGGTGTTTACTCGTATACTTTCCCGTTATGCTTCAACCAACCATGAGTGTGATGATTACGAGGGTCTTTGTGCGTCCAGTGCATTACGCCACCTTTCTTGTTCCATTCATATTCACCATAAAATTCAACTCGATCGCCCTTTGCCAGTCCCTGAACACGAGGCGCTAAGTCAATATTATGTGCGACTAACAAGGTTTGTCCGCTATCGAGTCGCAAAATGAATTTCTGATGTCGAGAGCCTTTATTATCATCAGGAAGTACTCGATACACCGTACCCGATCCGCGCACCTGAACGTCGCTTTGGTGATTTTCGTAAGCTTGCTTAAGTCGCGTATCATTCGCTTGAACATGACTGATGCCGAAGCTAAGCAGCACTATAAGTAGAGCGAAAAATTGTTTCATTCCTTTCATTTCCCATATCTGTGTGTTGATTTGGGATACTGGTTGGGCATCCCCTCTTTTAACAATGCTTGTACTGAGTTGGACAATAACCTCTCGAAACGTCCGAACTGCGTAGTTTTACATGCTTGGTCGAGCGCCCAGAAACACGTGAGCGCCACAGCTTAAAACTGCCAAGCTTGAGATGGCTACGCATAAAACGAATCACTTGCGATTCATTTAAACCAAATTGGTGCTCTATTGCCTCAAATGGCGTTCGGTCTTCCCACGCCATTTCAATAATTCTTGATTCATTCTCTTTGGATAACATCATACATATTCTTCCTTAATAAACTGGGAGAAATACGCTCGTTCCAAATTTAAAGATCACAGGACAAACACTTTGAATTGAACGCGTTATAACGTTCGATAAAACAACAGGCTACCAACTAGGCAATCATGGGGTTAAATAAGCTTGTGCGAACTCTCTAAGCACTCTCGCATTATTGTGGTATTTGCTATCCCCGCACTTTGTGCCATCTACTCTGATGTCCGGGCTGGAATAAGCAGGTATAACATCTCGCTCATAAGACATCACTGTTCCTCTATCAGCACAAATTGTACCGAAGGAATATTGAGGAGCTCTTGGATACGTTCCAGAAATGTAACTTTCTATACTATCAAAATCTTTCAATAACGTTTTATAGTCATGATTAGCACCACTTAAATGGCCAATTTCATGCTCCATTAAGTAATCAGGGCAGTTTATCGCTAAAGAAAAAAAGTAGGATACCGAAGAAGACATACCACAATAATCAGACTCAAAGCTAAAATTATAATTAGAAAATACTATCCCAGTAAAAATGGGGACGCCGTCTTCTGTTGTTTCTGGAATCGGTTCTTCCATCGAGAGTTTTAATAACCTCTCTGCTGCGCCCAAATCTTGAAACCAAAGGCTGTCGATTTCAGACGTATAAGTCACCTTAGTGACTTTTCTCGTCATAGGGACGCAGGAGTTTTTTAACACCAGATTCGAATAGCTTTCCCATGTCGCTATTTTAGAGGCTATAAATGCTTTGGAATATTCATCTAACACCGATTCATCAACATAAAGGTGGATTTCTGTATTCAAAACCTCGCTCTGTACACAAGTAGGAAACTCGATGCTTTGAGCATTGGAGAGTCGACTATTGCTCAACACTATAATCAAAACACAACCAACTAACTGGATGAGCCTTTTAAAAGAACTCTCACTGACTCGTGTATTCATTTCCACCCTCTCCCTATATTCAAAACCACAAAGAGCATCAAAAACGCCGTGACTTAAGATTCATATCAACCCCCATTACACATATAAGCATTGGCCTCTCAAAGTAACCTGCACTACCTGTGTTTTTCAGAAAATAAAAAGCTCGCCATACAATGACGAGCCTTGTTGATTATGGGAGCTTAACGCTTATAAGACCTTAACCTTAACAGATCTAGCCACTAAGACAGCTGATCGCGTAAAGCCAATTCAACGTTTTTCAATACTTTGAACTCTTCTCGAGTACAACCGCGCGCCACGGAAACCCAATGGTCGCCAGTTTCATCGACCCCTTTAAACTCTGCACGCAACTCATATCGTCGCCATGTAACAAACGCCAAAATAAAGGTCAGTGCAAGCATTGGTAAACCGAACTGAGGAACAAATGCCCAAGTCGCCGCCGAGAGGACTAAAGCCAACGAAACGATATTGATTGCGTTTTCTTTAAGACCCAATTGACGAATTTCTAACTGTTTGATTTTACGTAAGCTATACACATCTTTTTTAACTCGGAGTTCATCAGAACCCACCAGAAAGTCTGATGCTTTGTATGACCTACGAAGTCGCACTAAATTCGCTAACCTGTTGCGTGTTTGGTTCTTATTCATCGCCTTTCTCCATGTTATTTAAAGGTTAGTAAAAACTAATATAATCATGAAGTTAATGAACGAATGCTTGTTTTATAAATCAAGCCAATATTAAAATCAAGCCTATGCAATTAATAACAATTATAACAACACCACTTAGCATATAAAATTCAAATAAAAAGAAGGCTTATTGAGGAGTCTACTCATCGTAAATCGATGTACTTTAGTTAAGTGAGATATAGGCCGATAATATTTCCAATAACCGACCAAACATACCAAACGGCGGGCATAATTCCTCCTGCTTTGTAACCACTTATTTCAACGCGATTTTTGCGACAAACTTCGTGTTCAAGGAATGCTGAACAGTGGTCACATAACGCTCCACTTGTCATAGGTCGCATAACTCCCTTGCCCACTATCCATCCGGCTTTTAAATACCTGAATCACTCAATTGAACATATCAATATAGCTTATCGATTAAGCAATTGATCTCATAATGTAGAGTCTGTACGCTTACACTATGCACACGGTTACCTAATGAAGATCACGATGAACGAACTACTGACATGCGGTATGGAACAGAAACAACGAACAACGGTGACGAGTTTATTCGCAAGAAATGGATTTAAGATCGCAACGACTGACTTTGATGATGTGACTTTCGAACGTGAAAATGTGTTGGTCAACGTTCGATTTGATTCCTCTTCTAACGTTGAATCGATTTCAACTCTAAACAACTAACGAGCTCACAAGCAGGTCGCTAAAATAATTGAATGGCCAACATTCGAGTCATTTTAGCGTATCTTGCAACCTGCCCTTTTCTACTTCATCCCCACCCTCTTCTCTTCCAAAAGCCACCGAGTGACAATTAAATCAATAACTCGCAATTCCATGATCTTGGCTTATATTTATTAATACCCTTTGAAAAAAAATTCGAAATGATGCCTATGTTCCTAACTCGGTTAATTTATGTCAGTACGCTCTGTGAAAGTTGCGATTCTCAGGCTTTGAACGACATTCTTCAGATTTCACACGACCGCAATAAGCAAAGCCATTTAACAGGCCTTCTAAGCCACAATGATAAGTATTTCCTGCAATGTATTGAAGGTTCGAGAACCGCAGTGAACCATACTTACAATCATATCTTGAATGACACGCGACACAAAAACGTCATGATTTTATATTTCAAAGAGATCGATTGTAGGCAGTTTGGTGATTGGTCTATGGGTGATATTCCACAATCTAGCCTAACTGAACTGGTTAATTTACAGTTTTCAACATCAGACCAGTTCAACCCGTATGAGATGTCAGGAGAAAGTGCCTACCGAATGCTTCTGGAATTGAAACAGAATTTGCCATCAGAATAGCTCTTCGACCCAACTTAATCCGTAGAGCAAGCAACAAAAAGCCCCAACGTATGGGGCTTTTTGCGTTTTATTGTAAAGGCAACTATTCGTTATTCTTCGGTGAACTCTAATCGCTCTCGCTGCTCACCGCTTCTTGTTCACTGCCAGCAAGAGCTTGCTGTTCGGCGGTAATATCAGATTCTTTGAACACAATGAACGCGCGGCGGTTTAATGCATCGGCTTTTTCAGAGCGTTCATTAATCGCAGGCTGCAACTTACCAAATGACTTCACTTCCCAGATAAACTGCTTAGGATCGAGTTTGGTTTTGAGGTATTCAACCACCGTTTCTGCGCGGCGCTCTGCCAGCTTTTCATTGTAAGAAAGTGAACCCGATTGGTCGGTGTGCCCTGCCACCATTATGCTGCCTTGCAGGCCGCTCAACTTCGTTGTGAAGTCATCTAACTGAGTTAGATCTTCTTGCTTGAGTACTGACTTATCGAAATCGAAGTGTGGCGTCATTGCCATATAAACTTTACGTTCTGGTTTTGGTGGCTCACAGAAAGGCATCTCTTCGTACTTCTGAGCTTCTTCAAACACAATAAATGCACGGCGGTTCTCCGCTCGGTCTTTATCTGTCTTACCAAACAGAAGAGGTTGAGTCTCACCAAGATGTTTCACTTCCCAGTCATATTGCGTTGGGTCTAGTTGCCCTTTCAAATAATCTGCGACCGATTTGGCACGGCGCTGTGAAAGACGTTCGTTGTATTCCAGAGAACCTTTGTAATCAGTATGGCCGACAATCGTGATACGCCCTTTGAGGCCTCTGATCTCTTTAACAAAGGTATCCAAGTTGATCTTATCGAGGTCGCGTAATTGGTATTTATCAAACGCAAAATGCTCTGCGATGGCGATGTGCACCTCACGCTCTGGCGCCAAACACTCGCTGATTAAAAACTTAGACACATCGATGCCTGCGAACTTGTCTCGGTTCTCCTGGCTCACATAGGTGTCGGTTGCACAGCCGGACAGCAGCAAAGTACTCATCACTGCGCTTATTAGGAAAATAATTGTTTTCATCTTACTCTTTACTGTCACTTTGAATTCTCAACTCTTAACTTTCAACCCACTTTGGGGCATGCTTAGATCTTACCGACTAAGTTAATAAACACGCCGGATGCGTCGTAGTCGTCATCATTGGTTAAGTCACTATCAAACGCAGAGAAGTTATAACCAATCCCCATTTTGAAGTTCTCGCCGATGTGCTTGTTCACCGAAACTAACGCACCGTGTTCTAGCTCATCGTTGAGTGTGTCTGTTTTCCAGTGGTATTCACCCGTCACATCCCACTCTTTCATCACACGGTAAGAAGCGCTTAATCCGTATAGGTCGATATCGCTTTTAACCAGCTCATTCGAACCAGATGCTCGTTCAAAAGCTTGCTGTTTGTCTTTATGGGCGTACTTAGTACCGATATCCCAGTGTTGGTCAATCGAATAGATCGCCTCAACTTCAATGATCTGACTGGTTTCGTCTTGATAATCCACATCGCGATCCAGTTGATCGAAATCTGCAATATACGTGTAGCGGCTCAGTAAGTTGAGTCGATCGTTGTAGATCGGACGATACGCAAGGCCGCCAGTGGCTTCAGTAAATTGCGCCATGGTTTCGCCCGTGGTTTCGCTCTCCGTGATGGAGTAGTTGTACTTGCCGAACAATGTGTACTCTTCCGTTAAGTGATGCGTGTAACGGTTGGTCGTCACGATTTGTTGCAGCTCTCGCTGAGCGATGTCAGGGTCGTCTTCACTCTTATCCACTCGATATTCAAATTTGTGGCTTAGGGTGATGTCATCTAGGTCAATTGAAGCATTGAAGCTAATAGATTCACGCTCTGTGGTGATGTTCTCGTCATCTTTAATTTCCCCAAGCTGATAACCGATCCCCATCTCGACATCTTCCGTCACGTCGTAACCAAAGCCGTACGAGTCGATACGGCCATGACCGTCGTTTTCATCAACAAACTGGTTCTCTTGGTAAAAATCGACACTGCTGGTGAGATCTGCACGCTGACCAACAATCACGTTGTTTTGACCTTCGTAGTTATCATCTACATAAGTTACGTAGGTTGAGTGGTCATCGGATACATCGTAAGTCACAGTCGCTTCTGCTACTTGGCCTCGGTCGCCATCGGTGTATTCGCCACCAAGAGACAAGTCTTCCAACACTTGGAATTCAGCGCCAATCGACGCGCTGTCGTTTTCATCATAGTCATCCGACTGGTCGACGGTCTTTTGCCCTTTGACGTAAACGCTGTTCTCACTGTCCCACATGTATTCCAAACGCACACCCGCTAAGGTGGCATCACTGTGCTCGTCGTTTTGGTTAAGCTCTTCAGTTTGTTGCCCTGCCGCCGAAACCTTAATGTGCTCGGTGATTTTGACTTGAGTCTCGATCTCAATCGTTTCAGTATCTGTTTCTAGATTACCATCGACATCGCGCTCTTCATTGGTCGAGAAACGAGATAGCACCGCCAAGCGATCAGTTGCTTGTAAACGAAGTTCAGCACCGTATGCCTCTTGCTCTAAATCATCGCTGCTGCTTGCGTAGCTGTATCCCGCGTCTTTGTCTCGGTACCAAAGCTTAAGGTCATTGCCAACGGCACCAAAGATGGTTGGAGCAAGATCGTAAAGGCTAGTCACAGCCGTTATTTGGATACTGTCACCCTCGCGATCTTCTAACGTATCGCCAATGGGCGTAAAGGTTAAACCACCATCGGTAGAGACGAAATTCGACTCGGTTTGCCTGCCTTCACTGTGTGCAAACTCAGCCTTAATGTAGGTACCTTCTGTTGCACGCAACGTTAAGTCCGTACCGTAAGACTCGTAGTCTTGGTTGTCCTTTTCTTGAGTCGCATACGTCACGCCAACACCAACGTAATCGTTGATCCAACCTTTAGCACGACCACCGTAAGACATCGCATCTAATGAATCTGAACCTTGTGGGACGTACTCATAGTCGACAACCAGAAAGTTTTCGTAGTCGTCTCCGTTTTCAATCACGCTGCCAAAGCTGTCGGATAGGATGTTGTCGAGTGGCTTGGTCAAAATAATTCGACCTTGGTACGGGTCAAAGTCATAGTCGACGCCCGGCTCAAGTGGGATTTCATTCTGCACTAGGCCAGATTCATCTTTTACTTTGACGTAAACTTTGTCACTTCCCGGTACCGCTTCACCATGACGAAGGAAGTACAGAGAGCCGCCTGTACCCAAGAACTCATCGTGTGCATACAACGAATCTGCTTCTGCGGTAAAACCGACCATGTTCAGACGATCTTCACCGTATTGTGTAGTATCGCGAGTGCGATAATCAGCTTTGAAACCATAGAGGCTACGGTTGTAATCGTTGTTCTCAGTGCCTGTTAAACCCGTGTTGTAGTTACCCCACAAGTATTGAGACTTATCGTATTCCACATTGAGGTAAACCTTGCCCTTGGTGTTGACCACTTTTTCGATGTTTGAGCTGTCACCATAGTTACCGTAATAAAGCTCATCGTCGTCTTCGAGGATATCGAACACATCCGAATCGTCTGAGGCGAACGGATGTTTGAACATGTCTTTGATTTCACTTTCTCGCGTATCAAAGTGAGTTGTTACACGAAGTTTGTCGCCAAATTTACCCTGACCAAAGTACGCTAAACGACCTTGGTTATAGATGTCATTTTGATACTGGTCATCGACACTTAATGCATCGCTATTACCAGACACATTATTCTTACCAACATAAAGATCAGCCAAACCGGTTTGTGCGTAGTACGTATCTGGAATACGAACGTACAGCTTGTAACGACGTTCATCACCGTTATCAAACACAACCTTGGTAGGGAAAATGTAGGAGTCTGTAGGTAAGTACTGCTCTGCGTATAAGTTGCCGTCTTCGACATCAAATTCATCTTCACCGATGATAACTTTATCAACGCCTTTCAAACCGGTACCAATGAACTTGGCTAAACCCGCATTGGTCGGGATGTTATGACGCATCAACTTAGCTTGGCCGTAGCTTTTATCTTTACTCTCTTCATCGTCGTTATCGTTTCGATCGATCTCGACTTTAGAGTCCGGCTTGACTAAGTCAGTCACACCAACGGTGGTCACATCCATGTTGCCATCTTTGTCCCACGCTTTTAGGCGGAACATCAGCTGCTCACCGACCTCAAACTGATAATCAACATCAATTTGACCATCCCAATTGATGTCAGAGTCGTTCGCCAGTTTGTCGCCTTCAAGCACAGCGATTGGCTCAGACAAGCCAAAGTCACCCACTCGGTACACTTCCAACTGGTACCTTTTGATGTAGTAACCATAGTTAGTCGTGATGGTGAAACCGACACTGTCTCGCAGTGCGCCCTGCTCGACTTCCAACTCATCGCTGACACTGACATCTAATACTGGGTCAAAGCGAGTGATGTCACGGCTTGCCCAAATAGCGCCTTGTTCTAGGTAAATACGCGAACTATCTTGATCTTGGTTCGGCTTAGTGATTTCAATGCCAGTCGTCTCAGAACCGAGTTTTTCAAGCTTACCTGTGTCTTTCGCTACCGCCATCACAGGAATGGCCGTTAACACACACGTCGCTAAACGAGACTTACTAAATACTTTCATACAATTTCCAGATACGGTTCCAATGGCTTACTTCTGTTCACTTTGTTGGTCTTTACGATGAACGCTAAAGTTGAACTTGGTGAGCTTGTTCGGGGTAATTCGCAACACTTTCGGGTTTTCGCTTACTACTTCCATGGAGGTGGAGAGCGAATCAGTGTCCAACTTCACTAGGAAGTTCTTACCTTTCTTATTGAGTACCCATTGGTCGGGCACGTGGTAACGACCGTACTGGTCTGTGTAAATAACGATTCCCTCAACCGTCATCAACTTAACGCCCGGAATACCATCTTCGTAGATACCTTTGTTCTCGATAACGATTTCCCACAGGTAATCCTCGCCATCGCGATATAGGTTTCTGGTTACATTGAGGTTTTCCGCACTCAGTCCCTTTTTCTTGTCCGATTCATGCTTAAACTGAATCTGACCTTGTGCGTCGAACTCGATGCGAGAGCCCGCATCGGTCGTGACGTAGAAATCAAAGCTCTGCTGTGTGCGAGTTTTAAATTGAATAACCACTTTGCTGGTTTCTGGCAGCGTTCGGTTCACTGAATGTCCCCAAAGATCACCAAGATCCAAGCCTTGCTCAAGTGCAGTGGTTATCGCACCATCTTGAATAGCAACGTCTTGACCATCACGAATGATGTGCGTCGAATCAGCGATGTAGCCTTGCGTTGCTAAGTTCGCAGTTAGCTCAACATCAAACGCGGTTGCATCGGCTTGGAATCCATCTTTGTTGTGATCTTCAAAAACTTTACCGATGATCGATGAGGTATCGAACACCTTGTCCGGCTCTACGGTTACTTTGGCGGTGTCTTCATTAGAAACAGCCGTGCCATCAACCTTTGCTACTGCGGTGTTGATGTAATCACCAAACGTTGCTCCTACCGAGACACGCAATAAGTAACGAATACGCAGCTTCTCGCCCGGATCAAAGTTCAACGATGTGAACATTAACTTGCCCGTGTCTGATGGCTCTTGAGAGATAACCTGATCGTCTTCTGTACCAAACTCACCATCAATGCCGCTTAGCACAACTTCTGATGTATCCACGATGTATTTCAGACCACCTGGGTAACGGTCTTCCACCGTCACGTTCTTAAAGTAAGATTCATTGTTGTTCTCAACGATGATCTCGTACTCAACCGCATCGCCAACTTGCGCGGTATCTTGCAGCGCAGACTTGGTCAGCTCCAACTCCCCAGAGTTATCAGGAATCTTCTTGATGTGAGTAGTTACACTGTCGCTGGTTTCAGTACCGTCAGATTCAGTCGCCGTGAAGGTATTGGTAATGTCATCATCCAAGCCCTTACCTAGCGTGCCCACCACTTCAAACGCGTAAGCATTTCGTTTGTTGGATTTCAGGTTAACGGTGGTGTCTAAGTCTTTATTCGACGGGAAAGAATTACGCTGAATAACCGCGCCCGAGTCGTCGACTTCCACACCTTCAATTGTCCAATCGATAAAGACTTTATTACCTGTGCTGTTTTGTAGCTCACTGATCTCATCGGTTAGACGAACATTGGCCGCGTTACCTTGACCATTGTTAGTCACGGCTAAGTAATAAGTGACACTGTCGTCATCTTCGGTGTATTCAGGTTTATCTGAACGTTTTTCAACAACCAGATCAGCACCCACTGGCGGTAAATCCAAAGCCGATACTTGGTCTGCCACTGCCTGCATCGAGGTTTCAGACGCCAACATGCCCTTAGAACGAGCGCGCATCGCTGGGCTGCCAGTTAAGTCGAGGTAGTAACCAAGCACATCGATGTTAGTCAGCATGTCTTCATTGACCGTCAATGTGAACGTGTAATCAATCTTGCCGCCCGGCGCGATGTCGACCAAGGTGAACAGGTCTTTGTCGTCATCAAAGGTGCCAGGTTGAGTTTCAGCCCCTTCTGATGTTGCCGTTAGTGTCCATTCATCAAACGCATTACTAAAATTACCATCAATATGATCACCCATGGATTCAGAGAACTGGGTGTAAAGCGCGACATCTTTGGCTATACCTCGGCCTATGTTTTGCACCACTAAGTGATACTCAACCTGCTCTCCCGGCACGTAATACGGGGCATCGGTAAACAGCTCAGCTTGAACCACAGCCGCAACTGTTTGAACTGGAGGACTGATAACATCGCCGCCATCTACTTGCGCAGTATTAATGATGTGTCCGGTCGCGGTATCGACTACGGTGCCTTTTGAGCGGAACACAACTGTGCCGTGCGGTGCAATATCCACACTGTACTCAATCGGGCTAATTTGCTCCGTCGTCGTTCCTACCGTGGTTGACTCAACAACCAAAGAAGTGGTTCCAGCAACAAAAGCAGGCCCAGTGGTACCATCGTAATAGCCCACCTCTATCGTGCTCATGTCATCAACAACACTTAAGTCACTGATGTAGTTGTTCGAGGTGTTTTCTATGGTGATCAAGAACTCCAGCTCACCACCCGGTTCATACTCTGTTTGGACATTGGTTTTGGTCGCAACAAACTCAGAGTCTTTCGGTGTAATCGTAACGGTAGAGTCTTGTGGGGCACCGTTGTAAGTGATGGTTGCCGTATTGCTGATATCACCAATCGCTGTCGTGCGAATTAACGCCTTAACATGGAAAGTCACAGTGCTCTGTGGCGCAACATCCATACTCACATCGATGTCTTCACTCAAGTCGAACGTCTTGGGAGTGACAACAGAGCGATCATCCGAGGCGTCAAAGCTCACTTCCCATAGTAGGAATGCCGACTCTTGTTTATCCGCGGTCGTGTCGACTTGAATGTCACTGATGATGTCTTGAAGTTGAACACCAGATGCAAACGCATCAGAGCTGTTGGTTACGGTGATGTCGTAGTTAATCAGCTTGGTTACTTCATACGATGGCGTATCAACCGTCTTCTTGACCGAAACCGTCGCCAACACTGGTGTACTGGTAGCACTGTCATCAAATGTTGTGCCGTCAAAGGTCGCTGATGCGATGTTAGTAATATCGCCTGTCGCCAACGGATTAGTCGCAACTTGAATAGTGAAAACAATACTGTCTTGAGGCGCAATATCGAGCGTCTCATGAAGGTCTTCACCACGGGTTGCATCCGGTACTGGGGTTTCACCGGTTGTCGATACCGCCGATATTTGGATTGAAGCAGGGTCAAAAGCTTGTTCAGTCGTACCACCTGCAATCGTGGTTTCAACCGACTTCAGCGCATCTTCAATAGCAACATCTTCAGCCCAACCTAAGCCGTTATTCTTAACGGTCACGGTGTACTGAAGTGTTTCTCCCGGAAGGTACTCTGCTTTATCGACATCTTTAGTGATCTCAACTTGCGCATCTTCTGGAATGTAGGTCGCGTCTGCAGAGTGCTCACCGTCGTCGCTATCAACTTTAACGACGTTAGTGATCTCGCCTTTGGCCTTATCATTAACAGTGTTGGTCACGACAAATGAATAACTGTCACCCGGGTGAATGCTGTAAGTCGCACTATAACCCTGTGCGTTATTAACCACATCTTTGCGAGCGTTCAGGGCTGGATCGCCACTGCCATCAAGCTGTTCGTCGCTAATGATCCAATTACCTGTCAACGCTTGCTCTTGATCTGGGCTGTTAGCCACCTCTGTCATGATGGTATCGATGCGATCCGTCAGGACTTGATCGACAAGGTAACCTTCACCTGTGTTAGCCACGGTGATCTTGTATGAGATAGGTTGACCCGGTTGATACTTAGCATCAGGTTCTGCAATTGGCGTCGTTTCTTTGGTTAGAACCAATTGACCCGACTTCGGAGTGATAAAGCCTTCTCGTAAGCGAGCGATCTTCGAATCGTCCAAACCATGTCGTAGATAAGCCGTATTGGTAAAGCGCCCAATCGCATCATCACGAACCTTGCCTTGAACGTGAATACGGACAGCTGTGTACTTATCACCACCACCCGTCCCGGCATCGTCTCGCCCAGCCATCTTGATCGATTCAACAGGTAAATCGATGTCTGGACTGTTTTGACCAACTAGCTTATCAAGCTCAGAGAAGTCATTAGCGTCAGGGTTTGACGGCGCCGAGTTATAAAGCACATCGTAATCAACCGTCCATTCTGTCAGTGCCGTTTTCATTGAGCCATCGACAGTCTCGACTTCAAAGCCGCTGATGATGTCTCGAATAGAAAACAGGCCAGAATCCACATCGTCATTGGTGATGTCGATGTAGTAATTCACTGTTCCTCCCGGCACGTACTCAGGCGTATCCGTCCATTTATCAATTAGGATATTCGAGCGACCCGGATCAAGTACGATGTCGTTGGTGTTATCACCGTTCACTTGCGCCGTGTTGGTAATAGTGCCTGTCGCTGAAGTCGACACGGTGCCTTTCACATCAAACACAATACGCTCGCCAGGACGAAGATCGACAGTTGCATTCAATGGGACGCTACCGTTGTAGTTACCTTGCACGTCATAAGTGCCTGCAGGTTCAACCGCAATAGCCGTTGTCCAGCTAGAGAACGCATCATCACCATCTTCGGTTTTGATGGTGTGAATCGCATCAATAACGCTCACATCATTTGCGATGCTATCGCCTGTGTTATCTAACGTAACTTGATACTCAACATCACCACGTGGTGCGTAAGTACAACCGCTGCCATCGTTTGAAGGAACAGAACACCCTGCCGATTCACCATCGGTATACACCAAGGTTTTGAAGTAATCGAGCTCGGCATCTTTAGGGGGGATCACTTGCGACGTTGCAGAGCCACTTCCTGCGGTCACTTGGTTCGCATCAATCGTGCCCAAAGCGTCGTCACGAACGACACCGGTTAAGTTAAAGGTCAGCCCTTCTCCCGCGGCAATATCGGTTTCAATGTCAAGGTTGCCACTGGTGTTGTAGCTTGGTACATAAGTATCAATATTGGCATCAATACCATTGCTGACTTCATGGGTCATATCGCCAGAAACAAAAGCGGATTCCGTTTTACCGCCAATCACTTCGACTTGAATGTCTGTGATTGTGTCTTTGACCTGAATATCATTCGCCCAACCGTTCTCAGGGTTTGTGACTACAAATTCATACTCAACTTCGTCACCCGGAAGATAGGTATCACCATCACTGAACGGGTTGCCGTTGATCGACACCACACGTTTTTCAACACTGGTATTATTTTCAAGCGGCATTAGAGTCGCAGTACGAACCTTACCGTCATAATTCGCTTTATTTTGAATGTCACCCAATGCATCTTCACGAATTTGAGCATGAATAGTGAACGTTAGGCTTTCTTGAGGCGCGATAACAATGTCGTTATCAATATCGATGTTATTGCCCGGTACAAAGTCAATCGCGTCGGTAATAGAGCCTGTCGCAGCCGTTTTATCTAGGCTAACTTCCCAGCCAGCCAAGAACGGTTGTCCAACAGGATCACCACCTGTGGTGGTGCTGTCTTCTGCAATACGAGTTTGAATTTCCGAAATCGCATCTTCTAGGCGAGAACCATATTCAATACCATCACCCGCATTCTTAATCTCAACGCGGTAATAAACCTCACTCTCACCAGAAGCTTGAGAATATTCAGTTTTTTGCGAAGAGAAGCCTGCATCATAAAACGCTTTTTTAGAGAACGTGACTTCAGGATCCGCCATCGTTGATGGTGGCGATACCGCGATCAACTCATTGCCATTGTCTTCGTCGATGAAAGCTTTGTTGGTAAAAGAACCAACCGTTTTCGGACTGATCTTGGCTTTTATGACATAGCGGACAAACGCTGACGATGCAGCTCGGCCAAAGTTGTCTGCCGAGATATCGAAGTGAGTATCAATCGGCTTATTGTCTTGGATTGAGTTATCAACATCTGGGTTGGAAATACCTGAGCTATCAGTGAATGTTTCAATCGTCCAGCTATCAAAGGCAGGGCCACGCGTTCCATCAAAGTATTGAGTGTTAATTTGGTCGATGTCATCACGCAAGCTCATATCATCAACGTGGGCGCTCGCAATGTTCTCAATTAAAATTTCATACTCAACATAACCACCTGGCATGTAGTTAGTTGCGCCAACCAGTTCGTTTTCATCCGTGTCGTAATACGCCAGAATGTTCTTTTCAAAATCAACTTTTCGAGCTTCTTGACGAATATCATGAGATATCGTGTCACCATCAACGGTTAGAACGTTAACAACATCACCATTGGCTTTGTCATTGATGGTCGCGACAACTTGGTACTCAAGCTTAGCGCCCATCGGAATATCGGCTTCAACATTTAGGTTACTGTTGGTTGATGTGTAAACATTGCCAGCACCTGCGCCCGCATCCACATACTCAGAATCAGTTCCAGTTGCGATCGATGTGATGGTCCAATCTGAATACGCTGGTCCTGTATTACCATCCACTAAGCTGACCGTAATATCTTCGAGGTTATCGACGATTGGAATATCGTGAGCGTTACCTTTGCCGTCATTCTCAATCACTAAGTGATAGGTCACGGTTTGAGCGGGCTCGTACACCGCTTCATCAGTCGTTTTATCAAAATCTAAATGGTAGCCATCGGGAATCACGACGGTATCTCGATAATGAATATCACCGACCGCATCCGGTCTTACGGTACCTGTTACTGTGTAAGTCACGTCTTCGCCAGCATCGATATCAATCGAGGTTACGATGTCAGTGTCGTTCGCAACATCACCGTCTTTGGTACCATCTGTTGTACCCGCGTTCGCAGGATCGCTCTTAGCAACCGCCACCGTAAACTTGTTTGAACCTACCGAATCATCGAAAAATGGATTACCTGAATTGCCATCTTGTAGCTCCACTGATATGTCATTAATCAGTTCGTTAACGTCTACGTTGTTTCGATAACCATGTCCATCTTGAGAGTTGTACCTAATGGTATAAGTCAACTCATCTCCCGGAGAGTAGCGGTTAATGTTAGTAGTGCGAACAACGCCGCCGTTATTATGTACCTGATGGTTTTCAGCCACGGCACGTTTGGCATACTCACAATCGTCAGTACAACCGGCATTATCATCATGAATCAGCACGGCTTCGTTGCGGATTATGCCGCCGTCTCTGTCCGCTACACCGTTAGATACCGCATTGTCTTTGACATGCGCCTTAATACGCACCGTGACAAAGTCTTTGGCCGGAATTGAAACTGGGAACTCCACATCTTCAGTCGTTTGAGGGCCGAAACCAGAGCCAGTATCAACAGACCAATAGTCAAACGGGTTTTGATTAAGAACATCTTCTACTTCACCATCTTTATCATTCGCTAGCGTAGTAGTGATCTCACTCAGGCGATCCATGAAGATAAGATCGGTCTCATCAGTGTCGCTGTTATTGCCAATAACGATGGTGTAGGTGAGATCTTCACCCGGCGTGTAGCGGACAACATCGGTCGTTTTGGCTAATGAAACATTGATGTCATAGGTACTGTGTGAGTTATCTATTTGAGCGGAAGAGCTGTGGTCACGGTCTGTAATAGGATCGTAAACATCAACACGGTTCGATACTTGTTCTTCTTCATAGTCAGACTTAACAATGCCGCTCACCTCATAGTGAACCCACCCTCCGGGAGTGATATCAACGTCGGTATCGATGTCAGTGTCGTTAGCAATGTCACCGTAACGAGAACCCGGTTTATCTGTGTTGGTCGAACCTACAATTGTCCAACTATTAAAGAAGTTAAGCGCTGAAATACTATCTTGTACCGTTGCGTCATTTGCATAGCCAACACCGCGGTTATAGATATAAATATCGAACGTAGCGCGCTCACCTACAACAAAGTCGGTATTTTGAGCGGTCTTAGCGACTACAAGATTCGGCTCGCTAGGATAGGTACGTACCGTATCCGATAGATTAGTATCTGGTCCTGTCACTGTTGCGGTATTGGTGAATGCTCCCCAAAGAATCTCACTGTCGACACTGCGATCGAGTGTCCCAACAATGGTATAAGTAATCGTCGCACCTGGCGGGATCTGAGCGGTGGCATCCAGATCATTGTTATCCGAGAACGATCCAGGGTCAGTCACAGCTTTCACCCACGGAGAGTCTGCCTCTCTTTCTGCACTGATCGTCCACGATGAGAACACGGGCTTGGTTTCACCCGGCTCGTGAAGGAGCTCAGCTTCTATGGTGCTGATTTCATCTTTGACATTGATGTTAGAGGCGAAACCGTTCCCTGCTGGGTTGGTAATGCTGATCGTATAAGTGACAGTATTGGTGGTGTCGGTATACGCGTTTTGTTCGTTATGACCATCAACACGCTTATCCAATACTAAGTAGTAATCTCGTGGGTATGAGCCTCTGTCGGAATAAAGCACGCTGTCGACCGTCACTTCATTACGGATTTCATCATCGGCAATGGGGTTTACGATCGCTGCAATGCTATAAACGATCTTATCGTGTGGGGCCAGCTTAGCCTTCTCGTCCAGGATAAGTTTATTGCTTTGATTACCTTCAATTTGACCAGTAAAGCCGGGATCACTGTTTGTCGAAATTGAGCCGTCAGAGGCATAAGATTTCGCAGTAATAATCCAGCTCAAATACGCTTTAGTCGGTGTATCATTAATAGACTGAGTCATGACAGAGACTAAATCATCATAAACCGGTATATCAATCGCGTAGCCGTCACCGTTATTCTCTACCGTGATGTCGTAGTTCAGGGTGCCGCCAGCTGAGTAGTAACGAGAATCAACTCCCTTTTGGACTTTTAGTTTCGAGTTTGGCATTTGAACGCCAGAGCCCGACTCGCCTAAGTTATCCCCTAAGCACAAGCCGGCATCGGTACCATCATCAACAATCTGACCCACACTGGTGTCTGCCACTTTTGCGGTCAGCTTATAATGAACGTAGCCCTCAGGTGCGAGGTCGACTTTCAAATTGATGTCGTTTGTTGTCCAAGTATTGTAATTAAATGAGCCATAGTTCGATCCGTCACCACTTCTATCGGCGACTTCAAGCTTCCACTCGGAAAATGCTGAAGCGTTAGAGCCATCCGCTTGCTCTGTCACGATACAAGCAAATTTATCGACAACTTCAATATCGTTGGCAAAAAACTCTGTGTCCTTGTTAGAAATAACAATGTCATAGACCACTTCGTTATCACCGGCTATCCCCGGAACATAAGTAGTATCTGTGGTGTTCTTATTACGTGTAATTTGACTTGATGACGTCGTCAGAACGCCTTTCGAATCAAGAATATTAGCCAAAGCATCGCCAGAATCTGCGAGGCCATCAGCATCAACTACTCGGGCAACAACTTGGGGGATTTGACCAATAGACACAGGGCTAACGTCCACCACAACGGAATAAACAATCTGCTCACCGGGATAGATAGACACTTTGTCTTCTAGTGACTTGTTGGACTCCTTTCCAGATGCATTGAGTTCTGAAAGGCTATTAGAACCGATTGAGCTCACTTCATTAGTCCAAAAATCGTAAGGGTTACCAACCGTGTCAGTTGCGTTCTTTTCGTTGCTGACATCGTTACCTAGATCGGTTTCAAGATCTGCAAGAAACTGCTGAACCGAATAATGGTAAGCAATACCGGAGTTTGCTTGGTTGGCAACCGTGACCGTATAGGAAAACTCATCGTCGACTAGGTAGTTATCCGATTGGTTCAAGGTATGTGTCAGGGTGATACTAGGCTCAGTGGGTGGAGTGATAACCTCATCAACTGTAACCAAGTCATCGCGTGTTTCAGCAGTTATGTCGTCATTAACAATGTCGCCGACTAAATTGTCGGCAACAGTTGCTTGAATTTCGTAAGTCACAGACCCGCCAATATCAATCGACGCAGCACTTACTGATAAGTCCCCTGATTCGGCGAAGGTGCCTGGATCGCTTTTGCTGCCTTCAACCTTGCTAACTGAATTAACGTTGTCAGTAAAGGCTTGTTGCAAAGCCCCTTCAATATTGAGTGCCTTTATATCTGAAAGGACATCTTGAACGTCGAGCGCCTGAATAAACGTATCGCCAGTGTTCGAAACCTTAATCTTATAGGTGAGCTTGTTATTGAGTTGATAGTTCGTCTTATCGACCGAAACAACAACATCATGTTGGTACACACCACGCTGAATGGATTCTGTATTTGATTCAACAGCATCCAACAGTCCAGTGCTCGCACTTGCGACGTTATCAATCGTACCGGCTGCGTCACCAGAAACGGTGGCGACCATGGTGTAGGTCACCGACCCACCAGCCGCAATACGCACACCTGATGCATCTAAGTTTCCGAAGCGACTGTAATCACCTGGAGATGAAAGGAAGGAGGATTGCGCTTGAGTCGAGACTTGCGAGAACGCGCTGACATTATTCCCTTGGTCATCTGTCGTTAAGATATTTAACAGCTCATCCTTAACGTCCAACTCAGCAATAGCTTTATCCGACTCATTCGTTAAAACAAGCGTATAAGCCACCTCTTGGTCGTTGTCGTAAGACGCGCTGTCAACAGACAGATCCATAACAAGACCCGTTGTGTCCGCATAGGAGGCAAATGGAATCAATAAAATAGATAAGAAAAAGGCAAGGTTGTATCTGAACATTAACGCGCACTTCACAGTAGATTGACAAGTGTCTAGGCAAAAAGCCATAGATTTGACGTCACTAATTTGGCACTTAGCCTATTAGGGACATGCGCAACATACAGTTCAAATAATCCGAACAATTAACATCTGTAAAAAACAAATTACTGAAGATGTTAAATAGAGAATCTGATGTCTAAATTAGAATCAAGACATTGAGTTAATTATCAGAAGGTTAATGTTTTAATGAGTGAGTTTTCACAGTTGTTACGTAACTTCAGAAAGGAACTTCAATTTACACAAACAGAGTTTGCAACCTACTTAAATCAGCTGGACGACGAGTTTAATGCGGTTGACGTCGTAACGATAAATCGTTGGGAAAACAGTAAGGTAAAGCCTAGTACATACAAAGCACTCAAGATATTACAGTACCTTGGCGGAGATTTGTTTGAGACAATAAGGAGCTTTAATTCCGAACAAAAAGACACGTTAATCGAACTGTTTTTAAACGAATCCTATGGCTCATTTCAAAGTAGAATTTCAGCTCTATCAGGCCTGAATCAACAACAAGGCAAACGCAACTTTAAGTCACTGCCTTTAATGTCAGAGCCGTGTGACACTGGCGTTATCGACAGAATCAAACTACTTTCTAAATTCACAAAAGTCGATATTTCGCCATTGGACCAAATTGATTTATATCTCTACTACTGTGAGAAAAAAGCACATGGTCACAAACTGATCAATGTAGATGGTGACATTGTGAGTCACAACGTAGGCTTTTTCTTTGAAGACCATCAATTTGAAACATTAAAAACTCAAGAGCTAGATCTAAGAATGGCCTGCTCTTTAAATTCAAGCAAAAGCATAAATTATTTTAATATAAGCTCACACTCAGAGACAAGAGATCATGTTATTGAGCATATAGTTTCAGATATACAGTTACTTTCTCAGAACAAAAACATTAAAAAATATTCTGTTTTAGTAAAAGACCCCAATATGATGAGACTCTTGAAGAGTGTGGGGTTTGAAGTATTTAAATTTTCAGAACCTTCTGCTAAAAAATGTAATATTACATTCAAAAATAAATATTATAGCTACTGTATATTAACGATTGATAAAATAGACTATCTGACTAATCGGAACGTAATGTCACTAATCAAAAATGAATATTCTACCATGATGAAATTTCCGCAATTACTGCGCGAAGCGCGCAAAAAATTGAAGTTAACGCAAAAGGATTTTGCGGCATACATTAATCACTTAGATGATGAATTCAGCTCTGTAGATGTCGTAACGATAAATCGATGGGAAAATAGCAAAGTAAAACCAAGTAATTACAAAGCCCTAAAGCTATTGGACTGCCTTGGTCTGGACTTGTATACAACGTTGAAATCCTTTGATTCAGAAGATAACGAAGACAGTGCATTACTTGAAGACTTCCTTCGTGAGAGGTTCTTTTCGTTTCAAAGCCGAATATCGTCTATCTCTAAAGGGGAAATAGAAGAAGGCTGCGACTGTCAGATCATGCCACTAATGACAGATCAGAATGACAAAGCAGTAATAGATAGAATAAAGCTGATTTCACAATATACAAAGATGGATCCTTCAGCCCTTGATACCATAGATCTGTTTCTCTATTGCAGTGAAAAAAAGGCGCATGGCAGAAAAATGGTCGATGTTAATGGCGATATTGTTAGTCATAGCCTAGGTTTTTTCTTCAACGAAGAGGTGTTCGAGCAATACCAAAATAAGCATCTACATATTAAGCAAGCTTGCTCTTTAGATTCTAACCAGAACTTAAATTACATTGTGGTTAGCGGTCACTCTGAGAAGCGCGAACAATCTATTGCGAACCTGATTTCCGATATGAAGCTTCTTGCAAGCAATACTAAGATCAAGAAATTCTCTATGATGATCAAAAACCCAAATGCATTGGAGCTGATGAAAAACCTTGGATTTGAAATATGGAAGTTTTCAGAACCAACAGAACAAAAGTCGAACATCACCTTCAAAAACAAAAACTACCGCTATTGCGTACTGACTATCGACAAGATCGAATTACTGAGTAATAAACATGTTATTTCTTTTATTAGTAAATATGGTTAAGCACCGGATTTTACCAACGATAGAAAGCTTATACTAAATTCTGCTTAAGCTTTTCTTCCAACGCTTGGATACACAGCTTAATGGCGATAGGCGTATTTGAAGCGAATGGATTTAGCGCATAAACCGTGTTGGTGGGTAATTCAAAGCTTGGCAGCACGTCGACAACATCACCAAATAACTGAGGAATGCAGAAATCTGGAATCACACCGATACCAACACCTGATTTAATCAGAGCAAGGCAACTGTGGAACGAATTGGTGACGCAACTAGCTTGCTGTTGGTAGACAAAGTCCTGCTCAGTTTGAGAACTAAAATGATGAGTCACCTGCTTTCCCTGCCATGAGTTAGCAATATAAGGAATTGATTCAAGTTCACGCTCTCGCATGCTTTCTACGCCGCACAACACGTCTTTAAACTCGCCTAACCGTTTCTGCTTAAGATTACTGTCGCGCGAGCTACCCACTCGTACCGCGAGATCAATATCGTGATCCATGAAATCCAAGTGTTGATCATCACTGATCAGCTCAGGCTTTAGTTTCGGGTATTGCTTCATTAAATCCGCAATAACAGGCGCAACCAACAAGTCCATCAGTGCATTTGGAGCAGTAATACGAATCCGACCTTGGGGTTCTTCCAACTCAGCTTTCGCCATATCCCATGCCGATTCGGCGATTACATTAATATCCTTACAGCTTAGATAGAAACGTTCCCCCATACTGGTCAAGGTTTGTCTTCGCGTTGTTCGTTTAAGAAGCGAAGCACCGAGCTCTTGCTCTAAAATTTTTAGATGTTGACTGACGACGGATTTAGACAACTCTAACTTTTCAGCCGCAGCCGAGACTGAACCCTGATCTACGATATGAGCGAAAATCGACATCTGCTTTAGCTTACTCATCTTATTGTTCTCTTTTTACAAACAGTATTTTCCATTATCTCTGTTTTTAAAATCAATTTCCAAGACTAAACTCAATTCAACTTATCGAAATACCAAATAAAAAAGACAGTGCTCGAAACAAGACTGTTATGGAGAAAGACAATGTTAGACAACCAAATTTTAGAAGCATGTAAGCAAGGCATTAACGCGTGGCAAAAGGCTTTCAACAACCAAGATGCGAAAGGTTGTGCCGATCAATATACTAAAAGCTGTGTAATGGAAGCGCGTCCATTTGGTACTTTTGAAGGTCATGAAGCGATTCAAGCATTTTGGCAAAACATCATCGACCAAGGTTTCAAAGACGTTGATTACACCGATGTAAAATGGGAAGAGCACCCAGACGGCGGTTACATTCTTACCGCGAGTTGGACAATGAACAAAGCGTTTGGCGTTGTACATCATGAACACTGGGCACTTGAAGCCGATGGCTGCGCTCGCTTAGTCAGCGACAACTTCGAAGTTCAAGGCGAACGCTAGAGCTGTAATTAACAGCTAGAAGCTCAAAAATAGAAACAGAAAACAAAAAGCCAGCAATCCAAATGGACTGCTGGCTTTATAATGTTCACTCTTGTCGCCCTTTCACTTGGTTTGAAGGTGATTGAGTGACTCTACACAATCACTCAACACGCTCATCATTTCAAATCAAAGTATCTGGTAAGACAGAACAAATACAAGTCAAAGTTACAGTGCTGCTTTCTTCGCTTCTGTAATCCAACCATCGAACGTGCTTTGGTTCGCTTTGATCCAACCGTTTACGTGCGCTTCGATATCCGCAGAGCTGTTCTTACCTTTACTCATCATCATGTTCTGAGCGCTTACATCATTGATGTTAAGTTTGATGATTTCAAAAAGCTTCGCTGCTGATGGGTTGTTCTTAGCAAACTCTTTATTCGCAATAATGCGCATTGAGTTCATTTCGAAGCCGTAGTTTTTGCCGTTAGATAGCGTCGTATCCACGTTCGAACGCTCGCCAGGAAGTGCTGAGAAAGGAACTTCTAACCAAACTACATCTTCGTTAGGCACCAATACGCCACTTACCCAGTAAGGTGTCCACGTGTAGTAAAGGATTGATTCACCCTTTTGGTAACGAGAAATTGTATCTGCAATGATTGCAGCGTAGTTACCTTGGTTGTGAGTTACCGTATCGTCCAGTTTGAACGCTGAAAGTTGGTGTTCAATCACCATCTCACAACCCCAACCTGGGTTACAGCCTGTTAGGTCTGCTTTGCCATCACCGTCCGCATCAAACAGCTTCGCGATTTTTGGATCAGTTAATTGACCAATGTTGGTGATGTTGTACTTTTCAGCCGTTTTCTTATCAATTAGGTAACCTTGAGCAGCGCCGCTTACATATTGGCCTTCACGGTAGAATTTCTCATCACCACCTGCCATTGTGTATTTATCAGCATGAAGCGGGAACCAACCTACCGTTAGGAACGTTGCGTCACCCTTTGCAATCGAGGTGTAGCCTACGTTGTAGTCCACTTCTTGAGTTGATTTCACGTCATAACCCAGTTCTTCTAGAGCACGGTTAACGATCAATGTTTGGAATGTCTCTTCCGCTACAGACGATTGAACAGGCTGAACTGATACGCCATCACCCGGTAGGCTTGCTGCCCACACGTTAGTCGATACCGCTAATGTAGAAACGATGCTTACTGCGAGTTTACTCTTCCATGAATTATTCATTGGTGTTTTTCCTTAATTGAAGTTCTGATTTGTTACCGCGATTAAGTACATTCAGTACAAGGGAAACAGGTCCCATGCGATACCAGCGTAATTTTGTATTACCAGCATTGACACCCAGTACTTGGGTGATTCTGTCTAATAAGATGGCTAAGATAACGATGCCTAAACCACCAACAGCGGCCAGTCCCATATCCAAACGGCCAATACCTCTCAGTACCATTTGACCTAAACCACCTACCGCAATCATTGATGCGATAACCACCATCGATAACGACAACATCAGTGTTTGGTTCACGCCCGCCATGATAGTTGGCAATGCAAGTGGCAGTTGAATTCGGTAAAGCATCTGCTTTTTGCTTGCACCGAATGAGTGACCCGCTTCGATCAATTCTTCCGGAACTTGCTGAATACCCAAAATGGTCAAACGAACAACAGGAGGAAGTGCGAATATGATGGTCACCACGACACCCGGAACGTTACCGATACCAAACAACATGACGATCGGTACTAAATAAACGAAGGCTGGTGTGGTTTGCATAGCATCCAAAATTGGGCGCACGAATTTAGCCGCCGTGTTACTTCGAGCGAGCCATATCCCCATGGGTAAGCCAATCAATAGGCAGAAGAATACGGATGTCATGACCAGTGACAATGTGGTCATTGCTTCAGACCAAGCGCCAATCAAGCCAATGAAAGTCAAAGATACGGCCGTTGCAACGCCAAGCTTCAAGTTTGAAAACTGCCATGCCACTAGAAACAAGATGATCAACATGAATGGTGCTGGCGTAGACACCAACGCCGTTTCAAATGAACTTAGGATAAAATCGATAGGCACACGGATTGCCTGGAATAATGGGCGTCCGTGCTCAACTAACCAATTCAGTCCAGACTCAACCCAAGTGTCAACAGGCAGCACAGCCTCTGCAAAAGGGTTAAGTGGATCAAAAGGTGTCGTTTCAACGGTTTCGCTGCTTAACCAATCCGTTGACGGTGAGGTATCAGCGGATTGACCCCAAGGATCACTTGCAGGTTGAGCTGGAGGAGCCGATTGAGACCATGGGTCATTATTTGTTTGTTCAGACGACATGATCTACCCCTTATCCAATGTTTGTAACAGTCGTGACTTAGTCACCACGCCAAAGTAATTACCTTGCTCATCCACAACAGGCACTGAGTAAGGCACACCACCAACTAGGCCAAGCACATCATTGATTGGTAAATCAGGGTTCAGCGTTAGTCCATCATCGAGCTGTGCGCTGATGAGTGATTTGTTCTCTTTGTGGGCTTTACGAAGCGAGTCGATAGAGACAATGCCGGAGTAACGGCTGCTCTTCTCAACTACGATGCCGTACTCGCGGTCGTTATCCATCAAAATTTGTAGAGCGGACGCTGGGCCATCGTGTTCTGATTTTTTAAATACCGCAGCTGGCTTCTTACGCGCAATGTCTTTCACAGTAAGTACGCTTGCTACGTTCACACCACGGAAGAAAGCTTCGACATAATCATTCGCTGGGTTACTAAGAATATCGTCTGGAGTACCTACTTGAACCACTTCGCCATTTTGCATAATCGCAATTCGGTCACCGATACGCATCGCTTCATCCAAATCATGCGAGATAAAAACAATGGTTCGTTTATCGTCATTTTGAAGGCGAATAAGCTCATCTTGCATTTCTGTACGAATCAAAGGATCGAGCGCCGAGAACGCTTCATCCATCAACAAGATATCTGGGTCACATGCTAGTGCACGAGCCAAACCAACACGCTGCTTCATACCACCAGATAGTTCATCTGGGTAAGATTCTGAATATGCGCCAAGGCCAACACGTTCAAGTGCTTCAAGTGCTGACTGCTTTCGTTGCTCAACTTCAACACCCGCAAGCTCTAGACCAAATGCGGCATTCTCGATGACCGTCATATGCGGCATCAAAGCGAAATTTTGGAAAACCATCGAGATGTTGTTGCGGCGAACTTCGCGGAGTTCATCTTCTGAGATGTGGGCAATGTCTTTGCCTCGAAGAAGCACATTGCCTTTGGTTGGTTCGATCAAGCGGTTAAGAAGGCGTACTAGGGTTGATTTGCCAGATCCTGACAGTCCCATTATGACGAAAATCTCGCCTTCTTGGATACTAAGAGAAACATCGTTAACGCCGATCGTTAGCCCTGTTTCTTCGAAAACTTTATCTTTATTTGCGCCTTCATTAATCATTGTAAAAGCACGGTCGGTGTCTTCACCAAACACCTTGTACAGTCCCTTAACTTCCAGTATGGGATCCATGTAATCTAATCCTTTCTCAGTTATTTAAACTTAAATTGGTTATTTAAACCCGAAAAACAATTAGCACTCTAAGTAATTGACACGTGTAAATCAAGGTTCTTCGCTCGGTAAAACAAGGCAACAGACTGAAACCAGACCAGCAACAACAAGACCAAAAAATAAGCAAAAACAAAGCAAGTTACTGATAATAAAAGGGATAAATTAGATAAGCGTACGGCCAATATTATGTATTACGTAGTCGTAGATTATTGAATATTAATTTTACATTAGAGTAATTAATAGGCTGAATGAACCAACAAAAGCCATAATTAGTTCGTGCACAAACAATTCGAATACGAACTATTTATTAAGCTTTCATGATGTTTCCGAGGCGAAAGTTCGCTCGATAAAAAATATAAGATCAACTCTCAATCTCTACCTAAAAACCAAAGGTCAACCGGCTAAAGTCAGCGAGTTGAAATCAACCTTTTCAACCAAGAATTTTAATACGTCACACCAACTGTGATACTTGCTGCAAACTGTCAATTGGTGATTATCTAAGCTGAACTTCAACTTGTAGAGTGCTCATTGCTGAGCCATTCTTTATAAAATAAATAAGCATTTTCCCGTGACGAAATAGAGAAAAAGACAAGGAATTCGAATGATAAAAATGTTGGTGTGTGACTTTGACGGTACGCTTGATGGAGGCTCATCTCACGGTGTTAACCAGCTATTTGATTACCTCACAGAACAACCTGATATTCGCTTTATCATCGCGACAGGAAGAACATTACCTTCGATTCGAATGGGTTTAGAATCGGATAACTACCCGAAGCCACACAGTATTATTAGCGATGTGGGCACCAAAATTCATCATGTTCATTCCCAAAAACCAGACCATGTTTGGCATAACCAACTGGAAGCTTCTTGGAACAAATCAAGGGTAGAGACGGCTCTCGCCCCCCTTGATTTTATGGGTGAGCGGATAGAGAACCATCAAGGCGATTACAAGATCACTTTTGAAGGAAAGCTTTCAGAGCCTCAACACGAACTGATTGAATCTAGTTTGGAGATCCACGGATTAGATGTTCACCTGACTTACTCTCATGATTGGTACTTAGATATCACACCAAAAGGCGTTAACAAGGCGACTGCGATTCACCACCTACTCGAACAACACGATTTGAGCGTTGCAGAAGTGTGCGTCGCAGGTGACTCAGCTAACGACACCTCAATGCTCACCATTGAAGGCGTAAAGTCGATACTGGTTGCTAACCATTACCCAGAGGTTGCTCACCTATCGGATAGAGACAACGTATACACGAGTAGAGCAACACATGCTGAGGGTGTCTTAGAAGGCCTTAAATACTGGCAAGGACGTGCAGCAGCGGGTAATTAGAAATAAGGACTGCTCCCTACTTGCTATCCTTATTTCCAACCGGGAAGCCAATGATCCTTGTCGGTGAGATCCCGCCAGTTGATGTCTTCCTCACGTTTGGTCATCACCGCTTCTATTAAACAACGAATGACCTCCCCTTCTTCAAACTCTACCTCTGTGACCATGAAGTGTTTTTCTTTCTTTATTGGGCTAACGGCCGTCCATTTACTGCGAAGTAGTTTCTTTGGATTGATTCGATTCATGAGTTTATTTCTCGCTTAGATGTCATTGATTATTATGGATTGTCTAGCCGACACTGAGTAATAGTCTTCGTCGCAAGAAAAGGATCAAAAAAAGCCAGCGATTAGGCTGGCTTCATTCAGTTAGCTATTACTTGTTAAAGATTAGCCGTTTTTAGGTGGATCAAATGCCGTGAGTTCTAATACTGGACCTGTGTATTTTTCAATCTTCACAAGCGCAGAGTTTGCAGCACAGCCATTCGCCAAACGAGAAGTCGGGATATCTAACGTAAGCACGTTACAGCCACCGTTTTTACATAGGCCTGTCTCTTTATCTAAATCAGGCCAACCGCCTTCATGGATACATACAGAGCCTTGTTTGATGCCATCCGTCACTAATGCACCCACCAATACTTGTCCACGACCATTATGTGCACGAACCAAGTCACCCGTTTTAATGCCTCGAGCTTTCGCATCTTCAGGGTGAATTGAAATCGGCTCACGGTCTGCAATCGCATACTCTTCGCGGATCTTCGCGTAGTTGAACTGGCTATGCAGACGGTGCGCGGCGTGCGCTGTCATCAGTTGCAGTTCGCCATCTTTAGCGTTGCCTGTGTACTCTGTTGGTTCTAACCAAGTTGGGTGTGCAGGGCAATCATCTAGTTGGTAACCTTCAATGGTTCTTGAGAATATCTCGAACTTGCCACTTGGTGTACCTAGTGGGTTCATGATTGGGTTCTCACGGAAATCAGCGTAACGAACGAACTGTGCGTTCTTCTCATTCCACTTCATCTCAATGAGTTGGTTATCATCCCAGAACTTGCTGAAGTTAGGCATTACGATGCGCTGGCCACGACCGCCTTGCTGCGCTGTTTTGTAGAAACCGTACAGCCATTCCATTTCGGTCTTGCCTTCGGTGTACACATCACGGCCACCTGGAGCAAGCAACTCAGACATGTCCGCAAACACATCGAAGTCATTACGCGCTTCACCTTGAGGCTCAACGACTTTCTTCATTGGCACTAGGTGTTGGTTACTGTAGTCACCTGTCATCGTCATATCATTACGTTCAAACGATGTCGTAATTGGTAACACAATATCCGCGTGTTTAGCTGCTGCTGTCCAGTAAGGCTCTGAGATAACAATCAGCTCTGGCTTTTGCCACGCTTTGATCAAACGGTTGGTATCTTGGTGGTGAGTAAAGTTCGCACCGCCTGCCCACCAAATCATTTTGATCTCTGGGAACGTTAGGTTGTGGCCATTGTGATGGTAGCTTGAACCCGGATTTTCTAGCGCTTCAACAATACGCGCGACAGGGAATGCATTCACAGATCCTGAAACTGCCCAATCGTTACCCGCCGAAGAACCACCGCCAAGCGACGCTGAAATCGCAGGAAGTACGCCTGCATCACGAGCAGGGTTACCACCGTTTGAGTAGTGGTAAGAAAGACCGAAACCACCACCAGGTAAGCCAACTTGACCTAGCATTGTCGCTAGCGTAACCAACATCCAGTGACGTTGTTCACCGTATTGTTGACGCTGCATACCCCAGCCAGACATCAGCATCGTACGGTTCTTACTGAAGATATCCGCAAGTAGTTCCAGTTGCTTCACTGGCACACCACAGATCTCAGACGCCCACTCAGCAGATTTTTCAACGCCGTCTTCTTTACCCATTAGGTAAGCTTCGAATACGTCATAACCGGTTGTGTATTTGCCCAAGAATTCTTTGTCGTGTTTACCCTGCTTCACTAATGTGTGCGCAATACCCATCATCATGGCTACGTCAGTCATTGGGTGCGGAGCAATCCACTCAGCGTTGTCGCCAAAGAACTCGATAGTTTCAGAGCGCATTGGGTCAATCGCGATCACTGTCTTGCCCGATTTCTTCAACTGGTGGAAGAATTCAAGACCTGCACAGTCCGTTGAGCTCCAAGCGATCTTCAAGGTGTTAATTGGGTTTAGGCCCCAAAGTACCACCACATCACTGTGCTCAAGGATAACTGGGTAAGTCGTCTGCTGTTCATACACCTCAATCGAACCCACAACGTGCGGCATGATAACTTGCGCAGCACCTGTTGAGTAATCACCTAAGTGACCAGAGTAACCACCAGCCATGCTCATGTAACGTTGTAGAAGCGTTTGCGCTTTGTGCAGAACACCACTTGAACGCCAGCCATAAGAGCCTGCGAATACAGATTCCGCACCGTGCTCTTGACGAATACGTGAGTGTTGTTGGTGAATCAATTTGTACACTTCATCCCAAGAGATACGAACAAATTCATCACTACCACGTACACCTTCAGGTGCAGATGGGTTAGCCAAGTAGCCTTTACGAACCATAGGGTACTTAACACGCGCTTTGGTGTGTACTTGATCAGGGCCTGTGGTCTGCAGGCTATTTGGAACCGTTTGTGCCAGTGCATTCGTCGTCGACACTAACTTGCCATCTTTCACTTCACACAGCATTGGTCCCATACGACCTGATGTTAGAACACCAGAACCACGTTTGTCCGAAGCAATTGCGCTCATCGGCGTCAAAGATGTGAATGCCAACGCACCAGCTGTAATACCTGTGCCTTTCATAAATCCACGACGTGTCATATTAGTCATAATTTTATCCTTCTAATTCTCTTTAGTGACCAACAACGTCTTTCGCGTGGTTTTGGAAGTACTTAGTCAGCAGCTCAAGGTTTTGCTCAGAAATGTCTGTACGGTCGCCCATACTTTTCGCAACAGGTCCCCAAGCATTCACAGTGAAGTGGTTTGAAGGAATTTTCGCGTGACACGTTGCACAGTAAACGTTGTCCAACTCTTCTGCGTAAGACCAGATTGGGTCTAGTTTATCGACAACTGGAGAAGTGATATCACCCGTTAGCGCAACTGAACGCCACTCGTTACCGTAAGCATCGGCTTTATAGTCACCAGTAGTCAGTGCTTCTTGACCTTTGTCTGTCAATGTCGCAACGATTGCACGTTGGCCTTCACCGAAGTAAAGCACTTGCTCTGCACCTTTCATTTGGAATGCATTCAAAGTCACAGTACGGTTGTCGCCTTCAGCCTTAACCACTTGCAGTTCTGCTGTTGGGTTTACACTGCCGAAGTCACCCATTGCGATATCGGTTACTGGGTAAACCACTTTCGCATCTGCTGGCGTGTTTTTCGTAAATGCGATCAGGGTATCGAACGCTTTGCTATCTAGCTGAGCTTCAGGAGCAAAATGTGCAACGCCTTTGTGACAATCGATACACGTTTGGTTATTTTCACGACCATAAGCATGCATTTTTGCTGCATCACGAGATTGCTCGAACTCTTCCATTGCATCGAATTCGTGACAAGAGCGACAAGTCGCTGAGTCATTCTCGCGGAATTGAGCCCAAACTGTCTCAGCCATCTCTTCACGGTGTGCTTCATATTTCTCAGGCGTGTCTATCTTACCTGAAATAAATTCGTGGTAGATGTCTTTGGACGCTCTTACTTTGGTGATCACGTAGTCAATCGGATCAGTTGGAATGTGGCAATCGGCACATTCAGCTCGAATGCCTTTTGCGTTACTGAAGTGTACAGAACCTTGGTATTCTTTGTGGGGTGCTTCCATTGTGTGGCAAGAAACACAAAACTCAGTGCTCGATGTATAGTGCATAACGGCTGCAGTTCCCCCTAAGGTTAACCAACCAATACCTATACCAACCGCCGCTATTAGTGCGATATAACGTTTTTTTATTGTCATAATTCTTAATCATCTTCAACAATTGGTTACAATTAAGATCAGAATAGTACTTTAGGGGTAGATCAGTTTGATTTGGATCATAAATCGCATTCTGAGGAACAAAAATTGAACCTTTATGAGAACCCAAGGTCACTTCACGAAATTATTCCCCACCAGATACAATCACCCAGCAAATAAGAAGCAGCGGTTAAATATTCATTATTGATTAATCCAACATCAACGAGACAAAACGGCTTTCTAAGTCAAAGAAGTAAATTGTAAATCTATTACAATATTGGCTATCTATTTTTCATAAACTCCTCACTCAATGAACCAAACAGAATTCCAACAAAAAATGGCGAGTTTCACCTCGATTGAACAAGCGCTTGATTACTTCGAAATTGGGTTTGATAGCAAGTTCATCAACCAAAATAGAGTCGAGCTTATGAAACGCTTTAATGGTTATCTGATCCTGTCAAAACCCGATGATTGGTTCTCAGGAAGAAGAGCGCTGAAAAACGCTTATTGTAAGGTTCAACGCAGCAAGTTAGATCGCCACACACGTTCAGCCTGTCGTGGGTGTACAACTTGTCAGCGTCGATAGATAGGAAGTACTGCTCAAAGTAGAGAACTAAAAAGTAGATAGTTGAAATAACATCTCATTACGATTTAGTTAGTGGTTTGCTCGAAAAAAAGTGTGCTAGTCTTACGGCAACTCAACTACGAGATAAAAACTACAATGAAAATTTTCAGCAATTTCGAAAGCGGCAACATTCACGTCGTTTCTGCAGATTCACCACAAAACATTCAACTGACGATCCCAGCAGACTACCAAACTGAAATCTCTCAGTGGTTTCACTTCCGCTTAGAAAGTGAAGCTCAACAATCTCACCACTTTGAAATCGGTCAATTGGCAACATCTGCCTACCCTGAAGGCTGGAAAGATTACGATGTAGTTGCATCGTATGACCGTGAAGAGTGGTTCCGTATCCCATCTCAGTTCGATGGCGATACATTAAGCTTCGATATCATCCCTGAACACGATTCAATGTACTTCGCGTACTTCGCGCCGTACTCATACGATCGTCACCAAGATCTTCTGCACAATGCTCAAACGCACCCTGCTTGTAAGCTTGAAACTCTAGGTCAGACGCTAGACAACAACGACATCACTTTGCTAACCATCGGCGAGCCAAGTGAAGAGAAGAAAAATATCTGGGTTATCGGTCGCCAACATCCAGGCGAGACGATGGCTGAATGGCTGATCGAAGGCCTGCTACAACGCCTACTTGATGAAACAGATACGGTTGGTCGCTCTCTTCTAGACAGCGTTGTGTTCAGAGTTGTACCAAACATGAACCCAGATGGCAGCATCCGCGGTCACCTGCGTACTAACGCGATTGGCGTAAACCTGAACCGCGAATGGCAATCACCTTCTATGGAACGCAGCCCAGAGGTATTCCTTGTTCGCGAGCGTATGCTGGAAACGGGCGTTGACCTGTGCCTAGATATTCATGGCGATGAAGCGATTCCATATAACTTTGTAGCAGGTAGCGAAGGCACACCTTCTTACAACGAGCGCATCGCGAAGCTAGAGAACCACTTTAAGCAAGCACTGCTCACTATCACGCCAGAGTTCCAAGATGAATTTGGTTACGATAAAGACGAACCGGGCAAAGCAAACATGACAGTTGGCACAAACTGGATTGGTGAGCAATTCAAGTGTTTGGCTTACACCGTCGAGATGCCATTTAAAGATCACATCAGTCACGCTGACGAACTTTACGGCTGGTCTCCAGAACGAAGTGTCGCGTTTGGTCACGATATGCTAGCCGCAGTTTGGGCTACAGTAGACGAGCTATAAGGCGAACTAAGCTCATTAGCTTTACCTGTATCGCCTTTGGTTTATAAGAATCTGGGCTATAGATAGAACAAAGCCCAGCACTTGTGAAAGTGCTGGGCTTTTTAATATCGGCTTGGATGAGTGAATCTAACTTTAAAAGCTTTCTATGCCACTCTGAGGCTAGCAAAAAACACTGGGTATCTTTGCCTAATGTGGCGTTGTTCAGACACCATATCTTTGAAGCTCGGACCTTGTGATAACTGAACGATCACTTCGTCACCTTCTTGTCGCAATACAGCACCGCTAATATCGATACTGTTGTTGTCATGCAACCTCAAGGTGCCGGCCATTGAAAAGCCACGATAAACCGGAATGATGTTACGCATCATCAGGCGTACACCCTTTTCAGAAACTTCGCTGACATGAAAAAGCTCATCCTTAATTCGCATCACCGGACGAGCCTTTTGAGGGTACTTTAAGCGGTAATATTTGCGTTTCTGGGTGAATGAATCTTCACGCATTAGTGACTCCCTGTCTCTGTTATTTCGGTCAAGCAATAGGCTGTAGCTTCAATTGGTCTCAAATAAACACATTCACCAAATTGATAGCTAATAATTATATCGACTTCCCGAGCTAATGCTTTAGAGATTTATACAGAGAAACACGGATTGCTTAGCATTCAGTAAAAAATGAGAACTGAATCGGAAATGAAAACTAAGATGGAAACGAGAACTAAGCCGGAAATGAACTGAACCAATAGCTAAAAACCCAATTCTTCGCATCGCACCCTAAAGCTGAAACAATGCCAACTGAATGCTGAAGCCCACGAATAGAATCCCACACACAATGTTCACCATTTGCGAGGAGCGCTTATTATCCATACAAGCGCTTAAAGGTATCCGCCATTAAGATCACAACTAAGAACCACATCGACACCACTGACGCTTGAATTGCACCAAGTATCAAACTGTCTGTCACAATCGCATCTGTTGAAACAAATTGAGGGAATATAGAAAGATAAAACAGGACGATTTTAGGATTCAGTAGATTAGTGAGGAGCCCTTTGAAAAATTGGCTGTAAAGCTTACTTCCCGATGCACTGACCACAGGGAGCACACCCTCTTGAGCGCGCAGCGCCGCACGAAAATGGTTATACCCAAGCCAGACAAGATACAAAACCCCAGCCCACTTTAGCCCTTCAAAGGCCATGGGAGTGTTCGACAGTAATAGGCTTATGCCGTTGGCCGAGATAAAGGCGTGAAAAAAAAACCACATGACACGCCCAACACGTTCACAAATGCGAACAGCTTTCTTTGAGTTAAGGCTGTGCTTAATACCAACAGCGCATTTGGGCCCGGGATAATAGCAATAAAAAACACGATAACAATAAACAGCCAGATACTTTCCCAACTCATTTCGATCTCATTTCATGAACATTTTTAGGGCGGACATTGTACGTCCATTCAGTGCCATTACAATATGATAAACGCTTAATTATCGCGTATGGCTAACATACATAATTCGCGCGTATAATGAATGTGTTTATCGTCTAACATACAAAACTGATTCTCTAACATTTGTAGCCCTGTTAGACTCCACCTCCCTTTTGATACTTGGTTCATTTATGTCATTTGCTAGCCTAACCCTTAACGCAAAAACCGTCTCCGCGCTCCCATCTCAATTCAATAAGCCAACAGAGATACAGCAAGCGGTAATTCCTACCATTATTGCGGGGAAAGACGTACTTGCATTGGCTCAAACGGGCAGCGGTAAAACATTGGCGTTTGGCTTACCTTTACTGAATAACATCAACCAAGATGTGAATGAACTGCAAGCACTGATCATTGTTCCAACCCGTGAACTTGCATCTCAAGTGACCAAATCTTTAGAGCCGATCGCAACAGCGCTTGACATCAAATTGGTAACGCTAACGGGCGGCGTAAATACTGATGATCAACAGCAACAATTATCGACTAAACCACAATTAGCCATCGCCACACCGGGCCGCTTACTTGCTTTAATCAAAAGTGATGAACTGGATGTCGCTCAGTGTTCATCATTGGTTCTTGATGAAGCCGACCGCCTGATCGACATGGGCTTTTGGCCAGATATTCAAGCGATTACTTCAGCACTACCGAGCAAACGTCAGTCACTGTTGTTCTCTGCGACACTTCCGCCCGAATTAGTAGGGCAAGCTGAAGAGCTTCTTTTAAATCCAGTTAAAGTCACGACACATCAAGAAAACAGCGTGGTCGCGACTATTGAAGAAACCCTGTATTTAGTGAACAAAGGCAGTAAAGCTCAAGCGCTCATCGCACTACTCAATCAACACACATGGCCGCAAGTATTGGTATTTATTGGCGCAAAAGACAATGCCGATGCATTAACCAAACGATTGAATAAAGCCAAAATCAGTGTGAGTGCGTTACATGGAAATAAGAGCCAAGAAGAACGAGAGCAAGCATTAGAAAGTTTCAAAAATGGCGAGACTCGTGTGCTTATCGCGACAGACGTGATGGCTAGAGGCATTCATATTGATCAGTTACCTGTCGTAATTAACTTCGAATTACCTTCTCACTCAGCAACTTACGTACACCGCGTTGGTCGTACAGCAAGAGCAGGAAGTACTGGCTGCGCGGTCTCTCTGGTTAGCCACAGCGAAACTGACTACCTCAATGCGATTCGCACCTTGACCAATAAGCCGTTAGTGCTGCAACCATTAGAGGGTTTCCCGGTTACCGACAAACCTGCATCTGAAACGACCGCTCGCAAGCGTCCACCTAAAGATAAAATGGCCAATCGAAGAACAGCTAAAAAGAAAAGCATTAAGCAATTTAAAAGCAAACCAAATAGCTCTAAGTAACCAGAAATAACTCTAAGTAACCAGAAATAGAATGGTCAGCTCAGTTTGTACTGGGCTTTTTTATATGCAACAAAATACAAATTCACACCCAAAAACTTCCCTAAAGTTGCCAACTTAAATGACACTTTTGTGAATTATGATGCCAACGTATTGATTCTTGGTTGCTCAAAAAAAATACTCTTAAATCACGTTGACGCCCCTATATCTAGCAACTAGATTTTTCTATTAGTGTCTACAACAGGAGGTCATTGAAATGAAACGTGCTAGCTCTACATATCGATTACAACTGATTAAGGAAGTGGCAACTCGCCGAGATCGTCAACGTTCCAATGACCCGATGGCAAACTACATACAAACCCTAATAGATAATAAAGATGATTGTGATACTTCGGTTGAACGCAACCAGAGGTTCAGTGGCAGTCATTTTGATGAGCACATAGGTGGTTGGGTAAGTGACCACTGGGGTAACAAGTAGGACAAAGAGAGTAATCCAACCAGCATAATCGCTGTAGAATTCGTCTCCGAATTAACCTATCATCTGCAACAATTCCCTATCCTAGAGTAAGCAGAAAGTGTCTGAGTTAAAAAGAGAAAAAGAAGTGATGGTTGCCTTCCAAGTGATACCTCGCGTTAAAGAAGGCAACAACTTCGAAGTGGTTGATAAAGCCATTGAAGTTGTGAAAGCTGCCGATGTGCCTTTCCAAGTCGGTGCGATGGAAACTACGATGAAAGGTGAACTCAACCAATTACTCGATATCGTTAAAAAAGCAGAACAAGCTTGCTACGATGCAGGGGCGGTAGAAGTGATCACAAACATTAAGATTCACAGTAAAACCACCGAGGCCGATGATACATTTTGCACGTACCATCGTGGTGTAACGAAAGCGAATCACATGTTTGTTTAATCACATTTTTGTTTCTGAAAACTGAGCTTTAAGAAAGGCTCTGAAGAACCAGTGGTGTTATTGGAAAGGCATGTCTGAGAGGTGAGAAAGGATTTCCATTCGTTCTTCTTCTGACATCGAATGCCAATCACGCGGAGTCTCTTCAGGGTCATCTTTTGCCCCGATCGGTTTTCGGTCAAGTGCTTTGACTGGCTCTTTTTTGATTTTTACGTTCTTTTTATTCATACCGACACCACTCCTTCAGGTACAAAGGTACCTACTTTAATATTACACCCCAACCATTATGTAAAGTAATAGTTACTTCGGAGTTAAATAAAATCTAAATACTTCCTCTTTAGCCAAAAAGATCTCTTTGGGGACTGGTATTTCCCTCTTCATCGACCTGCTTACCAATCAAGTTTTTTTGATTCATTATTTTTCTTCTATAGCGCTGACGACACAGCTTTATCACGTGCAATTGTTCTGACGGTGTCATCGACATCCAATTAAAGCGCTCTTCTCTCTTGCGCATACAACCGTTGCAATAGCCTTTGTCATCGCTTGAACAAACCCCAACGCAAGGGCTTGGAACTTGGAAAAACTCTAACTGCTCCACCATGCCTCCTTACACATTCAAAATTACGCTTACTCTCTCAAAAATAAGCGATTAATTTGTCGCCTGGCTCGTGAAATCCATACTAAACTATGACCTTATACTGACACATATAGTGTTTTGTAAACTATACTTTGAACCCATCAAGTTACACTTATCCGGTAACTTCGTTCTTTCCTTTGGAGCCTTATAATATGAAGTTTAGTTCAAAAAAATTACTAGCAGTAGCCGCTTTACCTATGATGCTAGCAGCATGCACAACAACAGGTGACAACGCGATGCAAGTAACACCAACCGATCTACAGCACCATAATTGGGAACTTGCGCAAATTGATGGCAAGGACATTGTGAAAAGCGAAGACCAAGCAGCTCCTCGTCTAGAGATCGGCGAAAAGATGACTGCAAACGGCATGGCTGGTTGTAACAACTTCTTCGGTCAAGGCGAGCTGAAAGACGGTCAATTCCGTATCAAGCAAATGGGCATGACAATGAAAATGTGTCACGGCTCTGCGATGGAAATCGAACAATCGGTTTCTGCTACTCTAAGCGAGTGGAGCGACGTAACGCTAACAAACGATACGCTAGTACTGAAAAACGATGTACACACGCTAACGTACACAATTCGTGACTGGGTAAACTAATCCGTCATCGAAACCAAATACTGATTAAAGGAGCCTGATGGCTCCTTTTTTATTGTCAGCTTGCCCTCACTACTTCTTCAAAATTGACGCTCATCGCCGACTTTTCGTACCAACCTCCAATAAACCTCAAAAATCTCTCATTTAGATGCAATAAATTCAACGGTTCAGCGGTCTGTTGCTAGGATGGCAAAAGCCTAGAGTCTGTCGAGTTTTCGAGATGATTACGTATCGAACAAAACTCGACCGCGAACTCCCTGCTTGTTCTCAAGTAATTGATTGAATTTACTGTTGAATTAGAATTTATTTCAGAAACAGATAGAATAACTATTAGGGCATGTTGATCTTTCGTTAACCACGAAGGGTCAATACGCACTGGGGAGTTCGAAAATACAATGCTCTTGCCCGTTCACTACCAAATGGAAAAGTTTATGAACAAGATAGTAAGTACGTTAGGAATCATGGCAACCGTTGCATACAGCGCAACCATTTATGCTGATGAAGCAACATCCACCGACAGCTGGAACCAAATAGAACAGCAGGCAGAGGGAGAAACTGTCTACTTTCACGCTTGGGGCGGAAGCCAAGAGATCAATCGTTACCTACAGTGGGCAGGCAAGAAATTACAAAGTGACTACGGTGTCACGTTAAAGCATGTGAAAGTGACCGATATTGCGGAAACCACCACTCGACTGCTTGCTGAAAAAGCAGCAGGAAAGAACAGTGAAGGCAGCGTCGATATCGTCTGGATTAATGGCGAGAACTTCCGCTCGATGAAAGACAACGCGCTATTGTTTGGGCCATTTACAGAGTCACTTCCAAATTGGCAGTATGTCGATAAGTCTCTGCCGATTGATGTTGATTTCTCAGAGCCGACAGAAGGCTTGGAAGCACCGTGGGGCGTGGGACAACTTGTGTTCATTCACGATCAAGAGACACTACACAACCCGCCACAATCGTTTTCAGAGATGTTGAGCTACGCTCAAGCTTTCCCAAATCGCTTAAGCTACCCTCGCCCACCAGAATTTCATGGCACGAGCTTCATTAAGTCTCTATTGATTGAACTAACAAACAATAACCCTGCACTGGCTCAGCCGGTTTCAGAAGACAACTTCCAAGAAGTGACGGCACCACTGTGGGCTTACTTAGATAAATTCCATAAAGTGGCTTGGCGCGGTGGCAAACAATTCCCAGCAGGCACATCGGAAAGCATCCAACTTCTGGATGACGGACAGATCGATCTCGCGATTACGTTTAATCCAAACTCTGTTTATTCAGCACAAGCCAGTGGTCGCTTAGCCGAAACCACTAAGGCTTATGCTCTAGAAAGCGGCGCTCTATCTAACATTCACTTCCTGGCGATTCCTTGGAATGCCAATGCAACCGCAGGTGCTCAAGTGACCATTAACTTCTTATTGAGCCCGGAAGCACAATCTCGCAAGGGTGACCTCAATGTTTGGGGCGATCCTTCGGTTCTGAGCAGCAAATACCTGACTGGCAGCGCTAAAAACACCCAGCAATTTAAATCGGTTGATGAACCACACCCTAGCTGGCAAAACGCGCTCGAGAAAGAGTGGCTTAAGCGATACGGTAACTAGTCTTCATGCTACGCGCTCTATATTTTGTTGTTATAGCTGTATGCATTATCCCGACCATTCCTGGGGTAGCGGGAGTCGTGGCTTCGTCACTGAGTTTCATCCCGCCCCTTGGTTTAGAGGAGCCGACACTCAACGGTTTTAGCCAAGTCTTTCAATGGGAAGGGGCTTGGCACTCTATTGGCTTAAGCCTAGGTTCAGCAATTGCAAGCAGCTATATAGCCTGCTTCCTGACCTTTTGTATTCTTCAAGCCTCTTGGGGAAACAAGTTTTGGAGAAAGATTGAGTTTACGCTATCGCCAATGCTTGCCATTCCACATGTAGCTTTCGCTATCGGCTTTGCTTTTCTGTTTAGTCCAACGGGGCTTGGCGCAAGAGCGGTACATCACTTGCTCGGCGAATCGGCTACCAGCTCTGAATTGGCGTTATTGGTGAAAGACCCATACGCGTTCGGCTTAATTATTATGCTCGCACTCAAAGAAGTCCCCTTCTTATTGCTGATGAGCATTTCGATACTTCAGCAAATTGATGTAGAGCGTATCACCAAGGTCAGTGCATCGCTCGGTTACAGCCGCGCTCAGATCTGGTGGAAATGTATTTTCCCACAATGGTTTACTAAGCTTCGTTTCCCAATGCTGGCGGTACTCGCTTACAGTGTCTCGGTTGTCGATATTGCTTTGATCATAGGCCCAACCAACCCGCCGACCTTTGCCGTTTTGGTATGGCAATGGTTCAACGATCCGGATCTTAACCTACTTCCGCGAGCTGCTGCTGGTGCCATCGTTTTGTTTGGTTTAGCTTCGTTGATCATCGCCTTGGCGCGTTTAGTTGAATGGGCGGTTCTTAAGTACTTTCGAACTTGGCAGTATTCCGGAAGAACAGGGGCAAACCTTCCGGGGAAAACGGTATTCACTGTCCTTGCTAGCCTTTCACTGCTGATCATTCCTTTAATGGTAATTTGGAGCGTTGCTCAGCGTTGGCGCTTCCCTGATTTACTGCCGAGCCGCTACAGCACGCGCTTCTGGGAGTTCGAGTGGGAAGGCATCATGAGCACCGTTGGTCAAAGCTTATGGATTGGTCTGATTGCTGCTTCAATCGCTTTGTTGCTTGCGCTGGTTGCTCACGAATACAGAATCAAATACAAGTGGCAAGTTCCGGGCTTCATTATCGCTATTCCAATGCTAATACCACAGCTTTCAGTGTTGTTTGGTATGCAAGTCACGACCCTCTACATCGGCAGTAGTGCCTATGAGTTCTGGGTGATTTGGGCGCATGTTTTCTTTGCTTTCCCGTTTGTGTACCTGTCTTTGGATGGCCCGTGGAAAAGCTTCAATGATGGGTTGATTAAAGCCTCGCTGAGCCTAGGTAAATCGCCATTTCAGAGTTGGTATTCGATCAAACTACCAATCTTGCTTCCTGCGATTGCCTTTGCTTGGGCGGTCGGGATCAGCGTGAGTTTGGCCCAATACCTTCCAACATTAATGCTCGGCGCGGGCCGTATTAGCACGATCACCACAGAAGCCGTTGCACTTACCAGTGGTTTCGACCGCAGGGTGACAGCAATCTATGCCATTTGGCAGGCCCTATTGCCTCTGTTCTTTTTCTCTTTAGCGATATTAGTCAGCCGACTTCAACTCAGATATCGCCGTCTTACTTTTAAAGGTTTCCTAAGTAATGAGTCTGTACCTCAACGACCTCGCCATCCGTAAAACCGATGGAGATTCGCTGTTCTCAGCGCTAAACGTCACATTAGAATCTGGCCAAATACTGGCTTTGATGGGGCCGAGTGGCTGCGGAAAGTCGACCTTACTGGATGCGATTGCTGGTCACTTAAGTGAAGAGTTTTCGTACTCTGGCACCGTTGTGTTGAACAATATTCAGCTCGACGAGCTTCCATCACATCAGCGTGAAGTCGGTATTTTGTTTCAAGATGACTTGTTGTTTCCGCACCTCAAAGTATGGGAAAACTTGGCCTTTTCGTTACCGAACTCTGTTAAAGGTTCCGCTCGCCAAAAACAAGCAATGGCTGCACTAAAAGACATAGAGCTAACTCACTTAGCTGAATCTTTCCCGGATCAAATATCCGGCGGTCAACGCGCAAGAATAAGCTTGACTCGTATGTTGTTAGCCAAGCCTAAACTCGCCCTGCTTGACGAACCGTTCAGCAAGCTAGACCAAGAGTTAAGAGCACAATTTCGCGATTGGGTCTTCGAACAGCTGACCAAAGCGAATATCCCTACATTAATGGTCACGCACGACGAAGCCGATGTACCTCAAGGGGCAGAAGTACTGTCTTGGCCATGGAGAAGTAACCATGCTGGATAAGTACTCCATTAAGGTCATTAAGTGGCCATTAAATCAGTCTGCTAAGTTACTAAACCAATTGGGTATCACGGCCAATCAAACCACGTTATTCGGATTTCTGATTGGGTGTTTAGCGTTTCCAGCGTTGGCATTTCAACAATATGAGTGGGCGTTAGGCTTCATTGTGTTTAATAGAGTATGTGATGGGCTTGATGGAGCCTTGGCTCGAATCCAAGGCATTAGTGATGCGGGTGGTTTCCTCGACATCAGCCTAGATTTCCTATTCTACTCGTTGATCCCTTTTGGATTTGTCATTGCCAACCCAGAACACAACGCCATTGCCGGTGCGTTTTTGATCTTCTCTTTTATCGGCACAGGCAGCAGCTTTTTAGCGTTTGCGGTTATGGCAGGCAAGCGAGGCATTGAAAACCCAGTCTATAAGCATAAGTCTCTGTACTACATGTCAGGGCTAACCGAAGGCACTGAAACCATCGCTTGTTTCATCGCGTTTTGTATTTGGCCTCAACACTTTGCGGTTATCGCTTACACCTTTGGTGCAGCTTGTTGGCTAACCACGTTCATGCGTATTTATTTTGGTTTTCAGACACTAAAAAACCAAGCTAGTTAATAAATGAGTTAGTTTCTTGCACCTATAAAAACGCCGCTCATTGTGAGCGGCGTTTTCTATATTAGTATGGATAATGCCCGCTAAATCATGACATCAAGCTTCAGCTGAAGCCGTGATTTTAAACCTCAATACCTTTAGGCTTGAATCAAGGTCGACATCGACAAACTCAGGCGGGTTGTCCAGACGCTCAATGAACTCAACGCTTGGTGCTTCTTCTGCCATCGTCTCAATCAGGAAGTTTGGTGATACTGCTGGTGAGTTCACACACGCAATCACTTCACCGCCTTCAGTTAGAAGTTCAGGCAAACGACGTAAGATTTTTTTGTAATCTTTGGTTAGAGCAAAGCTGCCTTTTTGGAACGAAGGTGGATCGATGATAACGAGCTCGTAAGGACCGCCCTTCTTGATTTTCCCCCACGACTTAAAGATATCGTAGCCAAGGAAGTTAACCGAGCGCATATCGTGTTCATTCAGACGGTGGTTATCGCGACCTTTGTTTAGCGAGCCACGTGACATGTCCACGTTCATGCATTGACGAGCGCCACCAGCGATAGCCGCGACAGAGAAACCACAAGTGTATGCAAACAGGTTAAGAACGTTCTTATCCTTGGCATTATCTTGTACCCACTGACGACCATTACGCATGTCTAGGAACAAACCGAAGTTCTGATTACGGCCAATGTCTAATTGGTACTTAAGGCCATGCTCAACCACAACCGGAGAGTCATTCAACTCACCCCATAGAACCTCTGAAGGCGCACCATCGGCATAACGGTGTTGCAGAACAATGCTTGTGCCCTGCTTTGATTGCCAGATATCTTTGTTGGTGAGTTGAACCAATCCAGCTTTAAGAGATGACAAGAATTCGTCGTCTACTTCTTTGAACACGTTAACCAGTAGCTGTCCATCAACCCAATCACATGTCAGTTGTTCCAGACCAGGCCAAAACTTACCGCGACCGTGGAAAATACGGCGTAGTTCGTTTGGTACTTCATTAAGTTGCTGTTCAATATGACTAAAAAACAGAGGTAAAGCTGATGCTTCCATTATTTCACTCACTTAGTGTTTAGCTTTGGCCAAGTTAATGACCAAGGTTCAAGCCAACTGTCCAAACCGTTCGACACGGTTTCTTGATGCCACTTCTCACCCAAAGAGTTTAAGCTCCTTGGGTCGCAGACATATTCGTAGGCTTGTGATTGATAGGCAAATCGAATCGCGAAGGCATGTAGATAACCTCTGTCAGCCTCACTCGATGGATTATAAATAGGGTCACCAACAATGGCTGAGCCGATCGACTTCATCGCGACACGGATCTGGTGAGTTCGCCCTGTATAGGGTTTGCATAACAGCAGACGCTCACCGGGTTCAGCCGTTGCTGATAAAAACTGAGTAATCGCAGGGTTCTCTTTGGATGTCAGAAGTTTCCAACTTGAGCGTCGTGAACGCTCCATGTCTCCTGAGATCAAACCTTGCTTTTTCTTTGGCTTCTTAGAACCGATCGCAAGGTAGTATTTCTCTACTTCACGCTTTGCAAATAGCTGTGAAAGCTCGCTCGCCGCCGACGCATTTTTTGCCAGCAGCAGAATGCCCGAAGTCATTTTATCTAGTCGATGAACGAGATACAGCTTAGGCTCATTAATTGCCTTAGCAACTTCTTGAAGCAACATGGTATCGCCATCGTCTTTGTGGACGCTGACTCCAGGGTGCTTATTGATAAGTAAAAAATCAGAGTGGTTCAGAAGAATATCGAACATTAAAGGCTAGCTCCATTGTAGAACGTGGAGTATACCGCGTCTGAACCCAGATTCCAGCTACGAAAAAGCCCAACTCACTCAATAAATATTGAATCGTTGGGCTTCTTTTCAGCAACTAGCGATCAGTGCGTGGTCTTTACTCGATTACCAATAGGTAAATAGAACCAAGCTACCGCTTTACGCCAGTTTAAACTTACCAACTAATGCTTCTAGCTCAGCAACCTTAGCGTTCAAGCCTGATGTATTTTCGGAGCTACGAGTTGCTAGCTGCAGAGATTGCTCAGAGATATCGCTAATCGCGGTAATGTCCGCTGCAATTTCTTTGGTCACAGCCGTCTGTTCTTCTGCCGCAGTCGCAATAGAGTTAACCATGCTTTGTACATTGCCCGCACCGCTCACAATCGCTTCTAGAGCCGAAACAGCACCTGAGCTTTGCTCAACACCAATCTCAACTAAACGACAGTTATCTTGAGTGTAAGTCACCGCTTCTTGAGTGCCCGATTGAATCGATTGAATGATGCCCGAGACTTCTCGTGTCGCTTTGGTTGTTCTTTCTGCTAGCGCTCGCACTTCATCGGCTACCACAGCAAAACCACGACCAAACTCGCCAGCACGCGCAGCCTCAATCGCAGCGTTAAGAGCTAACAGGTTAGTTTGCTCAGCAATGTCTTCGATTACCTTGATAACGCTACCAATCTGCTCACCGTGAGAACCTAGAGTATTCATTTGCAACGACATATCGCTCATTTGAGTCGACACTTGTTGAATACTCGCCACCATCTCAACAATCACGTTGCGGCCATCTTCTGCAGAGGTTTCTGAGCGACGTGCTTCTTCATAAGTTGAAGTACCTTGCTGCGCCACTTCAGAAATGGTCAAGCTTAGCTCTTCAGCAGCCGTTGCAATCAAGTTAGCTTTGTCTGCTTGAGCTGATGCACCAGTAACGATGTCTTGGCTAATAGAAGAGAGCTCCCCTGTCACCGATTGGACTTGGTGAGTCACAGACGAGATTGAACCTAATAGGTCTACTAGTGATTTCTGCATCTGGTTAATCGACTTAGCCAGTTCAGCCAATTCATCACCAGAATCATCAATAATGTCGCCTGCCGTTAGGTCACCATTTGCTACACGTCGTGCTACTTGTTCTACACGAGTAAGACGATTGGTAATAGAGCTAGACAATAGATACGCAATCACACAACCAAAGACAATCGCAATAGCAGACAACACCATGATGGTGCGCTCGATGGTAGTAAACGTGTCGGTTAGTGTCAGTAGTGACTGTTCTGTATCTGCGCGCTCACTTGCTGACGCTTGATCCAGTAAGTTCTCAATAGGGATAAGATTGCTCTCATACAAAGATCGTAGCTGTTGAATATTGGCTAGTAGCGCAGCTTCATCATTGATCTTCGGCACAAGCTTTGATTCAAACTCTTGAGTGAAACGCCCCATCAGGTCTTCAATTCGCTGAATACGGCGGTGGTCTTCCGAACCTCTACTCTCCAAACGCTTAGCCTGCTCGATAGCTTGAGCAAATTCGTTCTTGTTGGTTCGATAATCATTGAGTGCATTATCGACCAGAGTGATTGCACCCAGAGCATCTCGATAGACATCTCCAGCTTCATCGATCAAAACAAGGTAGGTAACGGTACCCGGTACATCATCTAATCTAATCTCATCGGCGCTCTTATGAGCGCCAATAACTTCCATCCATACAATACCGACTAACGTGACAAGCACCGCCAATATAGAGCCAAAACCGGCATACAGTTTCTTTCTCACTGACAATTTCAAACAACACCTACCTAAATCAAAATATAGCTCTAACAGCTATTCGTTCCATTTATATCGGCTATCAGACGGATACCCTTAATGGTTATTTTTCTTAGATAATTAAGTTCCAGACATAAAAAAACGGGAGCTAATGAGCTCCCGTTTATCAAATTACTTTATCTTGCGATTAGAACTTCTTAGAAATCAGCGCAAAACCGGCAATGATACCAATACCTAGTAGCATGATTGCACCTTTACCGCTATCGAAGCCAGAAGAGATACCCATGAACGCAACGATTGCGATAGCTACAGGGATGATGTACTTAACTAGTGTGTACCATAGACCAAATAGTGGGAAAGAGACTTCACCGTCGTTAGTGATTTCTTTCTCTAGGTCTGCACGGTTTAGTCTCCAACCAGCGAAGATACATACCAACATACCGCCAACCGCTAGGAAAATCTTATCCGTTAGTAGGTCGAAAATGTCGAACGCGCCAGTATCAAACAGTGTTGGACCGAAGCCGCCAAGTGATAGAGAAGCGAAGATACATAGAATCGCCATTACAACACTTGCAGACAGTACCGCTGTTACACGCTTCATGCCTTTCTCATCGATTAGGTAAGAAACCACAACTTCAAGTAGAGATACTGAAGATGTTAGTGCCGCAACACTCAAACCAACGAAGAACATAAGAGCAAATAGAAGACCGATTACGCCGCCCATTTCAGCGAATAGCTGAGGAACAACAACGAATACTAAACCAGGGCCCGCTGCAGGTTCCATACCGAACGCGAACATTGCAGGGAACATTGCAACACCAGCTAGAATAGCAACACCAGTATCCATTGCGGTTACCATTGCTGTTGTCTGAACTAGGTTCTCTTTCTTCTTAAGGTAAGAACCGTATGTCATCATACAACCCATACCAAGACTTAGAGAGAAGAATGCTTGACCTAGAGCGGCTAGGATTACATTGCTGTCTACTTTAGAGAAGTCAGGACTGAATAGGAACTCAAGACCAGCCATCGCGCCCGGAAGCATAATGCCTTTGATTGATACTACAATAAGGATAATGAAAAGAAGCGGCATCAGGATCTTACCTGCTTTCTCAATACCACCAGAGATACCTTTCATAACGATAACAACGTTAAGTAGTAGGTATAAGCCCATCCACATTAGTGGTTGAACTGGGTTTGAGATAAAGCCACCAAAGCTATCACCAATTGCTTCTGGTGCGTCTAGAAGACCACCTGCAATTTTACCGATGTATGCGATTGACCAACCGCCTACTACTGGGTAGAAACCCATGATAAGTAGACCACTGAATACGCCGATAACGCCAGCGAACGTCCAACGACGGTCAGTTGTTTTAAATGCACCTACTGCTGATTTTTGCGTATGACGGCCAATCGCAAATTCAGTCAGCATGACACTGAAACCAATAAAAATTACAAAAAACAGGTAAATGGCAACGAATGCACCACCGCCACTTTCGCCTGCTGTGTATGGGAATTTCCAAATGTTACCTAAGCCAACAGCAGAACCTGCTGCAGCCATTACGAATCCTAACTTCGAACCCCAGGTATCGCGGGGTGTTGTGGTTGTATTACTAGTAGCCACGTGTACTCCAAACTTTTGTGTTATGTGATGTTGTGTTTTGCTTTGGGTGGCGTCTTTAAAAGGAAGGTGTATAAATAAATTTACACACCTAAAAGATTTGATTGACGCTCGTTGTCTAGCAAGTAAACCAGTTTAAGAATAAAATTGGAAGAGCATACCGTACAAATTTCGTTAAAGATGTAAATTTTTATGGTTAAATGCCGACTTTTCATACAAAACAATCGTTTTCTTCTTAAGTTGACCAAAACTTAACAACTTTAACCTATTTACATCTTTTGCTCTATTTTGTAAATAGTTGAATCCTTAAATTCCCATATCCGTTAAATAGCATTACTATCTAAGTGTCTCTTTTTTCGAGTATTCAATGTGGATAAGCTTTATCATTTTTTAACTTTGGCCTCTGTTGTTTTGTACTGGGTTCTCGTAGCCGGTGTGACGTTTCGTGTTGTACTAAAACGACGCTCTGTCAGCGTTTCTCTTGCTTGGCTAATGGTTATCTACATTATCCCGATTGTTGGTGTAGCTTGTTACTTCCTTTTTGGTGAGCTAAACCTAGGCAGAAAAAGGGCTGAACGCGCTCATCGTATGTTTACCCCTTTCGGCGACTGGTTCCGTCAATTGAATGATTGCCAACTTCACCAACCAGGGAAAGTCGGCTCCCCTATCCATAAGATTGACGAGCTTTGTAACAATCGAATGGGCATCCCTGCACTCAGTGGAAACACTCTATCGCTGCAATCTTCACCAAACGAGATCCTACACGCAATTATCGAAGATATAGAAAATGCACAAACCAGTATCAAGATAGTTTTCTATATTTGGCATCCAGGTGGCCTGACCGATTCGGTTGCCTCTGCGCTGATTCGCGCTGCAAAACGTGGCGTAGATGTTAAAGTTTTGCTCGATTCAGCCGGTAGCCCTCGCTTTTTCAAAAGCCACTGGCAGTCAATGATGAAGGACGCAGGCGTTCAAGTCGTACAAGCACTAGAAGTGAGCCCATGGCGTATTTTTTTACGTCGCCTAGATTTAAGACAACACCGCAAAATCATTGTGATTGACGAGACTATCGCCTATACGGGTTCAATGAACATGGTCGATCCTGCTCACTTCAAACAAAGTTCCGGCGTTGGTCAGTGGATTGATGTAATGGTCAGAGTGACTGGGCCAACCGTTAATGTGTTATCCGCTATTCATGGCTGGGATTGGGAAGTTGAGACTGGTGAACGCATTCTCCCTGATATACCTGAATGCCCAGTTGAAGAAATCATGACACATCATCCGGTTCAAGTAGTGCCGTCTGGCCCTGGCATGCCGGAATATTTGATCTTACAAGTACTGACCATCGCCATCAATCAAGCGAATCATTCTGTACGTATTACTACACCTTATTTTGTGCCAAGTGCTGACTTACTCGAAACACTTAAGATGACAGCTCAACGCGGCGTAACTGTAGAACTGATCATTCCACACAATAACGATTCACTAATGGTTAAATGGGCTTCTCGTGCGTTTTATACCGAGTTGCTTGAAGCTGGCGTGAAGATCTATGAATTTTACGGTGGCCTTCTTCATACCAAATCGGTAGTGATCGATGAAGAGTTTTGCTTGATCGGAACCGTCAATATCGACATGCGCAGTTTGTGGCTCAACTTTGAAGTGACTCTGGCTGTGGATGATGTGCATTTCACGCAAAAACTGTCTGAGCTGCAGAAATCTTATATCGCTTCATCCCACTCTGTAGAGTTAGAACAGTGGGAGCAAAGAAACCTTAGTAATCGCTTCTTTGAGAGGCTGTTCTACTTGTTCAACCCACTCCTATAATTCCAGCAATGAGTCGATTATGGCTCGTTGTTTCCCCATCGATCATTTTTAACCTTTCACTGTTAACTGAGTGAAAGGTTAAAAATCGTAAGAAAAGCGCAAAAATCCCCGCTCCGCTCTTGCTTTGAACACTCTTGGCATGTTTTAAATAGGACATAACCGATTGATAAGGAATTCACAGCATGTCCGAGAACAAAACCACTAAACTTATCACTGCCGGTCGTGATAAGAAGTGGACCAATGGTGTTGTTAACCCACCAGTACAACGCGCTTCAACTGTCGTATTTAACTCAGTAGAAGAGAAGCGTAAAGCTACGATTAACCGCGCTAACAAGACCCTTTTTTACGGACGTCGTGGAACCAACACTCATTTTGCCTTCCAAGATGCGATGGTTGAAGTAGAAGGCGGCGCGGGTTGTGCACTGTACCCGTGTGGTACAGCAGCAATTTCGAATGCCATTCTCTCTTTTGTAGAAACAGGTGATCATATTTTAATGGTTGACACCTGCTACGAACCTACTCGTGATTTCTGTGACACCATCATGAAAAAGATGGGGGTAGAGACAACTTACTACGAGCCAACGATTGGTGAAGGTATCCAAGACCTTATCAAGCCAAACACTAAGGTGCTGTTTACTGAGTCTCCAGGCTCTGTCACCATGGAAGTGCAGGATATTCCAACACTAGCGCGTATCGCTCATGAACATGACATCATCGTTATGCTAGACAATACTTGGGCGGCTGGCGTGAACTTCTCACCGTTTGATTTTGGTGTTGATATCTCGATTCAAGCAGCGACCAAATACATCGTGGGTCACTCTGATGTGATGCTAGGTACGGCAGTCGCCAATGAGAAATGCTGGGATCAACTAAGAGAGCAAAGTTACTTGATGGGGCAATGTGTCTCACCTGATGATGCTTATTTAGGGCTTCGCGGCATTCGTACTCTTGATGTGCGTCTACGCCAACACGCAGAAAGCAGCTTGAAGGTCGCAAAATGGTTAGAGACTCGTCCTGAAGTTAACCACGTTCGTCACCCTGCTCTTGAGTCTTGCCCAGGCCATGAATTCTTCAAACGAGATTTTACTGGCGGTAATGGCTTGTTCTCTTTTGTACTAAACAACTCTAATATCAAAGCGACGACAGCGTTACTTGATGGAATGACACATTTTAGTATGGGTTACTCTTGGGGTGGATTTGAAAGTTTGATTCTAGCTAACGAACCAAGCAGTTTTGACAGCTTGAGAACTGTTGCCAATCCTAATTTCGAAGGTACCTTGATACGTGTTCATATTGGGTTAGAAGATGTTGATGACCTGATTGCTGATCTAGAGGCGGGATTAGAACGTTATAGCGCTCTGATTTAATCTGAGACGATAGGTCTAATATGCAAAAAAGGCAGGATATTCCTGCCTTTTTCTGTTTAAAGCATAACTCAAAATACTCATATTTAGATACTTCAGCTCATAATACAAACCGCTCATAGTCCAGAAGCTTTCAAAGCCAATATTGAACCTTAAAGCACATCCACTTAAAGATCTCAGAGCGATGAAAAAATGGCTATGAATTTTTCAATTTCTAAGTGATTGTTCCGCTGAAATAAATAACACTTTATTTGTGTGGGCAACCGACTAAATGATCATTGACCATACCTGTTGCTTGCATAAATGCGTAACAGATTGTTTCTCCTACAAACTTAAAGCCTCTCTTCTTCAAAAACTTACTCATCGCTTTAGATTGCTCGGTAGAAGCGGGAACTTGAGACATCTCAGTCCATTGATTCACGATCACTTCATTATCAACAAATTGCCATAAGGCATTAGAAAGAGAGCCGAACTCTTTCTGTAATTCAAGCGTTGCTCGTGCATTGTTGTATACCGAAGCAATCTTACCCCTGTGTTTAACCACATCGAAGTTTTCAATGATGTGCGGCACGTTGTCTTCATTCAGCTCAGCTAGCTTGTTTAGATCGTAATCATCGAACGCGGCACGATAGCCTTCACGCTTTTTAAGGATCGTAATCCAACTCAGACCGGCTTGAGCACCTTCTAAAGTAATGAACTCAAACAGAACTTGGTCATCATAAACAGGCACGCCCCACTCTGCATCGTGGTACTCCCTTTCAAGCTCATGTTTAAGCGCCCATGCACACGTTCTATCCACTGTATTCGCTTCCATTTCGATAGTCTCTTTTAGTAATCGTACATAAAAATAATGCCCCAATTAGGGGCATTATTTCAAAGGTTAGTTGACGTTAAGCCACTTCAATTTTATGGAATAAACGATACAGCACAGGTACTACGATTAGCGTGAGTACAGTCGCAAAGCCTAAACCAAACATGATGGTTACTGCCATTGGTTTAAAGAAGATGTCCGGTAGTAGAGGGATCATACCAAGAATGGTGGTGATCGCAGCCATACATACCGGACGAACACGACTCAGTGCCGCATCAACAACCGCTACATATGGATCTTTACCGGACTTCATCTCAATCTCAATTTGGTCAAGCAGTACGATACCGTTCTTAAGTAGCATCCCGGATAAACTCAAGAAGCCTAGCAATGCCATGAAGCCAAATGGTGTATTCAAGGCTAATAAGCCTGTCGTTACCCCGATTAGCGCTAATGGAACCGTTAGCCAAACAATTAGCGGTTCTTTGACCGAGTTGAACAAGAACACGGTAATCAAGAACATGAACAGGTAACCCATCGGCATAGTGGTAAACAGAGACGCTTGTGCATCAGCAGATGACTCATATTCACCACCCCACTCCAACGAATAACCCGGTGGCATCTCAATCGCTTCAATTTGTGGCTGTAAGCGTTTCTGTAACGTCGAAGCCGTTTCTTCACCCAATAGGTCGTTGTCGGCCATTACCGTCAGCATACGCTTACGGTTCTTACGGATGATAAGTGGATCTTCCCATTCCAATTCGTAGCCAAGCGTCACTTGCTGCAACGGAATATATTCGCTTAATGCCGGGCTCCAAATCTTCATACCTTCGATGTTGCGAATATCAACTCGCTCATCTTCAGGTAAACGAGCCACAATAGGCATCAACGTAGTACCATCACGATACACACCAATCGACTTACCAGAGAAAGACATCGCTAGGAAATCATCAACGTCAGACTTGGTAATACCATAACGACGCGCTTGGCTTTCATTGAACTGAGGCTCTAATACCTTAGTTCTTTCACGCCAATCATGACGAACGTTAAATGCTCCGTCATCAGCACGCATGATGTCCATAACTTGAGCTGCGATTGAACGTAGCACGGTTGGGTCTGAACCGACGATTCGAGCCTCAATTTTCGCACCGCCACTAGGGCCTAATTCAATTTGCTTAAGTTTGTAATCAATTTCAGGGAACTGACTGTCAACGTGTTCACGGAAGCGACGCATCAGCCCTTCAAGTACCTGATAATCTGTCACACGAACCGTGATTTCGCCATACGCGCTATAACTCTTCTCGGGTGAGTAGGTCAACATGAAACGCTGCAGACCTTTACCGGCCGTGGTCGTGATATGTTCAACTTCACTTTGTTCCGACAACCAACTCTCAAGCACTCTCAACTTGGTATTAGTTGCTCGAATATCCGTACCTTCTGGCATCCAAACATCCACTTGGAACATCGGAGTAGTTGAAGATGGGAAGAATGCTTGTTTCACAAAGCCAAAACCGTACACACTCGCACCTAAACCAATCACCAGAACGATCATGGTTAGCCACGCGCGTTTCATACAGAACTCAAGGAAGTTTTTATAGATAACAAAAACCATCCCGTTGTATGGGTCTTTGCCTTCGTTATCGGGATCAACCTTCTGTCCTCTGAAGAAGATATCGGCAAAAAACGGCGTGATCGAGATAGCAGTAAACCAACTCAGCATCAATGAAATCAATAGTACCGTGAACAAGGTGCCACAGTATTCGCCCGTTGAATCTTCAGACAAACCAATTGGAGCAAACGCGGTGACCGCAATCACCGTTGCACCGAGCAGTGGCCATTTGGTTTGGGTCACGATATCAGTGGCGGCCTGCATCCGGGTTCGCCCCTTCTGCGTGCCGATCAATATCCCCTCCACCACCACAATGGCATTATCCACCAGCATCCCCAAGGCAATAACCAACGCGCCCAGTGAAATACGTTGAAGGTCGATTTTGAAGTACTGCATGAAAATAAAGGTGCCGAATACGGTCAATAGCAGTATCAAACCAATCAACAGACCCGATCGTACTCCCATGAAGAACAGTAACACCACGATTACGATCGCAACCGCCTGCCCTAAACTCACCACAAATCCGCTTACCGACTTGTTCACCTCTTTAGGTTGGTTATAAACCTCGGAGATGTCGATACCGACGGGTTGTTGATATTTAAGCTCGGCGAGTCTTCGATCAAAGTCTTCACCCACTGCGACCACGTTCACGCCTTGCGCAAAAGAGACACCCAGGTTAAGCGCGAGTTCGCCGTTATAACCAATGATGTTACTCGGTACCTCAACGTAACCACGAGTTACATTCGCCACATCTTTTAGATAGATAAGCCCTTGAGCGCCACCTTCCGTAAGAATCAAATCTCCAAGCTGTTCAACGTTCTGGAACTCACCCGTTGGATGGATTCGAATATATTCATCACCAATCCTTACCGCTCCTGCACTTGATACAATATTTTGAGTCGATAAAAGATTAAATACCGTGCTTGGAGACAGACCTAAGGAGCTTATCCGCTTCATCGATATCTCAATGAATACTTGCTCTTGTTGTTGACCAGAAACAGAGACCTTACTGACCCCATCAACCAACTCCAGCTCTCGCCTTAGATAATCAATGTAATCCAGCAGCTCTTTGTAGCTATAACCATCACCCGTCACCGCAAGCAAGATCCCGTAAACGTCACCGAAGTCATCAATGACTTGAGGATCATTGACCCCAGGTGGCAGTTCAACCTTAAGATCATTCACTTTTCGGCGAAGTTCATCCCAAATTTGCGGAAGATCGTCCGGACCATAGTTATTCTTCATCGTTACCGTTACCTGAGACAGGCCACGGCTTGAAATAGAGTTCACTTCGTCGACATAGGTAAGCTGTTGAATCGCTTTCTCTAGTGGGTAGGTAACTTCTTCTTCCACCTGCTGAGGCGTTGCCCCCGGGTATGAAGTCACGACCATTGCATCTTTGATGGTAAAGGCAGGATCTTCTAAACGCCCCAAACCGAAGAATGCTGAAACACCACCAATAAGAAAGATCAGAGATAGCATCCAGCTAATGACTTTGTTACGTATAAAGTAAGAAGCAACACCTGTGATCTGATCATCACCCTGTTGATCGTCATTTTGGGGCTTGTTTTTTACTTCACTCATTGTTCGTCTCCTGAGACAATACTTCCACTGTCATCCCATCTCGCAATCGCGATACGCCTGCAACAACGACATGCTGCCCCATTTCCAATCCTTTCACTACCTGCAATGTTTCCTGGTTTGCTTTTCCTAACACGACTTGTTGTTTCGAGACTGTCTTGTCGTCGTTAAGAACCCACACATAAGAGTTTTTACGATCCAGTTCATCACCGTCTGCATTGAATACCGCTTCGATCGGAATAAGTACACCAGCTTTTAGCTCCAAACCGATATCCCGCCCGTTTGAAGTCACATCAACGGCCATACCATCAAGAATCAAATCGTCTTCTGGCATCGGCAAAGCTAATGTAACCGTGAAGGTACCCGTACTTGGATCGGGTTCAGTGGTGAACTCTTTAATACCTGCGGTGTATTCATTACCGCTTGGCACTCTCACCACAGCTTCCACGTTCGAGAGGAGCGTTTCATTGGGTTGATTCACATAAATTTGGTCAGGGAGCTGAATCACAACTTCGACATCCTCAACACTGTGAATGTTCACAATCTGTTGGCCTACCTGAATATTTTCATATTGGTCGACACTGACTCGAGAAATAATCCCATCAACAGGCGCACGAAGCATAGTGAACGATAAGCGCAGTTTCGCCAGTTCCAACTCGGCATAAGCAATCTGGCGTTGAGCGGCAATTTCATCGAATTGCGACTTAGCCAATAAGCCTTTCTTCACTAGCGGACTCGAACGTCGGTATTGACTATTGATTACCGTGTAACGAGCTTGAGCATTGTCCACATCCAATTGATAATCGGTAGGGTCAAGCTCGGCAATGATGTCCCCTTTGGCAACTCGTTCACCTTCCTTCACATCTAGCTTGAAGATTTCACCCGCAACTCGGAAACTGAGGTGAGCCTTCTCAGCAGCGTTTGCTACCGCAGGGAAATAGAGTTTGTCGCTAAAATCGATGACTGAAATCTCGATAGCTTTAACCAAGGGCGTGTTATTCACTTCTACAGCTTGCTTATCTTCACAAGCCGTCAGTAAGGCTAAACACGACAGGCCAGCAGCCACTTTAAGTGTTTTCATGTTATAGCCCCCTTTCCTTGATCCACTCTCGAACTTTAATGCCCGACTCAAGACCATTGACGCCAGAAGTCACAATGCGATCGCCATCGTTCAATCCAGAGACGATATGGCGTTTTTCATCGATGACAATGGCAACATTTTCAACAATGCCGTCGCTATTCACACGCCATACAGAGACATCATCCCCATCGGTCATCATTGCTGACGTTGGTATTTTGGTGGCCGCCGCTAACGATGAAACGAGATTTACCGAGCCAGACATACCGGGCAAAATACCCACATCGGTGGGTCTTTCCATTACCATGGTGACTTTGTACGAACCTGTTTTCGGGTCAGCTTCGGTATCCACTTCTTGGAAGGTTAAAACGTAAGAGTTTTCAGGAAACGCATCAAAAACCATGGTTGCATCAATCTCGACCCCTGATGAAAAGCGCGTAATAAGTTGGTCGGGTAATAAGAAGACGACTTTAAGAATTTGATTGGTTTGAATATTCATCACGCCTTGTTTAGCCGCAATGTATTCATGGTTTTCAGCAGGAATGATGGAAATGGTTCCGTCATACGGCGCAACCAAAGTGGTGTAGCGAAGATTCGCGTTAGCTTGATTAAGCACCGCGCGAGCTGAATTGTGGTTCGCTTTCGCTTGGTCGAAATCTTGCTCTGATACCACACGATCTTTACGAAGTTTGATCGCACGTTGATATTGAACATCGGCTAGCTGAAAATTCGCTTTTGCTTGCTTCTCTAGTAGTTGATATTCATCGGGATTTAACTTAGCAAGCTCGTCGCCTTTAGACACGTGCTGCCCAGCGGTCACATCGATGCTCTGCAATAACCCAGGAACACGGAATGCGAGTACCGCTCTGTCACCAGCTTCTGTGGTAGCAGGGAAATTACGCTCAAAGGCATTATTACCGACGGAGACAGTGAAGAGTTTGGCGGGTCTGGACTCAGGTTCAGGCACGGGAGGAAGCTCCTTACCACACCCAGACAACCCAGCTAAGGCAGTCAATAGGACAAGGGAGGCTCTATACATTGGTGATCATCCATATCTATAAATATTTTTATAACATAGATTAATCACATGTAACTTACCAGTCAGCGTAAGATTTATTTAGAGAAAATTATTAAAAAAAATAACGGCTTGGAATAAATTTTCCTAAACCGTTATCTAATCCTTTTTAGGTTTTACCACTACATGTTCTTAAATTCACGATTCACTTTAAACGTATCTGAGGTGACATAAGCTTCCATGTTGCGGACACTGGTCTCTAACTTCTGGAAATCACCCTCTAAAGTGTTCAATAGCGACTCTGCAGTTTGCCCTTTTTCCCAAGGCTTTTGCTTCAGCGTATGCTCTTGTTTCGCCTTCATTTGGTCGACATACTGAGGTGGTTGTTTTTCAAGCATAAATGTCAAAGCTAAATACGCTAATAACACCAGAAAACTACCACCAAGCAGTGCTGCTGAGATAACTAAGATGCGAACCAACCACACTTCAAGGCCAAAATAGTTCGCTAACCCTGCACACACACCAGACAATTTGCCGTTAATCGTGTCGCGATACAGTTCTCTACTCATAGTTTCGTCTCCAGTTAGGCGACTCCGCATCCAGTATTTTTTCTAGCGTTTTCACTCGGTCTTGCATGGATTCGGCTTGCGCAGAAAGCTTATGCAGACGTTGAAGATCCGTTTCAGAAAGACCATTGCTGGATTTCTTCTTGCTGCGGTAATGTAAGAATAACCATAGCGGTGCCACGAAGATTAAAAAGACAATCAGTGGACCTGCAATTAGAAATGTTGACATAGACAACTCCTAGATTATTTATCGCGGTTTTCAACTTGTTGCTTCAGTTTCGCTAGCTCTTTTTCGATTTCATCTTGAGCTTGTAGCTCGGCAAACTCTTGGTCTAAAGATTTTGCGTTGCCAGTCTTAGCGTAAACGTCCGCTTCAGCTTCTAATTCATCCACTTTACGCGAGAATTGCTCAAACTTCGCCATTGCTTCGTTGGTTTTGCTTGAGTGCAGGTGTTTTTGAACATCACGACGGTTGCTTGCCGCATTGTTACGAATCATTAATGCTTGTTGCTTTGCACGAGTTTCTGCGATTTTTGTTTCAAGTTTACCAATTTCACTCGTCAATTTTTCGATGGTTTCATGAACCAAGGTTTGTTCGGTGTGAAGGCTCTTGATGATGTCTTCCAGTTTTTGCTTTTCGATTAGCGCCGCTCTCGCCAAATCTTCGCGTTGTTTGGTCAGGGCAAGTGTCGCTTTATTTTGCCAATCTAGAATCTGTGTTTCGATAGCTTCTACTTTACGCGCTAGCTCTTTCTTGTCAGCAATTGCTTTTGCTGAGTTGGTACGAACTTCAACTAAGGTGTCTTCCATTTCTTGGATAATAAGACGAATCATCTTTTCTGGATCTTCAGCCTTATCTAATAGTGCACTGATGTTTGAATTTACAATGTCTGCAAAGCGAGAAAAAATACCCATGAGGAACTCCTTAATTACAATGATGGCAAATGCGTTTCAAATCGTTGTGCGACTTTATCAATCCACTTGCTCAAAAATTTACGTTTGTTGTTAAACCTACCATAAATAATCCAAGTAGCGTGCCAACTTTTAAGCCATTTATTATCAGTTACTTACAATAAAATGGTGATTAACTCGAACCATGCTATGATGAATTTAGCCAAGTATTGGTATTTTTCACCACTATGGCTCTTACATGACCTCTCCAGCGATTAATTCATACAAGGACCCGCTATGCAGCAGAACCTCATTGGTGAATCACCTAGCTTTCTCTCTGTGTTAGATAAAGTTTCCCAACTCGCACCAATAGAAAGACCCATTCTGATCATTGGCGAACGTGGCACAGGTAAAGAGTTGATCGCACAAAGACTGCATTACCTTTCAAGACGTTGGGATCAACCTTTGATCTCATTGAACTGCTCAACCTTAAGTGAAGGTTTGATTGATTCAGAACTGTTTGGTCATGAATCGGGATCCTTTACGGGTTCGAAAGGGCGTCATCAAGGTCGTTTTGAAAGAGCAGAAGGCGGAACGCTGTTTCTGGATGAGCTGGCGACCACTCCCCTTGCGGTTCAAGAGAAACTACTGCGCGTTATTGAATACGGGCAATATGAACGTGTCGGTGGGCAAAAGGCACTAAGTGCCAATGTCAGACTGGTGTGTGCAACCAATGCCGACTTACCAGACATGGCATTAAAGGGCGAATTCCGAGCAGACCTATTAGATAGACTGGCGTTTGACGTCATTACTATCCCTCCTTTGCGTGAGCGAAAAGAAGACATCATGCTACTGGCAGAATATTACGCCATTAAGATGTGTCGTGAATTGGAATTGGCGTTGTTTGTTGGCTTTGCCCCCTCTGCCGTTGAATCGCTTTTGGATTATTCTTGGCCAGGGAATGTACGAGAACTCAAAAACGTCATTGAGCGAGCTATCTATCAGCACGGAAAAGATCCATATCCTATTGAATATTTGGTGTTTAACCCATTTAAACCCGCATGGAAAACAGAGCAAGATTCCTCTCCGGAAACTGGCAATGAGCCGTCTAACAGCCATACTTCATCAGAGAGCTTGTTTTCTTTGCCGCTTGATTACAAAGCATGGCAAGAACAACAAGACATCAAGCTACTCAACCAAGCCCTCAAACAGAGCAAATATAACCAGAAACAAGCCGCAGAATTACTTGGGTTAACCTACAACCAATTACGTGGAATGGTGAGGAAGTACGCGATTGTCGGACAAGCTAACGATAAATAGCTGTCCACGCTTGATTATTATTTGGAGCCGAATAAATAAAATGTTAAATTGTCCGGATCTTGAGGCTCCTCTAACGCCTCGTTTCGAAAAGTATTTCTTTTTATGAAAGCACTAATAAGACTATCACTGAGCATCTGTACGCTGAGCTTTCTCGCTGGATGTGGTGAGAGTGTGAATCACGAGCAAATCCGTGAAAAAGGCTTCATTTATTGCGGCCAAGGTAATCCTAGTACCTTCAACCCACAGCTGGTTGATAGTGGCATTACCGCAGAATCGCTGAGTCCTCAAATTTTCGATACACTGCTCACTCTTGATCCGATGACGTACCGACCAAAACAGAACTTGGCGACAAGTTGGTCTGTTGATAAATCAGGTACAGAGTACACGTTCAAACTGCGCCCAAATGTTGCGTTCCAAACGACAGACTGGTTCACCCCTACTCGTAGCATGAATGCACAAGATGTGGTGTTTAGCTTTGAACGTGTCATTGATAGTTCAAACCCATTTCATTATGTGGGTGGCGGCCTATACCCGTGGTTTGCCGGAATCGACTTCAAGACCCTGATTGTCGATATCACCGCGGTTGACGACCTAACAGTGAAATTCCAATTAAGTCGCCCAGACAATTCATTTCTCAATAACATCGCCACCAGCTATGCGGTCATTCACTCTAAAGAGTATGCCAATCAGCTCATTGCAGCGGATGAGAAAAATCGAATCGATTCCAATCCAGTCGGCACTGGCCCTTTCTACTTGGATGAATACCAAATCAACGACCTAGTGCGCTTGAAAAAGAACAAGCACTACTGGAAGGGTGAAGTACAAATGGACCAAGTTGTGTTCGATACTTCGCAACGTGGAACAGGCACACTTGCCAAGCTTCTGCGTAGTGAGTGTGACGTGCTCAACTCACCAATTTCTAGCCAAATCCCTATTATTCAGGCTCATGAAGAGTTGAAGATTTCTGCTACTCCGGCGGTTAATGTCTCTTTCATCGCGCTGAATACTGAGCACCCTGCACTGCGTGACTCTCGAGTTCGTAAAGCGCTCAACTTAGCTATCAATCGTCAGAACATTCTTGATTCTGTGTATTACGGTACAGGAACCAAAGCCTACACCTTGCTTCCTCCGACTTCTTGGGCTCACCAAAAAGACAGCGTTCAAGTTCGCTACGACCGAAACTATGCGGTTGCGCTTCTCAAAGAAGCTGGCGTTGAACCTGGGTTAGAGCTTTCAATGTGGGTACCACTAGAGCCACGCGCATACAATCCAAGTCCAAGAAAAACGGCAGAACTTATCCAAGCAAACTTAGCCGATATTGGTATTGAATTGAAACTCTATACCGACGACCGATTTGACCGCACACAGTTGTCCTCTATTTCCTCAACAGACTTGTTGCTTACAGGCTGGATAGGCAATACCGGTGACCCGGACAACTTCTTACGTCCGCTGCTCTCATGCAGCTCTGAGCGTGCAGGGTTAAACGTCTCGATGTGGTGTAATTCAGACTTTGATTTCCTTCTCGACTTAGCATTAGAGATCAATCAACAAAGGCACCGTGTGAACTTGTACCGACAAGCCCAAAACATTCTCAATGAAGAAGTTCCTGTGATTCCTTTAGCTCATGGCGTGCAATTTCGCGTGCACGATCGTTCGCTAACAGGCTTTAAAGCAAGTCCTTTCAATGCCCAACCTTTTGATCAAGTCAGAAGAGAGGTGCAGTAATGTTTTGGTATACATTAAGACGTGTAAACTTATTCGTTATTACGCTAGGAATTCTGACCTTGGTAGGTTTTTCCCTGCTTCGATTAGACCAAACCTCACCTTGGGCAATTCAAGATTTTTGGCCCGGTTGGATTAGCTATATCACTGAATTATCGACGCTAAACTTTGGCCTAAGCAAACACGGTGTGCCTATCATCGATGAGTTGGTCCTGGTGTTCCCTGCAACGCTAGAGCTGTGCTTCTTTGCCTTTGTGTTGGCACTCATCATCGGTATCCCTTTCGGCACCATTGCTGGTATGAGACAAGGTAAATTTGTTGATACCACCATATCGTTCACCTCAATGGCCGGTTACTCTGCGCCTATATTTTGGGTCGCGTTGCTGATGATCATGGTGTTTTCACTGCACTTTGAAATGTTCCCAGTTGGTGGCCGATACGACCTACTTTACGAGATTGAACACGTGACTGGATTCGCGATGATTGACGCCTTTTTTGCCGAGGGTCGCTACCGTGCGCACGCACTACAAAGTGTTATCGAGCACATGGCGTTGCCTTGTCTTGTTTTAGCACTGGCGCCAACGACTCAGGTCATCCGATTGATGAGAGCGTCAGTGGCTGAAGTAATGACGCAAAACTACATCCGCGCTGCGCGAATTAAAGGTCTTTCCACTAGAGAGATCATCACGCAGCACGTGCTAAGAAACGCGATACCTCCGATTATTCCTAAGGTCGGTGTTCAGCTATCGAGTATGTTAACGCTTGCTATTGTTACCGAGTCTATCTTTAACTGGCCGGGCATTGGCCGCTGGTTATTGGATGCCTTATCGAATCAAGATTACGTTTCAATTCAAGCTGGTGTAATTGTGGTGGCTACCTTAGTTTTGACCGCTAATATTCTGTCCGATCTACTGGGCGCGATGATCAATCCACTGGTAAGGAAGGAATGGTATGCTAACAAATAACGTCTACCAAGAAGAACAGATTCCAACCCAGTTCGAACGTTTCTGGCGCAGCTTCCGCAGCAATAATCTAGCTATGTTTGGCTTGTGGTGTTTGGTGCTTATCATTCTGGTCACCGTCACTTCACCGTGGCTAACCCCGCATGATGCACAAGAACAAACCGGTCACCTATTAACGCCGCCCTCTTGGGATCCTGCGGGAACGGTAGAATACTTTTTGGGTACGGATGACTTAGGCAGAGATATTCTCTCTCGCCTAATAATTGGCTCTCAGTTAACCTTCGGCGCCGCGGTGGTGATTACCTTTATCGCAGCCGTCATTGGTTGTCTGATTGGCGTACTTGCTGGTATGACGCGCGGTTTACTATCAAGCACGCTAAACCACCTGCTTGATACTGTTATGTCGATTCCATCTCTTCTGCTGGCGATTATCTTCGTGGCATTCCTTGGCTTTGGGGAGTTTAATATCTTGCTCGCCTTGTGCTTGGCACTGATCCCGCGCTTTATACGCTCGGTGTACATTGCCGTGCATGCTGAAGTAGAAAAAGACTATATTCTGGCTTCTCGCCTTGATGGTGCGAACGATTTTTACCTGCTATGGAACTCAATCCTTCCGAACATCCTTACCGTGATCGCTCTTGAAGTTACGCTGGCACTGTCAGTCGCAATTCTTGATATCACGGCTTTAGGTTTCCTAGGGCTTGGCGCTCAAGCACCGAGTACCGAATGGGGCTCCATCTTGGGTGATTCGGTCGAGTTGATTTACCTTGCGCCATGGACAGTTACCCTACCCGGCTTAGCTATTATGTTTACAGTTATCGTGATTAACCTCGTCGGTGAAGGTGTTCGCCAAGCGCTAAATGCAGGAATCGAATAATGCCGTTACTTGATATTCGACATCTAACCATCGAGATTGAGACCCCTCAAGGGATGGTTAAAGCCGTAGATCGAATGAGTATTACCCTCAATGAAGGGGAAATTCGTGGCTTAGTAGGTGAATCAGGCTCAGGTAAGAGTTTGGTTGCAAAAGCGATCGTCGGAGTATGTAAAGAAAACTGGAAGGTTTCTGCAGACCGAATGCGCTTAGGTAATATCGACCTACTGCAACTGACGCCGAAAGAAAGACGCCGAGTGATCGCCCGCGATATCGCAATGATCTTCCAAGAGCCATCAACGTGCCTTGACCCTTCTGAAAAAGTAGGTAACCAGCTCGTTGAAGCGATCCCTTCCCATTCGTTTGAAGGTCGTTGGTGGCAACGATTTAAGTGGCGTAAGAAGCAAGCGATCGCATTACTACACAAAGTCGGCATCAAAGACCACTCTCGCCTAATGGACAGTTACTCTTATGAGCTGACAGATGGTGAGTGTCAAAAAGTCATGATCGCAATGGCGATCGCTGCCAAGCCAAAAGTCTTGATTGCTGACGAGCCAACCAACGATTTAGACCCAATTACACAGTCTCAAATATTGCGTCTTTTGAGTCGTATGAACCAGATCAATAACACCACCATCGTGTTGATCGGCCATGACTTAACCACCATTACCCAATGGGCGACTCGCATTACCGTGATGTACTGTGGTCAATCGGTAGAATCCGCTGATACACCGAAGCTGTTGGATGCACCAAAGCACCCGTACACCGTTGCTTTGTTAAAAGCGATGCCAGACTTTAACGACTGGATTCCCCACAAGGAGAAGCTCCAGTCTTTGCCGGGGTCAATTCCACCGCTGCAACATCTTCCTATTGGTTGTCGATTAGGGCCTCGCTGCCCATACGCACAAAGGCAGTGTGTCGAGATCCCACATACGAAACGTATCAAGAACCATAAGTTCAACTGTCACTTCCCTCTGAATATGGAGAAGAAAAAGAAATCATGAGTGCATTATTAGAAGTCAGTGATTTGTCTAAAGACTTTACGACTCGCTCTGGTCTTTTCCGTAAAAAGATTCATCAGGCGGTGAAGCCAGTTAGCTTTTCTCTTGAAGCAGGCCAGACAATTGGTTTTATCGGCCAGAATGGTTCTGGCAAATCAACATTAGCCAGAATGCTCGCAGGCATGGTGGAGCCAACCGCAGGCGAGATCCGCGTGAATGGCGAAAAGCTAGAGCACAAAGACTACTCGACTCGTTGTAAGCTGATTCGAATGATCTTCCAAGATCCGAATACGTCACTTAACCCGCGCATTCAGATCGGTCGAATTCTTGAAGGTCCATTAAAGCGAAACACCAACATGCCTCCAGAAGCTCGTATGCGTCGTGTGAAAGACACACTACTGCGCGTAGGCCTTCTACCGGAACATGCGTATTTCTACCCTCAGATGCTTGCTGCAGGCCAGAAACAAAGGGTTTGTTTGGCTCGTGCCTTAATACTTCAGCCATCCATCATTGTTGCTGATGAAGCTTTAAATGGTTTGGACATGGCAATGCGCTCGCAAATCATCAATCTGTTCTTAGAGTTACAAGAAGAGATGGGCGTATCGTTCGTTTATGTATCTCAACACCTCGGTATTGTTAAGCACATTACCGACAAGATTATTGTCATGCATGAAGGCAATGTGGTTGAGAGTGGGGAAACAGATCAAGTGCTAACCAATCCAACTCACCAAATCACCCAAAGATTGGTTGAGAGCCATTTCTCCAAAGCGCCGAACCACTAACCTGGAATCACGCTACATTTAGCAGAGGGGAAAAGTATGTATCGAACAGCTTCAATGCTTCCCCTCTTGTTGGTGCTGTTGTCCTTTAACGCGACAAGCACACCGCTCACATGGCTAGATAGAAGCTTCGTCGAAACTGCCTTTTATAACGTCGCGCTTCAACACGAATACTCCCAAGGCAACAAACCGCTCGCCAAGTGGAAACAACCGATCAAGATTTGGATCGATCATCGAGTGGGCGATGAGGAACTGCATCAAGAGATCACAGAGCTTCATATCAAACACTTATCTGAAGTCACCCAACATCCAATAACAATCGTCAGTAAAGAGTCCGAAGCGAACGTTAAATGGATATACACAAGGCAGAGCCAGTGGGTATCTGAGGCGAAATCGGTGCTCAAGCTCAAATCAACTCAACATTTAAATAGAGCCATCTGCACGGCGGGCTATAGAACCAATTCTAAAGGCGAGATTGTATACGCTGGGATTGTAATCCCGGTTGATCAGGCAAGATCGCGAGGTAAGCTGGTCGCCTGTATCGTGGAAGAGATCACACAAGTTCTAGGCCTGCCGAATGATTCAGATAAAGCCTACCCTTCTATTTTCAACGACCACACGCCAGAAGACTTATTATCGCCGTTAGACGTAGTGCTACTGCAATTGCTGTATGAACCAGAATTGAAAGCTGGAATGACAAAATCTGAAGTAAAACCTATCGTTCGAAAGATACTCAAGAGATACAGCAAAACAGGTGTGCTTCAGCAAGCTTCTAAAGCCGCACAGCAAGCGCCTTTGTATCAGTTGATTGGGTATTGACGAATATACGTTGGAAGTAACTTAGATGGGATAATTGAATGATAGCGCTGCCTAAGAAAGGCAACGCTGACTTACGATGTTACTGTATTACGAAAGAACTAGCGCTTAGCTGCCTGCTTTTTCAATTCGAAGTCGAACTCATCCGGGAACAAGATAACGCCTTCTTCTTGCTCGTTCGGGAATACTACAACAGCAAGTTCGTCGTCTTCTAGACCGTTCGTCCAGCGACTGTGCCATTTGTTCAACGAAATAGACTCAGCTTTACACTCAGACCAATCACCCGTTGCCCATGATTCTGCGAACTCTTGGTTTGGCCATACTGGAACACAATCTTCATCTTCTGTGTTCAGCATTACACAACCGTGTTCATCGGTTAAGATCCATACTTCACGGTTTGCTACGATTTCTTTCACACAGTATTTCAGGCGTTGCTCGCCCGTATACTTGTTGATTTCAGCGATTTTTTTATCGTCTAGCTGTGTAGTCATCTTAATTTCCTACTTTAGTCAGTAACTTTGCTCTTAAAGCTATTTTATGCCGAGTGTTGTTAACTTCAAACATTATCGATGAAGAAGAAAGTCTACTTCAAAGAAAAACGCCTGCTAAATAAGCAGGCGTTTAATATTAAGCGACTTGATTAAACAAGCTCACCTTGTAGCCAAGGCCAGCCTTGCTTCTTACGGCTTAGTGTATTTTCCATCATTAATACGCCGCCTTTCTCGTGCTTAACCAATTTCTCAGCCCACTCACCTTTGTATAGAAGACGAGTTTGAGCAGTAGTGATATCTGTTAGCATTACCGCAGCGAACGCTAGACCGTCTTTCTCACAACGCTCTTCAAGATCAGCTTCTAGCGCTTCGATCATGCCGTCTACTTGCTCAAGAGTCGCAAGTTCAACTTGACCAACAACAACATCACGACCGTTGAATGGGTAGCCTTTAAGGTCTTTTTCTACTAGCTGTGCAGCAGATAGGCCTTCGATGTTTGTTTTTGCGATTAGAAGCGCTTTGATGAATGCATCAACGTCAGTTACGCCAGCAATTTCAGCAAGCTCAGCAACCGCGTCTTTGTCTTTTTGAGTACATGTTGGAGAAGCGAAACCAACTGTGTCTGAAAGAATTGCAGACATCATTAGTTTAGCGATTTGTTGAGAGATTGCGTGACCTTCAATCTTGAACATGTTGAAAAGTACAGTGTTTGTACAACCAACAGGCCAGATCCAAGCTTCCATTGGGTTTACTGTCATCACGTCGCCTAGACGGTGGTGATCAACAATACCTACGATCTCTGCATCAGCAACATCATCTGGTGCTTGTGCTAGATCTGAGTAGTCTACTAGCCAGATTTTCTCACCAGCAACAGAAGTACGAAGCTCTGGCTTTTCAGCACCAGCGACTTCTAGAATGTGTTGAGTTTCGCGGTTGATCTCGCCTTGGCGAATTGGTGTCGCTTCCTCGCCACGAGCCTTAAGAAGCTCAGTTGCAACTAACGCACTACAAATACTGTCACTATCAGGGTTTTTGTGACCAACAACTAAAATCATGTTTCTTCCTATTACACTAACAATTATGACTCTACCTTTAGAGCCTCTCTTTATTAGCCATACTTTACCTCATTTTTTTAGATTGGTCATGTTTCGTGGGTTTAGCCAATAGTAACAATAGATAAAAAAAAACAAATGCAATTGATAATTATTATCATTAGTATATATTTATCTTAAGCCACTAATTTTGAGTAACACCTATGGATCGACTAATCTCTTTTTTGCCAAGCAGTAGTGCTGCGAAAACAACTCAGTTTTCACTGTCATTTAAGCGCCTGCTTTTGCCTGTCTCACTTGCAGCTTTGGTTGCAGCGCCTGCTACGCGAGAACTGACGGTGACTACTTTGTCAGACGCGTTTTGGGCAGTGTCTTGTTATGTTGCTTTAACCTTGGCTATTTACCACTGGTTAAGTCTGTACATAAACAAAGATAACGTCTTCAATAAGCTCGTCCATCAATCTCGTTCAAACCAAGTGGTATTCGCGGCTCTCATGGGCGCGTTGCCCGGCTGTGGCGGTGCGATAGTGGTAACCACACAATTTATCTCGGGAAAACTCGGATTTGGTGCGGTAGTTGCGGTGCTCGTCTCAACCATGGGTGACGCGGCGTTCCTGCTCATAGCGAGCGAGCCTAAGACAGGTTTAGCCATGATGGCGATGGGCGTGATCGTGGGTACTGCGTCAGGCCGAATCATTAACTTGTTTCACGCAGACGACTTCTTACGCCCAAAAAAAGCAGAGAAAAATGAAGTGGTGAGCAGCTGTGCTTCTCAATCTCAAGACAAAGAATCGGTCTCTAAAAAAGCGATAAACCTGCAAGATTACCTGTGGTCTGTACTGATTATTCCGGGTGCTGCCGTTGCCCTACTTGGCTCTTTTCAAGTCGATGTGAACGAGCTGCTCGCTTTGCCTGAAATGTCGATGGAATGGGCGGGGACAGTTTTGCTGATCAGCTCGATGTTTCTGTGGGGGCTAACCCGTGAAATTGAAGATTACAAATCAGCAGTAAGTGAAGATGAGAAATGTTTAGGCTCACATCCACTGCAAAAAACCGCTCAAGACACCAACTTTGTGACAGCGTGGGTTGTGGTTGCCTTTCTTTTCTTTGAATTTGGCTCTGTGATAGCAAATGTTGATTTTGCGACGCTATTCTCAAGCTGGGGCATCATGCTCCCCCTGGCTGGCGTGTTGATGGGTTTGCTACCGGGCTGTGGACCGCAATTATTGGTCACTAGCTTATACCTTTCAGGCGCCCTGCCACTTTCGGCTCAGGTAGGTAACGCAATTTCAAATGATGGTGACGCGCTATTCCCTGCGATTGCGATGGCTCCCAAAGCGGCACTGGTCGCGACCTTATACTCTAGTGTGCCCGCACTAATCTGTGCTTATAGCTACTGGTTTATATTTGAGATCTAACTTGAGTAGAGTTAACTACATAGGCTTCTGTAAGGTCGGTACTTTGTATCGGCCTTTTTGTTTCCGTCTGCTTAAGTCTTTCCACAGGTTCTTTTTACATTCCCTTCCTGCTTCACTGCTTCTACCACCTCTCTCAAACAGCGCGTTACAGCCTGTCTCAAAAACGCCCTCTATTAGCCCTGTATAATGCTTATTTAGAAACACCAACACTGATATCAAAAATACAAAAAGCCCCTGTAAGAGTGCTTACAGGGGCTTTAATTCAAGCTTTAATCTTGGTTCTTAAGACAAGACTTAAGAAACTTCGATTGGACCACCGAATGAAGTTACTGGAGGCAGTTTGCCTTGGAACTTCTCGAAATCAACCAAACATGTGTTTGCTGACGTTGCTTGAGCAAGTTCAGACGTACCGATATCTTGAGTCAGTGTGTTTGGATCGCCGTATGTATCTAGCGCGCCCACTTTCTCGTTGATCGGACCGTACCAAGCACCTTCTTCGATACGAACAACACCAGGAGCGTAGCTATCCATTAGAACAGCACCTGCTAGTAGTTGACCACGGTCGTTAAACACACGTACTACATCGCCATCTTTGATGCCTTTCTTCTTAGCATCTACTGGGTTGATGTAGATTGGCTCACGGCCTTGTACCGCGTAAGTCGCACGCCACTCTTCAGATTCACACATCTGAGAGTGAAGACGCTTGTCTGGGTGACAAGATTGTAGCCAGTACGGGTGCTTGTCAGAGCCTGGACCACCGTGTGAACGTTCAGATTTCTCGAACCACATTGGGTGTTCTTGACAGTGCTCGTAACCCATGTTGCCAACAGTACGGCTTGTGATTTCGATGAAACCAGAAGGCGTGCCTAGTGCGTTGATCTCTGGATCTTCACGGAATGAAGCGTGACGAGTCCATGGCTTACCTTTGCCGAAGTCTAGGAAACCTTTCTCCCAGAACTCAGCAAACTCAGGCATTTCGAAGCTACCTTCGTTTGATGCGCGACATTCGTCGTACAGAGATTTAACCCACTGCATTTCGTCCATACCACGCGTGTAATCGTCGTAACGACCCCAACGCTTAGTTAGGCTAGACATGATCTCGAAGTCAGTCTTAGACTGGAACAGAGGATCCACTAGCTTGTGCATTGCGATCAAACCACGGCCAGAGTATGCGCCATAACCATCAATATCGTTTCGTTCCCACTGAGTACATGCAGGAAGCACGATGTCAGAGTGACGACAAGTTGCAGTCCAAGCAAAATCAACAGCCACTACAGTTTGTAGGCTCTTGAATGCTTTACGCATCTTGTTGCGATCTTGGTGGTGGTGCCACGGGTTGTTACCACTAAATACCATCATCTTGATATCAGGTAGTGTTACCGTTGAACCATTCGCTTTGATCTTCTTACCAGGCTCTAGCAAGCTATCAACCCAACGAGCAACTGGGATTACGCGGCTGTAGCCGTTGTAATCTGTGTTGGTGTACTTAGGTGATTGACCTTGGTCGATGTTCAGCGGGAAAGAACCCGGAGCAGCGAAGCCAGTTGAAGATACACCGATACCAGAGTAGTGGTGACCGTAAGAGATACCACCGCCCGGTAGACCAATTTGGCCAACCATTGCTGCGATAACTGCACACATCCAGTAAGGCTGTTCACCGTGCTCTTGACGTTGGATACTCCAACCAACAAGAATCTGTGTACGACCGTTAACCAGCATCTTAGCGAAGTCACGAATAGAGTCCGCGCTTGCGCCACAGATAGCAGAAGCCCATTCTGGCGTCTTCTCAACTCTGTCTTTCGTTTCACCTTGAACGTACTTGATGAAATCTTCAAAACCTAGACAGTAAGTTTCGATGAACTTCTTGTCGTATAGGCCTTCGTTGTAAAGAACGTGAGCAACACCAAGCATGAACGCCACATCAGTTTGTGGGTTGATGTACATTTGCTCGTTTTCTAGGTAACGACCTGTTTTGTTTTTAACAGGGTCAACAGAAACAACGTTGATCTCTTTCTTAGCAACTTTTTCTTTCAGCTGTTCTAGGTATGCGAACGACTCGTGAGTCTCACATGTCCAACCTACTTGAAGGTTTTTAACTGGATCGTTACCCCAAAGAACAATGTTGTCACTGTTTTCTAGGATAAGTTCCCAAGATGTACCTTGTGCGTAAACTTCAGTAGAACCTAGCACGTAAGGCATGATCGTTTGACCAGCACCTGTTGAGTAGTCACCGATTTTCTTCACAGAGTAACCGTGAAGTGCCATTGCACGTTGCATGTGGTTAGTACAGCTATGGAACTGACCTGTTTGTCTCCAACCAGTTTGACCTGTGTGAAGCGCCCATGGACCGTAATCTTTCTGTACGCGCTCTAGCTCGCGGTAAACAAGGTCTAGTGCCTCATCCCAAGTCACACGAATAAAGCGGTTGTTACCACGCGTGTCTGCGCTGTACTTATGCTTCTTCAACCAATCTAGGCGAACCATTGGGTAACGCACACGTGATGGGCTGTAGATAATACCTTTAATACCTTTCAGCATCTCTGTTGGGTGCTGATCGATTTCTAGAGGTTTAATTTCTTGTACTTTACCCGCGTAAACGCGAGCTCGGAATGCACCCCAGTGAGAACCAGAGACTTTCCACGCGCCGTCTGTTTCTGCAGCAGATGCTGAAGCCGACGCCAATAAGCTTGGACCGATAACCGATGCCGCACTTGTCGTCGCGACACCTTTCAGAAAACTTCTTCTTGTAATTGCCATTGTGTTACTCCAATTGACGTCTTATTAGTGATGGCCTTCAGAAAAATCTGATGAGTGCTTCTGTAGATACTTAAGAACAAGTGCTTCTGTATCTGTATCGAAGTTAACGAACGCAATCATACCATCTAGCATGCCTACCCAACCGTTAGCGCTGAAGTGAGCTTCATCTGGCTGTGAGTGACACGTTGAACAGTTAGATTGGTACGCTTGACCAGCTGCGTTCCAGATTGGATCGAAGTTATCAACCATAGACTCTTTCTTCATCCAAAGTGCTAGGTTAACTTCTTCCCAAGGAAGACCAGTTAGCTCATCTTCTTTCTTCTCACCAACAGTGATTACGTCACTTTGAGATACTTCTTTCGTCAAGATTGCAGTCGAGATGTTCATACCGAAGTCTTCTTGGATTACACGTCCGAAGCCTTTCGCTTTACGCCAACCGTCGATTTGAATCTTAATCATGTCGCCTTTTTCGTCGATCACTGCAACTTTACTTGCAGGGCTTAATAGACCCGCTTCAACTGTTGCTGTCTCATCCGTATACATTGGTAGGTGACGAATAGAGATTACGTCTGAACCATTTGCGTAAGATGTGCTGCTTGCTACATTTTCTAGCTCGCCAACAATACCGCTCGCTGATGCCATATCTAATGGAAGGTTGTGAGCAATACCTTTGTGACAGTCAACACAGCTTTGATCACGCTCTGCCGCGTTCTTCATCTGGATACGCGCTGTTGGGCGCATGTTTTCGAAATCCATTGAATCGTAGTTGTGGCAGTTTTTACACTCTAGAGATTTGTTCGAAGAGAAGCGATCCCATTCGTGTTTAGCCAGTTCGATACGACGAGCTTCGAATTTCTCAGGCGTATCTAGGTCACCAAATACTTGAGCGAATACTTCTTTAGAAGCTTGCATCTTACGAGCGATTTTTGCTGTCCATTCATGTGGAACGTGACAGTCAGGACAAGTAGCACGTACACCAGAAGTGTTTTTCCAGTGAACCGTTTCTTGTAGTTCTACGTATACGTTGTCACGCATGGTGTGACAGCTTACACAGAATTCTTCTGTATTTGTGTGCTCTAGAGCTGTGTTAAAACCGCCCCAGAAAATAACACCGGCGATAAAGCCACCCATAGTTAGTACACCAAGACTGATGTGTACTGCTGGGCGAGTCATTGTGCGCCATAATTTAACTAAAAATGATTTCATGTTTAGCTCTCTTAAATATTGATTTTAAAAAATGTTGTTACTTAGAGGGCATTACATGCCGCCGTGAGCACCTGGAGGTCCGAATACAAACACTTGCAGTGCCCAAACTAGGAAGCCGTAACCGCCTACAAAAGCCACACTTAATATTGGGAAGAGAACCACCGCGATGAAGAGGAAAGACTTCCACTCCAGCGAATGTTTTTCGCTAGTTTCAATTTTATTAACATCACTCATACATTTTGCCTATTTTGTATTTAGTAATTTCGAGTAACCCATTCTATGGGGCTAAAGTTCTTAAGTATCTAACGACAAATTTTAGACCATACTCAAAGTAGGGTTCAATCAAATCTCCCGTTATAACCCTTGCTAATCAATACTTTTTTGAGCTCATCCAAAGTTGTTTTTAGTTAAACAAAGTTATTAAAAAGTATTAACAAATGTGAAGAATTAAGTATATTTCACAAATGTTAAATTCCAACAACTACGCAACCGTATTGTAACCAATTTTAACGTTTTACCTACTAAGTAGTAGCCAAAAATGCCTCAAAAAACCAATATTTTGTGGTTTGATTGTTAAATTATTGATCGTTTTTCGAATCGATGACTTTGCAGTTGAAATGCATCATTTGGCACTTTCATATATGATAGAAGCCTTATTAAAAGGAAGCATTATGCAAGACGTTATTGATATATCTTGGTGGCAATTATTGTTTTTCAGTTCACTTCTCTTGCTGCCAATTGTAATCAACTACAAGCTAAAACTTGGCCTTGGCAAAGAGGCTTCTATCAGCATCATTCGCATGACTGTTCAGCTATTTCTGGTTGGCCTCTACCTAGAATACCTGTTCACTTTGAATAGCTTGTGGGTCAATTTACTGTGGTTATTTACGATGATTATCGTTGGGGCAAGCTCGATTGTTGAAAAGTCCAAGTTACCCCGAAACCTCTTGTTAGTCCCAGTCGCTGTGAGCCTAGCGGTAACCTGTGTACCCATTGTCTTGTTTATCTGCTTATTCATCATTAAACCAACACCGGTTTTTAACGCACAGTACTTAATCCCTATTGCAGGGATGCTGTTAGGTAATAGCTTAAGCAGTAACATCGTGGCATTGCAGAACTTGTTCGGTGCTTTTGAAACGCAGAAATCAGAGTACGAAGCGGCTATCGCTTTAGGTGCCTCTCCTTCCTATGCTGCAGCGCCTTTTGTGCGTAATGCTATACAGAAAGCGATGTCTCCTATTATGGCCTCAATGGCAACCACAGGCTTGGTAACGCTACCAGGAATGATGACAGGACAAATCTTAGGGGGTGCTTCACCAATGATCGCGATTAAGTATCAACTGATGATCATGTTGGCTATTTTCGTGATGATGAGCTGCTCCTTAGCGCTTGCACTTCACCTATCGTTAAAGACTTCTCTGACCAAAGAAGGGCGAGTTCTCGCTCAAATACAGCCTTCAAAATAACCTCCCGACTCATCTTAGATCTGGTTACTCACTGAATTTGATACAGGTTATCCACAGAAATTGTGGATAACCAAATCAATATAGATCCTTTTTTGTCCATTTCGGCTCGCGCAAAGATCATTGCCATTGATCCTTGGGTGATTTCAAAGACATATACACACGTGCAGAACTGCGTTGTTGAATTTTCAGATGATCATTAGAGAGATGAAGAAGTAGGTTTTCCACAAATAAAAAACGGCCTGCAATGCAGGCCGTCTTGTAAATGTCATAAGTCAGTTCAGTGTTTCCACAGAGCGTTAACTCATCTCGTCAACTGAGTTAGTCACGCCATCTTTGTCGATAGCGCCACCTTTATTAGTCACGTAGGTAGATCAACCAGTACCACATACCAACAAAGATACCGCCGCCAATGATGTTACCGATGGTAACGGGCAGCAAGTTGTTCATCAAAAAGTCCGCCATGTTCAGATCAACATAGTCCGCTGGGTTAGCGCCTGTCATTGTCCAAAATTCAGCCGAAGCAAATGTTTTGATGCCGATAGCTAAAGGCACTTGGAACATATTTGCAATACAGTGCTCAAAACCAGCCGATACGAACATCGCTACAGGTAAAATCATTACCGCAATTTTGTCAGTCAGAGTACGTCCACTAAACGTCATCCATACCGCGATACAAACTAATACATTACACATGATGCCGAGCGCGATAGCTTGGATAAAATCATGGTGCATCTTATGTTGAGAGATCGCCATTGCATTCAAACCCACTTGGCCGTGGTCGAACATGTACTGTTTGGTCAGTAACATACAAGCCACCAGCAGCAATGCGCCAATCAAGTTACCTACATAAACCGTAGCCCAGTTCTTAACAAGCGTGCGCCAAGTAATCTTGCCACTTGCACGAGCAACCAGAGTCAGCACCGAACTGGTAAATAGCTCACCACCGGTAACAACAACGAGAATTAAGCCCAAGCTAAATGCAAGGCCACCTAATAAGCGAGTAATACCCCACGGCAAATCACCAGCACCAGTCGTTACGATGGTGTAAAACACAAACGCAATACCGATATGTATGCCAGCGGAAATCGCTAGGAGAAAAGATTTGATTGGATCTTTGGTTGCTTTACCTACGCCAATATCTGCAGCGCGCTCAGCCATTTGTGGCGGTAATAATGAGTCAAATTGGTTTAGATTCATGATGATTTACATTTTGAAACATGTCGTCGGGAGCGCGATAATCCTCTCTTTCATTTCTGAATTCAAGAGCTATTTTAGGCACAAAATAGCTCTCACAGCCTTGTTGAAAGCAAATAGTCCGAGTTATTCCAAATTCATACGACTTTAGTAGTAAAAAGAAAACTCTGCTGAATGATTAGTTATCAGCATAGAAAATAACACATCTATAAATATCAACAAGTTACGTTAAAAATCAAAGAATAACGTACACTAAAATGGCTCACAGAGCGCTTTTATTTCTAGATTTTGACATAGATCAACAGAACGTAAAAAAGCGCCCTAAGGCGCTTTTAACTCAATCACAAATAAAGAAATTAGTGATGCTAAACCGAAGGTTCAATCACTTCTTCTGATGATTGTTCTAGGGTTGAATCCTCTAGAGTAGATTCAACAGCTGGGGACATCACATCAGAGTCACTTTCGTTGGCCACTTTGCCACCTAAGCTTTTCAAACTATCCACTAACTCTTCTAAGCTTTTAATGTGAGCATCACTCTTGGTAATCTGCTCACCGAGCAACTCACTGTGCTTGGTTGCTTCAGACAGTTGCTGCGCTTGCTTCTGGTTTTCAGACTCCAGCTTAGCTAATTGCTCAGTCAAAGTTTTAATCTCTGACTTTAATGACGCCGTCATGTCTGAGCCTTTCAGCGCTTTAACACTCGCTACAATTTTTTGAGACTGAAGACGCAATACAACATCACGGTGATCTTCATCATTAACCACTCGTGAAATGCTCAATAACTGGTTCTCTGCATTCAAAACCGACTGTTCGAACTGGTCGCCTTTTACGCTCGCCAGCACTTTGACTTCATGAGCAACACTGCGTACGTGGTTTAATTCGAACTCCGCAGCGTGAACTGCGTCTTCAATGATAGACTTTTCACGGGGACTGGCTTTCACTTGGCTTTCTGCCAAAGCAATTTGAGATGCCGCTTTAGCAAACGTCAGTGGAACAACGTCATCGAAATCTTCATCTTCCAAGAACTCTAATTCGTTCTTCAAAGGTTCGATGTATTTCTTATGCGCCACTTTAACTTCTAGTAAGCGAGCATTGTTAAGAAATTCCACCTGCGCTTCTTGAGCGTCTTCAAGCTCATCGACCAGCACATACTCGAACAACTCGCTGTATTCTGAATACAAACGTTTGTAGCTCGAGGTAAACATGGTATCTGCGCCAAGAAACTTCAGGTAATCCATTTGGACAATCGAATCCGCGAGTACTCGATCAGCCTTCTTCTTTAACACTAAGATCGAGTCATAGTTTGATTTGATCAAAGCGATTTTTTCATCGAAGGCTTCAGCGTAAGTTAGGCTCGAAAAAATGGAGTAACTCTTGGTTATCCGAGTTTCGTCTTTAAGTAAGTCCGCATAAATGCTTTCAGCATCATCCCATGCGTCTAATAGTTCATTGTAATTCTCTGGTGCATAGAGAGACAATTGAGCATGGTCTTCAAGCTTAACTTCCCATTCGGAGTAAACGCTTTGGACAGACTGAAATGAACGGACCTCTATTGTCGATTCATTATTGTTGTTTGTGGTTTGGTTCGCGTCTGTCTGCTCTGAGGGTGTACTTTGACAACCTGAGATAGCAAATAGCATACTGATCGTTAATGCTACTTTGTTCGCTCTCACTTATGCATATCCTTTTTATACAATATTCGCTCAATGCAAATTATTTCTAGTCACAATATATTACAACCACTTAGCAATAAACATCACTGATGATTTAAGTGGGTGCAAATCACCCAATATAACCAAAATAAACTCATCACTCGATGATTAATCAATCAATTTGGTATCACTTATCAATTCTCTTTATTTGCTATTGCCTGAGCCGAGAATGCGCACTAAGGTGAAGGTAGAGAACGTTATGAATATATAGGTCAATTATGAAGTACAACGCTGAACATATTGCTGATTTAAACCTCCTTCTTCAATTTGATGTAAGTAGTGCAGCTACTGGAATTAAAGTCCATCAAGAGGCAGCTCAAGAAACTCAAGACGCTGTTAAGCGCCTATTCGAAAAAAACCTTTGTACTCAGCCAGACGGCGGTTACCTAACAGATGAAGGTATCGAGATGGCAGAGCGCGCAGACAAGCTTCTTCGCGTACTAAACTAAAGCTCCATTGTTCTAGTAAAAACTCCACTTGCTTCGGCCGTGGAGTTTTTTCATTTTTGGGCAAAGCTTTGTTAGGCTTATTGTAAATTCGTCATTTGCAGTTGTGAGGAACACATGGCTTCTATATTTATTGTCGGTGCAGGATGGGTAGGTGCACCTTTATCTGAACATTTAGAAAAACATGGTAACCGAGTAGTGGTCACGAAAACGACCCAAGCGGGAGCAGATGCCATTGGTAGCGAACAAATTCCATGTAAAGTGTTTAGCTTTGATTCATCCGATCCACAACAGACTATCGGGCGACTCTATTCATTGTTACTCGAAAACAACACTGAAATTGTGATTGGCAGCTTCCCTCCTGGCTTTAGAAAAGGAGCAGGACAAGAGTATGCCGACTACTGGCAGCAACTCACCAATGCATGCCAAAAGGCCGACATTAAAAAGCTCATTATGGTTAGTTCAACTACGGTATACCCAACTAAGCCGGGTGTGCTGAACGAGCTGGATGCATCACTCCCCCTTTCGACCTCAGATAACGAGCACGCGTCTTTATTTTCCGATAACGCACGAATCATGCTGCAAGCTGAACAGTCAGTGATTGATTCCGGTATCGACTACACCATTCTTCGCTTTAGTGGCTTAATCGGCCCAAGCCGTCACCCATCACGCTTCGCAAGCAAGTTAAAACAAGTCAGCACTCAAGCTCCAGCCAACATGCTGCACCTTGATGATGCAATTGGTGCTGTCGATTTCGCTATCAGTCAACTGCACAATGAAATAGTTAACGTGACCACACCAAATACAGTCAGTAAGGCGGAGTTTTATGCCGCGGCACTGAAAAGCGCCAACAGCAGTGAGCCTCTGCCCGCTGTTGTTGATACCCCAGACAAGTTAATCTCTTCGAAGAAGATTCTCGACTTAGGTTATTCATTTAAATTCGAATCCACACTGGACGCACTTCATGACTGAACAATCTATTGCTAACAAAAATCCCAACATAAAACTGCATCGCTCAGTCGACACCCTTTGGAACTTTATGTCGATGGGTCACAAGGTTACGCCTTCCGACTGTATCTTTGTATTGTGTAGCAACGATACTCGCGTAGCTGAATATGCAGCCGAGCTTTATCACCAACAGATCGCGCCTTACATCGTTTTTTCTGGCGGTGTGGGACGCTTTACCGAAAGAAGCTTTGAACGCTCAGAAGCAGAAACATTCGCTTCTATCGCACGAGATTGTGGCGTGCCTGACTCTGACATTATCATAGAGAAACACGCAACAAATACTGGGGAAAATGTACGATTCACTCATGAGTTGCTGACAGAAAAAGGGTTATCGCCGAAGAGGCTAACCTTAGTTCAGAAGCCCTTCATGGAGAAACGTACCTACGCAACCTTCAGTAAACAATGGCCTGACGAAACTTCCGAGATTACCGTGACGTCGCGATGGCAAACTTGGGATGATTACTTTAACGAAGAGTTGCCGTTAGATATGGTGTTAGGCGCATTAATTGCTGATTACGAGCGAATCAAATCCTACCCAGAGAAAGGCTTTCAGATTGAGATGCCGATCCCCGACGACGTTGACCACGCCTATCAAGCATTGAAGAAGCTCGGTTTCGAATAAGCAAAAGTTAGACTTTGAACAAAGTAAAAGCTCGGCTTGGAAGAAAGCAAAACACAGGCCCAATAAACAAAAACGGTGACACTTGGTCACCGTTTTTCGTTCTTTCGCGTTAGCAAATAGAGCTGCTTATTTACCTAACGCTTCTTTGTAGTGCAGACGGCAAACAGAAACGTATTTGTCGTTACCGCCAATAGCCACTTGGTCGCCCTCAGCAATCGCCACACCGTGCTCGTCGGTACGAATTACCATGTTCGCTTTACGGCCACAGTGACAAATTGTTTTAAGCTCAACAAGTTTATCTGCCCAAGACAGTAAGTAACGGCTACCTTCAAACAGTTCACCCAGGAAATCGGTACGTAGGCCGTAACAAAGTACAGGGATGTGCAGCTTATCAACCACTTCTGTTAATTGGTACACCTGCTCCTTCGATAAAAATTGGCACTCATCGATCAAAACACAATGACGCTTTTCTTCCTCATTGAGCTTTTTGATCGCATCAAACATGTTGGTGTCATTTTTAAACAGCTGAGCTTCAGATTGCAGACCAATTCGTGAGCTCACTTTACCGATACCATAGCGATCGTCCAAAGCTGCCGTAAAGATCACTGGCGTCATGCCACGTTCTTGGTAGTTGAATGAAGATTGAAGAAGCGTTGTTGATTTACCCGCATTCATTGCCGAGTAATAAAAATACATCTGAGCCACAGAAATATTCCTGTTAATTAAAAGTTGAAGATAGAAAAGGTGAAAATAGAGAATTCGTGCTAGAAAAAAGGGCTGAAAATCAGCCCTTTTTATAAGATTTACTTACGACGCCAAGTCGTACCTTCTGGGCCATCTTCCAGAACAATACCCAACTCGTTTAGCTTATCACGTGCAAGGTCGGCATTTGCCCAATCCTTTGAAGCACGAGAGTCGTTACGCAGTTTGATCAACGCTTCGATTTCAGCCACTTCGTCGTCGTTACCTGCCGCATCACCTTGTAGGAAGGCTTCTGGCTCTTGGTGAAGAATACCGATGATGTCTGCTAGTTCACGCATCAATGCACCCAGTCCGCTTGCTTTTTCAATGCTTTCAGGCTTGATACGGTTGATTTCACGAGCCATTTCAAACAGTACTGAATAAGCTTCAGGTGTGTTGAAATCATCGTTCATCGCTGTAGAGAATCGAGTCACGTACTCTTCGCCACCGGCAGGAGCGGCTGTAAGGTCTAGGCCACGAAGTGACGTGTATAGACGCTCTAGTGATGCGCGAGCTTGGTTTAGGTTATCTTCGCTGTAGTTTAGCTGGCTACGGTAGTGACCAGACATTAGGAAGTAACGTACCGTTTCAGCATCGTAATGTGCTAGCACGTCACGGATAGTGAAGAAGTTACCTAGTGACTTAGACATCTTCTCTTTGTCTACCATCACCATACCACTGTGCATCCAAGTATTTACATACTGAGTGCCGTGCGCGCAGCAAGACTGTGCGATTTCGTTTTCGTGGTGAGGGAACTGCAGATCTGAACCACCACCGTGGATATCGAAGTGGTTACCAAGAATAGACGAGTTCATTGCTGAACATTCGATGTGCCAACCTGGACGACCCGGGCCCCATGGCGATTCCCATGTAGGTTCACCTGGCTTAGACATCTTCCAAAGAACGAAGTCTAGTGGGCTGCGTTTTGCAGATTCAACATCAACGCGAGCACCCGCTTGAAGCTGATCAAGGTCTTGCTTTGAAAGCTTACCGTATTCGTCGAATTTCTTTACTTCAAACATCACGTCGCCGTTGCTTGCAACGTATGCGAAACCACGTTCAATCAGCTTTTCAACAAGCTCGATGATTTCAGTGATGTATTCTGTCGCACGAGGCTCAACATCTGGACGCTTCATGTTCAATGCATCAAAGTCAGCGTGCATCTCACCGATTAAACGCTCAGTCAGAGAGTCACAAGACTCACCGTTTTCGTTAGCGCGTTTGATGATTTTGTCATCGATATCTGTGATGTTACGAACGAAATTCAAATCGTAACCAAGGTAACGAAGGTAACGAGTTACTACGTCGAAAGAAACGAACGTACGACCATGACCAATATGACAGAGATCGTATATGGTTACCCCACAGACATACATGCCGACTTTGCCAGCTGTAATTGGTTTGAATTCCTCTTTCTGTCTTGTGAGCGTGTTATATATCTTCAGCATGATCTCTATCTATTTTATGGATTAATCAAAATAAGCTCGCAGTATAACAAGTCATACCTTAATAGGTAATCCCTAAAAGCAGGAATTATACCAATCACGGTAAGTAGATGGTCATAAATAGCGCAGAAAAAATGCTTGAGAACAAGGAAGCTCTTTTCGACAAAAAGTTTCGATAAGTAGTTATTCTACATTCAAAATTTCTAACGACGTTATCAAGTGTTTTAACAAGCTAGGATGGCCAGTTATTTACTACGATTGGTATTACCTCAAACATCCAAGTTAAGTTAATGATTTGGTGATTTGAAAGTCTGCCAACATGCGCTAGAATTCGAACTTCATATTAAAAAGACAGTAAGGTAACAATCATGATCATCCTTCACACAAATTTTGGTGATATCAAAGTTCAACTTAACGAAGAAAAAGCACCAGAAACAAGCGCAAACTTTCTACAGTATTGCCGTGACGGTTTCTACGACAACACACTATTCCACCGTGTTATCGATGGTTTCATGATTCAAGGCGGCGGCATGACTTCTGGCCTTAAAGAAAAGGCAACTCGTGCAACGATCAAGAACGAAGCAAACAACGGTCTAGCGAACAAAGTTGGTACGCTAGCAATGGCTCGTACTATGGAACCGCATTCAGCGAGCTCTCAGTTCTTCATCAACGTTAACGACAACTCTTTCCTAAACTTCCGTAGCGAAAGCCTAGACGGTTGGGGCTACTGTGTATTCGCAGAAGTTGTTGAAGGCATGGACATCGTAAACAAGATTAAAGGTGTTAGCACTGGTTCTATGGGTATGCACCAAGATGTACCTCTAGAAGAAGTGATCATCACTGGTACTACAATCGAAGCTTAATTCATCGCTTTCGGTTAGTATTGATGAGCCGATAAAATCAGGATATAGGGAGCGAATCGCTCCCTTTTTTTAGACCTATGAAAACATATTTTATATCAGATCTGCACCTTTCTCCGTCACGAGAAGACATCACAGACTGCTTCTTAACCTTTATGAAGAAAGAAGCCGTAGAAGCGGATGCACTTTACGTATTAGGTGACCTTTTCGAATTCTGGATTGGTGACGATGATAAGAGTGAATTCGCGACTTCTATCCGCCAAGCGTTTATCGACTTAGTGAAAACAGGCGTGCCTTGTTACTTTACTCAAGGGAACCGCGACTTCTTAGTCGGCAAAAAATTTGCTAAGCAAACGGGCGTACAACTTCTCGACGAAGTTTCTACGATCGATATCTACGGGCAAAAAGCGGTAGTATTGCACGGAGACACTCTATGTACTGAAGATGTAAAGTACCTCGCCTTTCGCGAAAAAGTGCATCAGCCATGGTTACAATGGGTCTTCAACCGAATTCCATTTTTCATCAAGAAGAAAATTGTTTCAAAGGTTCAATCAGATATCAAAGATGACAAGCAGACCAAGTCTCTCGACATCATGGATGTGACACAGCAAGAAGTCGAAGATGTGATGGAACGAAACAATGTCGATCTGATGATCCACGGCCATACTCACCGCCCAGACATCCATACATTTAATGCTAACAATTGCACTAAAACCCGTATCGTACTTGGCGATTGGTATACGCAAGGCTCAGTGCTGGTGTTCACGCCGCAAAGTTTTGAACTACAGAATCGAGCGTTTAGCAATAGCTTTTAACATAACGCTTAAACTTTCACTTTGATTATTATTGTCGGTCAGACTTTCTTAGAAAGTGTATGGTAATTTCTAGTGAATTAGCTATTATCTCTCTACCAGAAATAAACCGAACACAGTACCAAGTTGAAATATTCATACGTAGCGCGTCAACCAATACTCGACACAGGCAAGAAAACCATAGGTTACGAGTTGCTATTCAGGGATGGTCCTAAGAACACTTTCCCTGAAGTAGAGCCGGAGCTCGCTACTAGCCGTTTGCTTTCCGATCACTTCTTATCGACCCACTATAATACGTTGGGTGATAAGCTTGGGTTCGTGAACTTCCCATATGCAAGCCTAATCAACTTAGTCCCTACTCTGTTCCCCAAAGAAAGCCTCGTTGTTGAGGTTCTTGAAGACTGCGAACCAACAGACGAATTACTTGAAGCAATCAAAACCATCTTTGACGCGGGTTATACCATTGCGCTAGACGACTTTGTGCCAAGTAAAGCTTGGAAGCGCTTCTTACCCTACGTTTCAATTATCAAGTTCGATATCCGTTTGACGCCAATTGCCAAAGCAGCGATGTTTATGAACTCTCTCAAAGGGCTAGATATCAAGTTCCTTGCTGAGAAAGTAGAAACGTACGAAGAATACCAAGAAGCGAAAAAAGCAGGCTTCACCTACTTTCAAGGTTATTTCTTTAGCAAGCCAGAGATGATCCAAACGCGTGCGCTCAACCCGGCATTCCTGACGACCGTTCAGCTGTTAAAAGAGATTGCGCACGACCCTATCGACTTTGGTGAAGTAGAGCGTTTGATTACGCTCGATGTGACCATGTCGTATAAGCTACTTACCTACGTAAACTCCGCTGGCGGTTCACCAACAACGATTCGTTCATTCCGCCAAGCGCTTATTTACCTTGGTGAACAAAAGCTGCGTAAGTTCGTTTCACTTGTGGCGATCGCATCAGCGAAAGAAGACAAGCCGGACTCACTCTACGGTTTAGCGGTATTACGCGCGCGTCAATGTGAGCTCTTAGTCGAGAAGATGAATGTGAAGGTTGAGCCAGGACAAGCCTTTTTGACCGGTATGTTCTCGCTACTGGATTCACTGTTTGACCAACCGTTGAAGCAAGTACTGGACTCAGTGCCAATCGACGATGAGATTAAACAGGCCCTTATCCAACGTAAAGGCGTGTTAGGTGCGATTTTGGCCATGGTTATTGCTTATGAACAAGCCCGATGGGACGAAGCAACGCGCATTCGTAAACTTCTCAAGCTCAGTGAGGCTCAACTAGGCCAAGCTTACGATGAAGCAACGACTTGGGCACAAGAGCTATTGTCTCCAGCCTTGAAATAGTAAACTTCGCGCTAACACTTTGATAATTTCAATAACTTCAACAGAAACCAAACTTTGGTGAGCGATCGTTTCTTGGTAAACTCCCACGCATTCACTTATGGCCTCTTAATAGAGGCCATTTTTACAGGATCTGACTATGTCTTTATGCCCATGCGGTAGCAAAAATACTTACCAACAGTGCTGTGAATCAGCGCACCTTCACCACAGTGCTGTTGAAACGCCTGAACAGTTGATGCGCTCTCGTTATTCAGCGCACGTGTTGGGTTTAGTTGACTATGTTGTTGCGACTTACCACCCTAGCTGCAACGCAGAAGCGCAAAGAGAAGGTATTGCCGAATCTATCAACAGTGATTGGGCAGGACTAGAAGTCATCGATACTGCGGTAGGCTCGCACCAAGACGAAGGCTTTGTTGAGTTTAAAGCTTACTTCAATGAAGAAGGCGCACAATACTGCATGCAAGAACGCTCTCGCTTTATACGTGAAGACGGTCTTTGGTACTACATTGATGGTACCTTCCCAGAGCAGGAACAGACTACACAACCAGAAATTGACCCACGCTTAAATCAAACCGTTGAGAGCTTTAAAATCGGCCGTAATGATCCGTGTATTTGTGGCAGTGGTAAGAAATACAAGAAGTGCTGCGGGTAACTCGTTCGACTAAGAAGTCAGATTAAGAGAAGAGATTCCTGATGTCGCTTAGGCTCCTCGGAATGACGCAAAGTCAGAGGTTAGAAAAGTGACGTAGGGCTTAGAAATCTTGAAATCTTGAAATCTTGAAATCTTGAAATCTTGAAAATTAAAAAACTAAAAAGCCCCGTAAACATGTTTGTTTGCGGGGCTTTTGTCTGTCTTTTACGCGGTTCTATTAATCTAAAGAGAGCTTACTTATGACGCTCTTTCAGCTTATTTACCACATCATCCATCGATAAGCCTTGGTCTTGAAGAAGAACCATTAGGTGGTAAATCAAATCTGCTGATTCACACACTAACTCCGCCTTATCGCCCGACGTCGCCGCAAGCGCGACTTCAACGCCTTCTTCGCCCACTTTTTGCGAAATACGCTTGGTGCCACGGGCATATAGACTGGCAGTATAAGAAGATTCAGGATCGGCGTCCTTGCGGGCAGCCAATAGCTGCTCAAGCTGATGAAGCCACACCATCTGAGACTCTTCTTGCTTGTCTCCATCCCAACACGTTGTTGTACCTGTGTGGCACGTTGGACCAATGGGATTAACTTTAACCAGTAAGGTGTCGCTGTCACAGTCCAAGGCGATGTTTTGCAGTTGCAATACATTGCCCGACGTTTCACCTTTCGTCCAAAGACGCTCTTTTGTGCGAGAGAAAAACGTCACATTGCCAGTTTCACCCGTTTTCTCAAGTGCGGCTGGGTTCATGTATCCCATCATTAGCACTTGGCTTGACTGGTAATCTTGAACAATCGCTGGCACTAAGCCATCTACTTTTTCCCAGTTAATACGCTCTGACAATGCGCCTACTTCTGTTTTTGATAAGCTTACGGGTTCAAAACTCATAGTCGCACCTCTACATCTTGTTGTTTTAAATACTGTTTAAGTTCACCAATATTGATGACTTGTTTGTGGAATACCGAAGCCGCAAGTGCTCCATCCACGTTGGTCTTTTTATAAGCTTCAGCAAAGTGCTCCATTGCACCAGCGCCACCAGAGGCAATCAATGGCACATTACACACTTCACGCACCATGTTTAACTGATCGATATCATAGCCGTTACGAACGCCATCTTGGTTCATCATGTTTAACACAATCTCACCTGCGCCACGCTTCTGTACTTCCTGCACCCAATCTTTGGTTTCCCATTTGGTTGCTTTAGTACGCGCTTCATCGCCTGTAAATTGGTAAACCTGATATTTACCGGTTTCTTTGTCGAAGTATGAATCGATACCGACAACGATACACTGAACGCCAAACTTATCAGCAAGGTCAGTAATCAGCTGTGGATTAGCCAATGCCGGTGAGTTGATTGACACTTTATCCGCACCAAACTCAAGAATGCGCGCTGCATCTTCTGCTGATTTAATACCACCAGCGACACAGAAAGGGATATCGATCACTTCAGCTACGCGTTTCACCCAGCTTTTATCGACCACACGGCCATCACTTGATGCGGTGATGTCATAAAATACCAATTCATCGGCGCCCTCTTCTGCATAGCGTTGTGCTAGCGGAACGATGTCACCAATAATTTCGTGGTTACGGAACTGAACGCCCTTAACCACTTGTCCGTCACGGACATCCAAACAAGGGATTATTCGCTTTGCCAACATGCAAATGCCTCCTCTGCGGTAAACTTGCCATCAAGTAGCGCACGACCCACAATCACACCCGCAACACCGCTGCCTTTAAGCGCTTCGATATCAGCTAGGCTGCCAATGCCGCCCGATGATTGGAATTGCACTTGTGGGTACTGCTTACAAAGATCAACATAGAGCTCTACGTTTGATCCTTCTAGCGTGCCGTCACGTGAAATATCGGTACACAGCACGTGTTTAAGGCCAACCGTGAGGTAGTCTTCAATCAGCGCTTCAATAGTCACACCTGAATCTTCTTGCCAACCTGAAATCGCCACTTTACGTGTGCCGCTTTCATCAATGTTGATGTCTAGAGCCAGCACGATTTTTTCCGCGCCATACTTCTCCATCCAACCTTTCACCAACTCAGGTTGCTTAACGGCTGTAGAACCAACCACAACGCGCTGTGCGCCAGCTTCTAGCAGATCAACGACATCTTGTTCGTTACGCACGCCACCACCAATCTGGATGTTCGCAGGCGTGCTAGCAAGGAGCTTAGCAATCAAGTCTAACTGACGAGCCGTTGTGTCTTTTGCGCCCGTTAAGTCAACAAGGTGCAGCCAGCCAGCGCCAGCTTGGTGGTACAGATTAAACTGCTCTGCTGGGTCTACTTTGTATTCTGTTACTTGCCCGTAGTCTCCTTGGAATAAGCGAACTACTTGGCCTTCAATTAAATCTAACGCGGGAATAATCATTTACATTCCTTATATGGCAACGTTAGCCGCTGCCTAATCCTTATTACAATTCCAAGAAGTTCTGAATCAGCTTAGAGCCAGCTTTCGAAGATCGCTCTGGGTGGAACTGAACACCATAATAATTGCCACTTTGAACCGCCGCAGTGAACGGATTACCGTAATCACATTGTGCGATTGTGTAGTCGCCCACTGGCATTGCGAAGCTATGAACAAAGTAGAAGTATTCGCCTTCTTCAATGTCTTTAAATAGAGGATGATTAGGTGTTGCCGTTACGGTGTTCCAACCCATGTGTGGTAATGGCAAGTCGCCCGTTTCAAGTAAACGAACTTCACCATCACACAAACCTAGGCATTCAACTAACTCATCAGCCTTTTGACCTTTCTCTTGAGACAGTTTGCCTAACAGCTGCATACCTAGACAGATACCCAGCAGAGGCTTCTCAACTTGCTTGACAAGGGTAACAAGGTCACGCTCTTGCAGGTTCTTCATTGCCTCACTTGCTGTACCTACACCGGGTAGGAATAGCTTGTCGGCAGCAAGAACCACTTCTGGTTCTTTTGAAATTTCAACTGCGTAGCCCAAACGTTCAATCGCAAACTTCACCGATGAAACGTTGGCACAACCAGTATCAATAATAACGACTTTTTGATCTTTCATTGTTTTTCCTTGCTAACGTTAGCCTTACAGTACGCCTTTGCTGCTTGGTAACTCGTTACCTTCAACTTTGATTGCTTGGCGAAGAGTACGGCCAAACGCTTTGAACAGGCTCTCAATGATGTGGTGATCATTATTGCCATCAGAAGAAAGGTGTAGCGTACAAGCCAATGTATCAGTTAGAGAACGGAAGAAGTGAACCACCATCTCGGTTGAAAGATCACCCACTTGCTCACGGCTGAATTTAGCATCGAACTTCAGGTATGGGCGACCAGAAAGGTCTAACGCACACTGAGCCAAACACTCATCCATTGGTAGGCTGAAACCAAAACGGCCAATACCACGTTTGTCGCCTAGTGCATCTTTCAATGCTTGGCCTAAAGCAAGAGCGGTATCTTCTACCGTGTGGTGATCATCGATGTGCAGATCGCCTTTCACAGTCAGGTTCATTTGGAAACCACCGTGTGTCGCGATTTGATCAAGCATGTGGTCGAAGAAACCCATGCCGGTATCGATCTTGTTGCCACCGGTTTCATCAAGGTTTACTGCAACCTTGATATCTGTTTCTTTAGTGGTACGAACTACTTCAGCAATACGCGCATTAACCGTCAGATCTTTAACGATTTGTGGCCAGTTAAGCGTGCCTTCAGTTTCCGCATCCGGGCTATATTGAATACCGCGGATTGCCATGTTCTCTGCCAGTTGAAGATCCGTCATTCGGTCGCCAATCACAACAGAGTGTTGGAAATCGACTTTACCGCCTTGTAGGTACTCTTTAACCATACCCAGTTTAGGCTTACGGCAAGAGCAGTTGTCTTCGTCAAAGTGAGGGCAAATAAGCACGTCGTCAAACTTAACGCCTTGAGATTCGAAGAACTCCATCATCATATTGTGTGGTGCATCGAAATCTTCTTGTGGGTAGCTATCGGTACCTAAACCATCTTGGTTAGTCACCATCACTAGACGGTAACCAGCATCTTGCAAAGCAAGCAGGCTAGGAATTACTCGCGGTTCGAATTTTAGCTTGTCTAAACGGTCTACTTGAAAGTCAACTGGCGGCTCAACAATTAAGGTGCCGTCACGGTCTATAAAAAGTATTTTCTGTTGTTTACTCACTTGAACTTCCTTTTAATTTTAAATCTGGTGGCCTAGCTAAAATCAAACGCTAACCCAAAATATTGGTTTCACTTGCCAGCCCAATTAATCAACTCAAACTGGCAAATGTTATTACTGGTAAGCCTTTCATTACTGATAAAAGTTACGAATGAATCCAAGTGTCTTTTCGCACTCTTCGCGGTTACCAATACTAATACGAACACAGTCTTCAATAGGTGAATTACGCAAAATAATGCCCGTATCCCAAGCCGCTTTAAATAACTCATCGCCGTTCGGGAATTTCACCAGTAAGTAGTTACCCCAGCCATCAAAAACCGTCACTTGAGGCATACCTAATAGACCCGCCTGCAAATACGCTCGGTTAGCACTTAAATCTAGAACTTGGAACTTAGCTCGCGCTAGTCCTTGCTCTGAGAGAGCTTGAACGGCAATGTCAGCAACAGGGATTGGCACTGGATAAGGAGCAATCACTTTCAACAGTACATCGATAAGCTCTTTGTTCGCTAGCGTAAAGCCACAACGTAAGCCCGCCAAAGCAAAGGCCTTCGACAAGGTGCGCAGAATCGCTAGGTTTGGATATTGCTCAAGCAAATCAACGGTTGACGCTTCTGGACAAAAATCGATATACGCTTCATCCATCACCACAATCGCTTTGTCTTGTGTCATTTCAAGCAGCTTGATGATGTCTTTACGATCAACTAAATTACCGGTTGGGTTATTTGGGCTACAAACAAACACCACTTTTACGTTGTCGAGCTGAGCTTCGATAGCTGGAAGATCCAATTGCCATTCAGAAGTAAGAGGCACAACTTTACGCTCAACACCAATCGTCTCTGCACTGATTGCGTACATACCGTAAGTAGGTGGGCAGTAAAGAATAGCGTCTTCGTTCGGCTCACAGAAAGCACGAATCAATAACTCAATGCCTTCGTCAGCACCACGAGTCGTCAGTGTTTGCTCTGATTTCACGCCTGCGTATTGAGCGTAAGCATCAATCAGCTCTTTTGGCTGACATTCGCTGTAACGGTTAAGACGAGACAAGTTCAGGTTGTACTCGTTATCAAACGGAGATTCGTTGGCGTTTAGCCATACATCACCAGTACCGCCTATGCGTCTTGCAGACAAGTAAGGTGTTAGAGCCTGAACTTGTTTTCTTGCTAACTTTTCCATGCCCTACCCTTATTTCGCTTTATTTAACTTTTCAACTCGGATAGTCACAGCGCGTTTGTGTGCATCCAAACCTTCGGCTTCCGCCATTGTTACTACTGTTGGCGCTAGGCCTTTCAACCCATCGGCTGTTAGCTCCTGCACCGTCATTCGCTTAGAGAAATCAGCCAAACCTAGGCTTGAATACGTCTTGGTATAACCGTAAGTCGGAAGAACGTGGTTTGTGCCGGATGCGTAGTCACCTGCAGATTCTGGAGACCAGTCACCAAGGAAAATTGAGCCTGCATTATCTAGCAATGGCAGCAATTCACGTGGGTTCTTGGTTTGAACGATCAAGTGCTCAGGACCGTAGAAATTCGAAATCGCAATCGCTTGAGTGATCGATTCAGCAATGATGATTAAGCTTGAAGCCAATGCTTGCTGAGCGATGTTCGCACGAGACAGTTCTTTCAGTTGCTTTTGAACCGCTTCTGTTACTTGGTCTGCAACCACTGGTGATGGAGTTACCAATACTACTTGAGAGTCAGGCCCGTGTTCCGCTTGGCTCAACAAATCCGCTGCAATGAAGTCTGCATCAGCCGTTTCATCAGCAATCACTAACACTTCAGATGGGCCAGCTGGCATATCAATAGCTGCTCCGCGGAAGTCATTACTCACTTGGCGCTTTGCTTCCGTAACGTAGGCATTACCTGGGCCGAAGATCTTATCGACTTTAGCCACACTCTCGGTACCGTAAGCCATTGCTGCAACCGCTTGACCACCACCAACGTTGTAAACTTCGTCGATCTTACAAAGCTTAGCGACATACAAGATTTCATCAGCGATTGGCGGAGGTGAACAAAGCACAACCTTACGACAACCTGCAATTTGAGCAGGAACACCTAACATAAGAACCGTTGACGGTAGTGGCGCACTGCCACCGGGAATATAAAGGCCAACAGTATTAATCGCGCGCGTCACTTGCTCACACACAACACCAGGCTGTGTCTCAACCTTAATTGGCTGCGGCTTTTGAGCTTCGTGAAACTTCGCAATGTTGCTATAAGCTTGCTCTAACGCTTGCTTCATCTCTGGTGTTAGACGAGCACACGCCTCTTCAATCTCACCCGAACTGACTCGGATAGATTCTGGAGTTACACCATCAAACTTTGCAGTCAGCTTTTTAAGCGCGGCATCGCCTTCATTTCGTACTTTTGCAATAACATCAGAAACAGTCGCTGTGATGTTTGCACCTTCAGTAATAGCTGGACGCTCTAATACCGAGTCTTGCTGTGATTCACTTAAAGATTGCCAAACAACGGTTCTCATCGTCACTACCCCATCATTTTTTCGATTGGTAATACTAGAATCGAGCTTGCACCCAACTCTTTCAGCTGTTCCATTGTTTCCCAGAACAAGTTCTCTGTACTTACTAGGTGCACGGCAACTTTGTCTTTGTCTGTAGATAGAGGAAGAACCGTTGGATCTTCAGCACCAGGCAGTAATGCTTTGATTTGCTCTAGTTGAGAGGTTGGCGCGTGAAGCATGATGTACTTCGACTCTTTCGCTTGTTGAACACCCTGCATACGAGTCAGTAGTTTTTCAATCAGTGCGGTCTTGTCTGCGTCGAAGTCGCCAACACGTTGAATCAGTGTTGCTTTCGATTGGAAGATAGCTTCTGCTTCTTTTAGGCCGTTCGCTTCAAGCGTTGCACCTGTAGAAACTAAATCAGCGATAGCGTCTGCAAGGCCAGCGCGAGGCGCGACTTCAACCGAACCTGTTAGCATACAAGTGCTGAACTCAACACCCTGCTCGTCCATGTAGGCTTTAAGTAGTTGTGGGTAGGTTGTCGCAATACGTTTGCCCGCTAAGTCTTGTGGGCCGTTGTATTCTTCGTCTTTATTAATAGCGATTGAAAGGCGGCAACCACCGAAGTCTAAACGACGTAGTGTGCGGAACTCTGAAGGCTCTTTAAGAGCAACACGATCTAGACGAACTTCTTCTAGTTCATTTTCACCGATGAAACCAAGGTCAACTACACCATCCATGATAAGACCTGGGATGTCGTCATCACGAACGAGTAACAAGTCGATTGGCATATTTAGTGAGTGAACCACTAGGCGCTCACCCATGATATTAAATTTAACACCACATTTTTTAAGTAGGTCTTGGCACTCTTTACTTAAGCGACCTTTCTTTTGAATTGCGATTCTTAGGCGTTGTGTCTGCATTGCTGTATCCCTGTGCAAATATTTGAATTTATTGATTATTTAAAAGCGCTAAAACTAAAAAACCCTCGGGGACTTTATCATCCCGAGGGTTTAAATCTAAATTCTTTTGACTTAACCTCCGGGAGTAATCTTGCTCCCGGGTATACGTAAATCTCCCCGAAAGACTAGATAGGGTGATGATGGTGATGAATGTTCATTACTAATTTACGCATACTTATCAGCTCTTAGGTTGTTTGCTGTCTTGTCTCCACACTAACTAAGCTGACATCCTTTTTCAACCATTTATTCGAACTTTTTTCACGAAACTTAAAATTAAATTAACAGGCACAAAAAAGGGAGGCAAACGCCTCCCTGATAGTTTACTGATTAACTTTCAATTTTAGCTTTTGCACGTCGCCATTTTGCAGCGAGAGAAGTAAGCCAATGCAAAACATACAGCAACAAACGTTAGAGACGCTGCGCCAAATGCGATGCCAATTGAAGATGTCATACCTAGAGTGATGAAACCAATGCACGATACGAACGCTACAGACAACGCGTATGGAAGCTGAGTCGAGACGTGGTCGATGTGGTTACAACGAGCACCAGTAGAAGACAGAATCGTCGTATCTGAGATTGGAGAACAGTGGTCACCAAATACTGCACCCGCTAGAACCGCACTTAGCATTGGAAGAATCAGTGCGATATCCGATGCTGCAGCCATATCACCCGCGATTGGTAGCATGATACCGAACGTACCCCAAGATGTACCTGTAGAGAACGCCATAACGCCCGCTAGAAGGAACAACATAACCGGTAACCAGTGGTAATCAATGCTGCCTGTTACTAGAGACGATAGGTAAGAACCCGTTTTCATGTCGCCGATAACAGAACCGATAGTCCATGCAAACACAAGAATCAGAATCGCGCCAAACATAGAGCTAGCACCGATCCACATTGTTCTTGCGATATCAGTCATAGATAGCTTTTGCTTGAATACTGTCGCTAGTGCTACTAGTAAGCCAATAACACCACCGTAAACAAGAGACTTACCTACATCCGTGTTTTCGAATGCGCCTAGAAGGTTGAATGCTTGGCCATCAGCAGCCAGCGCTTGGCCGCCTGTGTAAAGCATTGCAGCCACTGTCGCTACAATTAGCGATACGATTGGCATAACAAGATCAGAAACTGAACCGTTTTCGCTCTCTTCGATATCTAACTCTTCGTTTAGATCGTGAGCTTGCTTTTGATCGTTGTCACCTTCAAAGCCACGGCCTTGAGATGCTTCGATCTCATGCTCACGCATCTTACCAACGTCTAGACCGAACCATGCTACTGCGAACACCATTAGTAGTGCGAATACAGCGTAGAAGTTCATTGGGATAAGACGAACGTAAGCACCCAGTGCAGAATACTCTGTCACACCGTGTGTCACTAAGATGCCACCAATGATCGTGATGATGTAAGCACCCCAGCTAGAAGCAGGCATGATCACACACATAGGAGCAGCAGTTGAATCTAGGATATAAGCAAGCTTAGCGCGAGATACATAGAAGCGGTCTGTTACAGGACGAGAGATAGCACCAACCGCTAGGCTGTTAAAGTAGTCATCAACAAAGATGAATACACCTAAGAAAGCAGCAAGTAGTTTTGAACCACGTTTGCTCTTAACGCGAGACTGTGCCCACTCCGCGAATGCGCGAGTACCGCCAGACAGTGTTAATAATGCCGTTGTCATTCCAAGAATAATTAGGAATGCAATGATGCTCATGTTCCAAGTGTTGATGCCACCATCTTCGATGAAAACACCAGATGCTTTAGTAAACACGTAGCTAGCTGCGTTACCTACTGAGTAATCAGCAAGTAGAATCGCACCCATGATGATACCGACACCCAAAGAAACCAATACACGGCGGGTAACAATAGCAAGGCTCAAAGCCACAAGGGGCGGAAGCAAAGATAAAGGTGATGTTGCAAAATCTATTAAATTCATGATCTTCAAAAACCAGTTTTTTATTTGGCTAGAGATCTACTGCAGACAAACTTGATACGGCTGACCAAGCTCATGTTGAACTAAGCGAAAGGGAAGTGAACACTTCACCCAACCCTACAGTAGCGCTCCATAGTTTAAAATTAAGACTATGGCAGTGTTGTACCTATTGAGCACAACCCCAGCAAATTGCTTAGATATACAATTTACTTCGGCAATTACACCTTTCATTCCCGTTCATTGGCATCACCCCAACGGAAGTTACTTTTTATAATTGCACCTCTACGTGCGATAACATTATTAACCGTGTAAACCAGAGTTTAACAACAAATTAACCAACACCTCGCATCAGGTAGCCGCAATTGTACTCATCAAGAGCAACAATGCAACATATCATTCCGAGAAAAATAGCTTTTTGTTAATGAACTAATCAATAGAAGAATAGTCTACATAAGTTGACTACTCCACCTGTCACATATCATTTTTTAAGATATTCTTAAT
>NZ_JBFROW010000016.1:0-6183 GCF_041471665.1 Vibrio sp. 10N.261.51.F11 | reverse complement strand
GCCATGCTCGGCGCACAAATAAAATGCCCTCAAGTGATGACTTGAGGGCATTTTTCGTTGTCGATCCTATTCGCTTTCGATGACGATTTTAGGCGTTAGAGCGCAACCACATCTCCGTCTACACAATTCTTGCCGTTGGCTTTCGCGCGATAGAGAGATTGATCGGTTAAATTCACGAGTGCATCAATCGTGACACCGTCTTCACAGGCTTGGCTATCACTGATTCCGATACTGACACTCGAATTAAATCGTAACTGTTCATCAATTCTGAATTCAACTTGATTGAACTGTTGGCGAATCTCTTCTGACACTTCGTGTGCTGTTTCAAGAGACGTGTTTGGGATAAATATAATGAACTCTTCGCCACCCCAACGGCCTGCGACTCCGCCGGCTTTCTCGGCACTGCGCTTGGTAATATTAGCCAAAGCACAAATGACCTCATCACCGACCATATGACCGTAAGTGTCATTAATCGACTTAAAATCATCGATATCCAGCAGCATACACACAAGGTAGTTGTTAGAGGACATGTGCTCTCTCAACCACTCATAAATCGCTCTGCGGTTAAGTAAGTCGGTCATTTCATCGAAGTTCGCTTGGTGAACCAACTGCTTTTCCAGCATCACCTTTTGCGTCACATCTTCAAGTACAACCTGAACGGCTGGCTGACCTTTCCAAGTAATCGCATTGTCGTAAATATTGAAGAACCGATGAACGCCGTCAAAGCCGATATTTTCAACCACGGTACTCGTGCCAGACAACTCACCCGACACGATCGCCTGATAGTGCTTGCTGATGCCATCGGCATTCTGTTTTGGCACCAATTCAAGAATCGAGTCCAGCTCTAGAACTTGCTCGATGGAAGCCGCGCCTTGCATGTTGACCCAAGATTGATTAACCATCAGCGGCTTGAAATCTCGGTGAACCAAGATGCCCTGCCCAGATTGCATGATCATGTCGTGATACATCTTATCTTGCTCACGCACCGCATTTTGCAGCTGAATCGCAGGGGAAAGATCGATCACCGTGACTTGCAGTGCAGGTCTTCCCTGCCACTCCGTCACATGGTCGATAGAAAACACAGTGAACTCTCTGCCATTACGATCAATATTGGTATAGGTGTGAACCTGAGGGTCGCGTTGACCACTGACCGTTTCAAGGTAATTTTGATAAGCTAAAACATGGTAATCTTCTGAGATTAAATCTAGAAAGCTATCGATATTAGAAAGTAGTTCTTCGGGCGATTGGTATCCATAGATGCGAGCATAGTTAGCGTCAACACTCACTACATTCATATCTTGAATAGTTATTACACCGTACGTGGATTCGAAATTTATTGAAGACATTGCCAACTCCGCACTCTAGCTACACTTCATGAACTGGAGCATAACAACAAATCCTGCCAACGCTTCCACAGAATCTATCACGCGTTAGGGACATTAATATGGTATCTAGTATATCGTACTGTTGCGAGCTTCTCTACAATTCAATCGCTAACACCAGTTATCAAAAGTAGACAAGTCTCTCATTCCTATTACTCGCGTCAAAAAACAAAAAAAGATAACGTATATCTATGTAAGAATTAGCTTTTCTGTTTTCGACCTTAAAGTAGGTAGCTAGCGCTAATCACGACTCTTTTCAATTCCGTTCATTATTCACTTCTAGCATTTTGGCTGTTTGCTTAAAACCTCGTCGGTTATTCATTCCAATCGGAAAAATAAGACACTAAGAAGTCGATAGCCAGCCTTGCTCTCTGTGGAAGAAAGCGACGGTTTTGATATACGATCCAACTGCTTGTACCTGCTCCCCAATATTCTTCTAGCACTGGAACGAGCTTTCCATTAGTCAGGCCGCCATTGAAACTGCTTTTGGGAAGGTAGACAACACCAAGCCCCTCTTCACAAGCTTTCAGTACTGCACTCGAATTGTTACTGCGCCAGCGCCCATGCACTCGCACTGCATTTAACGGTTTGCCCTCTTTCTCAAATAGCCACTGATCACTGTTGGCGATAATGCAGCTGTGCATTTTCAACTGCTCAGGGTGATTGGGCGTACCAAATTGCTCTATATAGTCTTTACTGGCTGCGGCCGCCATTGGGCGATCGACGAGCTTTCTTGCCACCAAACCTGAATCGTCCAATCGGCCGTAACGAATAGCGAAGTCGATACCATCTTCGATGAAGTTAACCATCTTGGTATTGAAATTCATTTCTATGGTGAGCTCAGGATGCTCTTTAGCAAACTCCATCAGCGCCGCGGCAACATGGTTCTCTGCAAATGCGCCCGCCGCACTAACACGTAAAGTACCACTCAACTGAGTTTGTTGAGACGTGACTTGTTCATTGGCCTGTTGCAGCCCAATCACCAAGTCTTTGCACTGTTGGTAATAGGTGTGGCCAGATTCAGTCAGGCTAACCATCCGTGTTGAACGCGCAAGCAGAGCCACTCCCACTCTCTCTTCCAACCTTGAAACCTGCCGACTCACATGGCTGGTACTGCAACCTAACTGTTTGGCGGCCGCTGAAAAGCCGTGGCACTCAGCAACTGCAACAAATTCGTTAATCCCTTCAAAGCTATCCATACTTAATCTACTCGTATTTTATCTTTGCTATATAGCAACAATGTTTTGCCTGTTTAGCATATTATCACCTAATTGGTTTAGAGCTAGTATTAGAAACAACAAGACGGCGATAGCTAAGTAACAACGCGATACCAAGCTCTAAGCGCTAGCGCCTAACGAACAGCATCAGTGCTTAACGAAAAGCGTCAGCACCTAAATAAAAAAACAGCAGCTCAAAGGGACGAATCATGAAAAAAATACTAATTCCAGTGACTAACCACGCAACACTAGGCGATACAGATCAAGCGAATGGTACTTATGCGCCTGAACTGACTCATGCTCTCAAAGAGATCATTGCTGCGGGTTTTGAGTACGACATCGCTTCTGTCAAGGGTGGTAAAGGCCCATTGTACGGAACCGATATTGAAGGGGATTCAGTAAACGCTGAGATCTTGGCTGATGATGACTTCCAAAACCGCATCAACAATACGATTCCTGTAAACCAAATTAATGCAGAAAGCTACGATGCTATCTTCTACCCAGGTGGTTTCGGTTTGCTTTCAGACCTAGCAACCAACGAGCAATTCGCTGCTATTGCGGCTAAGCATTACGAAGATGGTGGTGTGATTGCGGCAGTATGTCATGGCCCAGCAGCCCTGCTTCCGATTGTTCTAAGCAATGGCGAGAAGCTATTAAGCTCTAAATCGGTGACTGGCTTTACTCGTGAAGAAGAGATCGACTTTGGCACCATCAACGACATTCCGTTCTTATTGGAAGAGTCTCTTGCTCGCAGCGCAGCGCGTTTCAACAAGGTTCAACCTTGGCAAGAGCTTGTGATTGTTGATGAGCGAGTGATTACCGGTCAAAACCCAACCAGTGCACACGCAGTGGGTGTAGCTATTGTTGAGCAGCTGTCTTGATTAAAAGCGGTCTTAATCGAATCACTGGCGTTACGTAAATAAGTAATAAGCGCTGTGAAACGAAAAAGAGCATACGTCCTACTCAATGTTCATGAGAGAAGTATGCTCTTTTCTAATTCTTTAGCTATTAAGTGCTAGTGACTGCTTGCTAATGGCTTCGCAAGATCCCTTCAAGCACATTGAACAGCAAGTCGATCTCTTCAATCGAGTTGTAATGCATACAACCAATACGCACCACGCCCTGCTCTTCGATACCCAGCTGCTTCACCAAACCTAGCGCGTAGAAGTGTCCATTCCACACACAGATATTATGCTCGCCCAGCTTCTTAGCGATAAACTCTGGAGAGTGATTATCAAAGGTGATGGCAAATGTTGGCGTTCTTAGATTCGAGTCAAACTCTGTTTTCCCGTAAAGCTTTGCCCCTTCGAGATCAGACAAGCGTTTAAGGAAGTACTCACTAAGCTGGCTTTCATGCTTGTTATAAAGCGCGTAGCTTTGCTCTAAACGAGAACGCAGTGAATCTGTTGGCTCACCAAACTGCGCTAAGTAATCCACCGCTGCAATCACACCCGCTAGGCCTTCGAAGCTTTGTGTTCCTGTTTCAAATCGGCCTGGGCCAATGTTAGTGGCTGGCTCTACCTTGTAAGGCTTTAACGTATGCAGCCATTGAGGCGCAATGTAAGCAATACCCACATGCGGGCCAAAGAACTTATAAGCCGAGCACGCTAAGAAATCACAATTCAGTTGTTGAACATCGATCAAGTGATGAGGAGCGTAGTGAACCGCATCAACATAAACCTGAGCACCATGCTGATGTGCAAGCTCAATGACTTTCGCCATATCAACAATCGAACCCGTGGTGTTCGAAGCAAACGTCACCGCGACAAGCTTAGTCTTCTCATTTAACAGAGACTCAAAGTGCGCCATGTCTAGGCTGCAATCCGATTCGTCGACACGTACTTGGCGAACAATCGCGCCTTTGTCGTCGGCCGCTTGCTGCCAGCTTGATACATTTGAGTAATGGTCTAACGCAGTGACGATAACTTCATCGCCCTCTTTCCAATCGCGGCTGATCGCTCGGCTCAGTTGGAAGGTCAGCGAAGTCATGTTCGCACCGAACACAACGTTGCCAGAAGACTCAGCATTGAGTAGCGCTTGTGCTGCTTCTCTCGCTTGCTGCATTAAGCTTGTAGTCTTTTGGCTAGAAAAGTAATGACCGCCTAGGTTTGAATTAAAGTGCCCGAGGTATTCCGTCATGGACGCCAAAACATTTTCAGGAACCTGAGAGCCACCCGGCCCATCAAAAAAGGTCACAGGCTTACCGTTATGGTATTGGCCTAACGCGCTAAACTGTTGGCGTACATCATTAAGAGTGAAGGACATTACGCGCATCCTTAGCCGTTAGCACAAACAAATCCATGTAACCCATCTCATCGTGGTCTATAGTGCGAATTGGTTGTGCGTTGTGCCACAACTTGCTGTCTGCAAGCATCGTAACATCGCCGTTTTCAAGCACTTTTCTAAAGAATGGCGCTTCATGAGAATCTTGGTATAGCATGATTTCGCCACCCACAATGTTATGACGGTTCACACCAATTAACGCGATGTGGTCGAAGCCATCTTGGTGCACGCCTTCTGGCGCAACCTGCGTCTCTTCATAAATGGCAGCGATACGAATTTGGTGGATTTCGATTTCTTGTCCGTCTTCAAGCCCGTTGGTTTCAATAAACAGTTCACACATCTCTTGCATGCCTTGGCTGCTTAGAATTGGTGCTTCAATCGGCTCGAATTGGCGAACAACGTCACCTTGAAAGTGATTAATGTTTTCAGACTGAACAAAGTTATGTTTGTCTAGCTCAACGACTTGTCCATTACTGAATTGAACCACCGAGTACCTTCTCAATCGAAACTGGCCATCCGCATGCTCTGTACTTGGTAGCTTAGAGAATGAAGGTGACAACTCCTCAACTGCGTGGTTACTGAGGTGGGTAATATGTAGGGTATTTTCGTGAGCATGTAACATCATCGACTCCTTAATGATTGTTAATTTACTTTCGACATTTAACGTTTTGTTTACATAAAGGATACTTAAAGATCTTGTCAAATCAACATTAAACAATCATTTATCCCGTCAGAAATAATAATTCAGATAGTAAAACTAACTTTAAATTCAAAAGCAGTGCATAACACCAGAATAAAAGATGACCAACTCTTAAAACTAGCACACTCCACTAGCTAGTTATAAATCCCTGCAAATTTAAATTTAACGATATTATAAACTAGCAAGCTATGTTTCATATTGTGTCAGCCCTTTCCCTTTAATACGCCAGCCTCCTTGCCTGAGTTCAGGCATCACACTCGCCATCATTCATTTCTATGCTTTTGCACCGCGAAATACGACCTACCTATCAATTGCCAAACTATTGATTATTTACACAACAAACTGAAATTGGTTAATTTATGAGTACGCCAGAAACCAAACGCCTTTGCTTGCGCGTCTGGAACAGGTCGAGTTCGGGGGGAACTCGGCCGCCCCAAATGGTTTACTTCTTTTTAGGGAGCGAGTTGATTGCTCTTTTAGCCTAGAAAGTGTTTGAAGTGGAATATTGAGAAGAGAGTTTAGTTAGTGTTTTTTGACAGCCAAGAACATTAGTAGGTATTCACAAATGTTAGAGACTCTTCTGTGATTACCGAGGGAGGTT
>NZ_JBFROW010000015.1:0-14140 GCF_041471665.1 Vibrio sp. 10N.261.51.F11 | reverse complement strand
GGCCTCCTCCTACTCGATTGGGAGAACTGAAAGATTGATATTAAAAAGTCAGCAGTTCTTTACCTATTTGGTCGATGATTTGCAATGTGTGTATCTGAGACTCCCTACCATACAAAGAAATACCATCTACCTGCTCATCCAGCGCGACGTTTAAGTGGCAAACTTGGTCGAGCGTTGATCCATTGTGGCTTATCCCTAGCACCTTGAGCCCTTTTCGTTTTGCATTTTGTGCCATTTCAATCACAGCGTTAGTCTCGCCAGATTTACTGATAAGCAGCAGGGTACCGAGCTCAGCTCGAGTCAGTTGATGGATGTCTGTGATCACCAGGTGAGGCACATTGGCTAACGACAGAAATCGAGAAAGATAGCTAACACTCACGATGGACGCGCCACGTGAGTATAAATACACCACTGGTGACGACTTGAGTGTATTGGCTACACCAATAATCTGTTGCAGATTCGTTTCATTCGACGGTTCAGTTACTTGTTGTCTTAGTTCGCTTGCTAACTTGTAACGTAGCTCCGTATAGCTTGCGTAGCCCATCTTTTTACAGACACGGTTAACCGAAGTTGTGGTCGTTAAGGCTTTATTTGCAATGGTTTTGGCGGAAATATCTTGAAGTTCACTGGCGTGGCTGATCAAGTATTCATAAATCGCACGTTCTATACCTTGAAATGTGTTCATTGCTCTCAGCTATTATTGAATAGGCTATCAATATTACGCGGGAAAACGAGAAAAATACCATGACTTCAATCACAGATGTATCGTGATACGTCACTTGTACCACGAAACTGTGTCGTCATACATTCCAGCTTCATATACTGGCTGCAGTTGATAATTACAAGGTACTAAACCATGGCTAAGAAAAAACTGGTTGCAGTGACCGCCTGCCCTACAGGCATTGCACATACTTTCATGGCAGCTAAAAAAATTCAGAGTTGGGCTGAGAAGCAAGGCTATGAAGTTAAGGTTGAAACTCAAGGTAGCGATGGTGTTAAGAACAAGCTAACGGCACATGATATCGCCACTGCCGACGGTGTTGTATTAGCGGTAGATGTGCCAATTATGGATATGGAGCGTTTTGACAATGCGAACCCACTTCAAGTTCGTACTCAAGAGCTCATTAAGCGTGTCGACGATTTACTTCCTACCGTTTTCTTACGTGGTAAAGAGAAATCGGATGTGGACGTTGAGATTCATGATGAGAAACGATCGGCTTACCAAGTTGCGATAGGTCACATTATGACAGGTATCAGCTACATGTTACCTGTGGTGGTATTGGGTGGCTTGCTGATGGCCGTGGCGAAAATTACTGGCGAGTTTGTTGATATCTCGGGTACGCCAATTGAGACACTGGATAAGCTTGGTTTTATGACGATCAAGTTTATGTACCCAATTTTTGCTGGTTACTTAGCCTATTCGATTGCGGGTAAACCAGCCCTGATTCCCGCCTTCATTGGCGGTTTGATGACAGACGAGCCGTACAAACGATTTTTCGACTTGGAAGGCTGGGCTCCCTCGGGCTTCTTTGGCGCGATAGCGATTGGCTTCATCGTCGGCTATTTGGTTCGCTATCTAAATGATGTTATTCGGGTAAGAACCGATCTTACAACGTTGAAAACTATGCTGTTAGTGCCTGCAGTGACGGGCGTGGTCATGGTGTTAACGATGGAGTACGCGATTAACCCATTCTTTGGTGCACTTAATCTCGCAATGGTCCATTTCTTTACTGAAGCTGGTGACGCAGGCCGAGGTATCTACTCAATGGTGATAGCTGCCGGAACGGCATTTGATTTAGGTGGTCCGATAAACAAAGCTGCTGGTTCGGTTGCACTAGGCCTCAATGGTATGAGTGAAGGCTTTGACCTAATAGCGCGTGAACTGGGTATCGTGATTCCACCTATCGGAGTTGGCTTAGCGGCGATGTTAGATGGAAAATTCCGCAAACGTGTGTTTACTCCAGAAGAACAAACCGTAGGTAAAACCTCTTTAATGCTTGGCATGATCGGTATTTCAGAAGGTGCAATTCCGTTCATTCTTAAGAATCCTAAGATGATTCCAATCATGATCCTTGGCTCAGTTATAGGTACTCAATTAGCTGTGGTTCTTAATGTCTTCCAAAGCTTGCCTCTACCCGCTGTTTGGGGGTGGTTCCTGTCTTCAGACCCAATTAGCTACACATTATCTGTGTTCGTTGGTTCAGGGTTTATAGCGATAGCACTCTTGCTGTGTACTAAACCTCAGCCGAGCAATGCCTAAGTAGGTAGCTTCATTATTCAAAATTAAAGAGGGGGAGTAAGTACTTCTCCTTTATTCAAATTAAGACAAGTCGAGATAAATCAATGACTAAAATTCATGTAATTCCGCATACACACTGGGATCGTGAGTGGTATTTTACTCAACAAGACAGTGACGTCTTAGCTGCATACAACTTTACTAAAGTGATTGAAACGCTAGAAGATCAGCCAGAATACAGCTGTTATCACCTAGATGGTCAGTCTTCAATTGTTGAGGATTACCTTAAAGTCCTACCACACATGCGTGAGCGCTTGGCACAGTTGGTCGTGGATAAGAAACTATTCATTGGTCCTTGGTATACCCAAACGGATACTTACAACGTCGCTGGTGAATCGATTATCCGTAATCTGAAATACGGTATGCACATTGCCGAAAGCTTAGGGCACAGCATGAAGGTTGGCTACTTGCCTGATACCTTTGGACACAACGCGCAAATGCCAACGTTATTTAAAGGCATCGGTATTGATAACATCATCTTTTGGCGAGGCATTGACTACGACCAACAAGTAGAGCGTTCGAACTTTAACTGGCGCTCGGCTGGTGGTGATGAAATTTATGCTTATAACTTGGTACACGGTTATGGTGCTGCGAAGAATATGGTTGCAACATCGAAGCATTTAGACAAAAAAATCTTCCCAATGGTTGAGAAAATCAAATCACTTTCTGGTTTGAATGAAGTGCTGATCCCATCGGGTGGTGACCAAGTCAATATTGATCCTGAGCTTCCAAAAACGTTACAGGCAGCAACGCAGCGCTCTCCAGACAACGACGTATACGCAATCTCATCGATGGAAGCATTCGTCGATGTACTGCGAGCTAACAGTGATAGTTTCGAAACTTACGACGGTGAATTTAAAGCCCCGCGCTATGCTCGAATTCACAAGACGATTGGATCCGTTCGATACGACATCAAGAAGCTTAACTTTGATATTGAGCAGTTCCTAATTAAGAAGCTTGAAGTGGTTGTTGCTATAGCTAAAGCGCAAGGCATCACGGTACACACAGAGCTGATTGATATCGCGTGGAAGAAGATTCTTGAATGCCACGCGCACGATAGCATTGGTGGTTGTAACAGTGATGCGACTAACGCCGATATCATGCACCGCCTCAAACAGGCTCAAGAAATCTGTCACGGCTTATATAACTTAGTGATCAAAGAGATTGCGAGCAGTTGTCACGATGACGAGTTGATGTTGTTCAACGGACAACTTCAACCATACACGGGGTTCGTTAAAGCGGTTGTATTCAGTTCGCATGAGAACATCGCCATTACCGATGGTGAACAAGAGTGCGCAATCGAAGTGATCAAACGTGAAACTTTAGATGGTGGCAAGGTCATTGAGGTCACTAAAGATGGTGAGAAAGAAGTATCCGTGCCGCCTTACTACCGTTTTGAGTTAAACATTTCGGTGAATGATTTACCTGCTATGGGATATCAGGTATTTGAGGTTCAGGGAAGCAATCAAAGCAACCGCAAAGTTGAAGTACGAGATCAAACGTCGATAGAGAACGGTTCTCTTATGTTGACGTGTGAGGGGAGTCAACTTCAATTAGTCGACAAAAATACCAACCGTGTTATTCCTCAACTTCTCACGGTTGAGGAGCAGGCGGACGACGGTGACTCTTATGATTTCTCGCCACTAAGAGGTGATACACCACTTTATAACCAAACGATTGAACTTATTGAGACGCAGATTGGTGACACCGAACAAGTGATGAAGGTACGAGCAACATTAGACATCCCTGTTGATCTTGATGCCCGCGTCGCGAATCAAAATGATCACCAAGCGGTGTTTGATGTGAGGTTAACGCTTTGCAAAGAAAACCAGCAACTCTTTGTAAGCATTGTCACGGTTAACCAAGCAAAAGATCATCGAGTGCGTGTCTTGGTCAATTCTGATGTTCAGACCAACACTTCGATCAGTACTCAGCCATTCGCTTTGATGGAGCGACCTGTCGAACCATCGATTTCTGGTTGGGAGAAAAGCTTCCGTGAGTGCCCAATTGATGTAGAAACCACTGATGGTTCCGTAGCACTATCCGACGAAAACAAAGCGCTAGTCATTAATGGCAGCGGCCTTAAAGAGTTCCAAGTTATTAAAGGGGAGCACTCAGACAAGATTGCGCTCACTCTATTTAAATCAACGGGTGTACTTGGAAAAGATGATCTAGCGTGGCGACCTGGCCGAGCTTCTGGCATCAATAATACGGTTGTTCATACACCGGATGCTCAATTACAAAAATCCATGCAATTTAGTTTTGCTCTCGCTCTTACTGAAGATGCGCACCACAGCACGGTGCGTAAGCTAGAGCGCCAATATCTCGATGTGCCGTTTAGCTACCAAAAACAAACACTGAACAGTTTTGAGAATCGATTAGAGCGTTTCCAAGTGCGGTTCGACGCACGTGACCGTTTGGCCTCGTTTAGCCTGTTGTCGATGACTCAAGCATTAGAGTTATCGAGTATTGGTCACTCCTTTTATAAAAAAGAAGCAGTGATTATCCGATTATTTAATCCTACGGATTCGGAAGTCGACCTTGATTTAAATGCGTTTGGGCAATTCAAACAAATAGAGTTGGTGGATTACCGAGAACAGCCAAAATTGTACACAGGTTCTGGAATCGATACTGGTGGACAGAGTTGTGTTGTTAAGCCCAACAACAGTATTGATGTACGCGTAACGTTTAACGTTGCTCGATAAGGATTAAGAACATGATTGAACAAATGATTTTCAATAAAGTTGCTGATATTTATGGCAAAGAGCATGCAAATTCAATTACTAAAGAGATCTTAGTCTTAATTGAGAAATGGAAACCAAGCGCTCCGCAATACGCACCGTGGGTGAATGAACATACATCTTACTTGATTACTTACGGTGACAGCTTTGCTCGTAACGATGAAAAAACGTTGAGTAGCATGAAGGTTTTTGCTGATAAGTATTTAAAAGACTCAATCAGCAACATCCATATTCTACCTATGTTTCCGTACACCTCTGATGACGGCTTTAGTGTGGTTGATTATCGAAAAGTTGATGAGAAATTGGGCGACTGGGAACACCTCAATGCCTTGTCTGAGAACTTTGATTTGATGTACGACTGCGTGATCAATCACATCTCAAAAAGCAGTGATTGGTTTCAAAGTTACCTAGCGGGCGATGTGCAATACCAAGATTACTTTGTTGAGTCTGACCCAAGCCTGGACTACTCGAGTGTTACGCGCCCCCGCGCTTTACCGCTCCTGACACCGTTTAGTAAGGCTTCGGGTGAGACATCTCATGTGTGGACTACCTTCTCTGAAGACCAAATTGACATTAACTTCCGCAGCCCGAAAGTGTTGCTAGAAAGTATCGATATTTTATTGATGTATGCAGCAAACGGTGGCCGTTCAATACGCCTAGATGCCATTGGCTTTATTTGGAAAGTGTTAAATACCACGTGTATTCATTTGCCGGAAGCGCATCAGATTATCCAGCTATGGCGAATCATCTTTGATGAGACGGTTCCCGGCGCGTTATTGATCACTGAAACGAATGTGCCACACAAAGAAAATATTTCTTACTTTGGGCAAGGCAATGAAGCGCACATGGTGTACCAATTTCCGCTTCCTCCTTTGACTCTGCATGCTTTCATGAGTCAAAACAGCTCTGTATTGACCGAATGGGCGAAAGGCCTAACCGAAGAAGCCATGGCCTCACTGCAGCAAGGGAATAAGACAACTTACTTTAACTTCCTTGCGAGTCATGACGGTGTCGGTGTTCGCCCAACGGAAGGGATTCTGACCAACGAAGATCGCTTGTTGATGTGTGAACAGGTTGAGCGTAAAGGTGGCCGCGTAAACTATAAAAACAATAGTGATGGCTCTCAGTCTCCTTATGAATTGAATATCAATTATTTAAGTGCGTTAACTGAAGCTTCCGATAGTGATGATGACAAAGCGAGAAAATTTTTGGCGGCTCAATCTATCTTGCTGTCATTTATTGGTGTACCTGCCATTTACTACCACAGTTTATTGGGTAGTGAGAATGATATTAACGGAATGGTTGAATCAGGTATTAACCGCAGAATCAATCGTGAGAAGTTCGATTTAGATGAGTTGGAGGCGGAGTTAGCAGAAGCCGGTTCACTGCGCCAACAAGTTTACAGCCAAATGGTTGAGTTGGTGAGGTTGCGTAAAACTCAACCTGCATTTTCCCCACTTGCGAACCAAAAAGTTCTGTCACTCGGTGACAAGGTGTTTGCATTACAGCGCGGCGAAGGAGATGAATCCATTCGTTTCGTTTTGAACTTAAGTGAGGCGCCGCAAGAGATTTGCCTTGATGCTGGTGGTTATGACTTGATTAGTCGTGAGCAGTTAATAAGTGTCTTTACATTGAAACCGTATCAATTTGTTTGGCTAAAGAGTCATAAGGAATAGCGCATGAAACTATCTAACCTAACATCTGAAAACTTGATTCTATTAGATGCGGTATTTAACGATCGATTCGCAGCGATTGAAGCACTGACTGATAAAATTGACCAAGCAGGTAAGTTAACCAATAAACAACAGTTTTTAGATGCAGTAATGCTTCGAGAGAGCGAGGGCCCAACGGCGCTCGGTGAGTATTTAGCAGTGCCTCATGGTAAGTCCGCTGCGGTTATTGAACCTACTTTTGCTTGTGCTTTTGTGAAAGACGAGTTGATGTGGCAAGGCATTGATGGTGATGAGCCAGTAAATATGGTCTTCTTGATTGCCATACCGCCAGCTGAGGCTGGCTCAACGCATATGGAAGTACTGACTACGTTAACCTCCTCTCTTGTTGATGATGATTTCAGAGATGAGTTACTAGCCGCGAATTCGACTCAACAGATTATGAAGTTGCTCGGTTCAGAAGACGACTGTTCTCAAGACGCGAGTAATACTCACAGTGAAACAAAGTCAGACTCTGAGTCTCAGAAGCAAGAAGAGCCGGAAATGGCGAAGGACATTAGTCAAATCGCCTACCCAGTAGTTTTGGGTATTGGTCTGGTCATATCAGCGTTTTTGTTCTTACTGCTTTAGAGTGAATATCTTCGATGAAAATAGTGATTGCTCCTGACTCATTTAAAGAGTCACTGACAGCTAAGCAGGTCTGTGAATGCATTGAACAAGGTTTTGTTCAAGTATTTCCACAAGCTGAATACGTACACCTCCCTCTCGCCGACGGTGGTGAGGGAACGGTTGACATATTGATGCAAGGTTTAGAGGGCGAGATACGACTTTCGCCTGTGACCGGGCCGCTAAAGTTATATTCACTCGACTGTGGTGTGACGGCTCAATGGGCGCTACTTGATGACGGCAGTACTGCCTTAATTGAAGTGGCGGCGGCATCAGGCTTAGATCTGCTTGATGTTTCTCAACGTAACCCTGCAGCGACCACTACCTATGGTACTGGCGAGCTAATATGTGAAGCATTAGATCTAGGGGTGAGCAAAATAATGCTTGGCCTAGGTGGTAGTGCAACCAACGATGGTGGGGCTGGTATCGTACAGGCCTTAGGTGGAAAGCTACTGGATCGCGAAGGTAACGAATTACAAAAAGGCGGTGCTGCGCTTTCTAATCTTGCCCGCATCGATTTGTCTGGTGTTCACCCCCGTTGTAAGCAAGTGGAATTCATAGTGGCATGCGATGTTGCGAACCCACTTGTTGGGGTTAATGGAGCTAGTGAGGTGTTTGGTCCTCAAAAAGGAGCGTCTTCAAGTTTGATTGCTGAATTAGAGCGTTGTTTATCTAATTTTGCCAACGTTGCTTACTCAATAACTGGTGTCGACCGTTGTTCTAGCGCTGGGTTCGGAGCGGCGGGTGGCACCCCTTTGGGTGTCTCCTTGTTATTTGATGTTCAAATTAAGCCTGGAATTGAGATGATTTTAGATGCGTTAGACGCAAATAAGGTTTTAGAACAGGCAGATCTGGTGATTACGGGCGAAGGTCAAATGGATAACCAAACCCTGCAAGGTAAAGCGCCATTTGGCATTGCTAAGCGAGCTAAGGCGAAGTCGATTCCAGTGATTGGAATTGCAGGTTCTTTAGGTTCTGAAATCGATGATTTATACGCCACAATCGACAGTGCTTTTGCCTCCGTTCGCTCACCGCAAAGTCTTGAACAAGTGCTTCAAGAGGCGAGTATGAACGTGACTCGAACGTCTAGAAATATCGCTGCTACCCTCAAGCTGGGCGCGTCAATGATTAATGCTAAGTAGTTGACTATGTTTGATTACTTGCAAGTGATACAAAGAAATATCTATGTCTTTATTTAAATTAGATAATGTTATTCAACATTACCCGTGGGGAAGCAAGCAGTCTATTTCTGAACTGTTTGATATTCAAAACCCTAACGCCGAGCCTCAAGCTGAGATTTGGATGGGGGCTCACCCTAGAGGCTGCTCAAGAGTTGCTGATACAGGCCAGTTGCTATCGGAGGTTTTAAGCCAAGACAGCAAGGGAATGTTTGGGGAATACACGGAAGCAAGGTTCGGCGAGCTACCTTATTTGTTTAAAGTTCTTGCGGCAGAAACCCCTCTATCGATACAAGTACACCCAAGTAAGAAAAAGGCCCAGCTTGGTTTTGAACGAGAGAATAAGCTAGGCATTAGTTTGGATGCATCGAATCGAAACTACAAAGATCCTAACCATAAACCTGAGCTGGTTTATGCGCTGACTTTCTACAAAGCTATGAATGGTTTTAGGCCTATTCAGCAAATTATAGAGCTGTTTAAAGAAGCAGAAATTAGCGCACTGGATATTGAAATATCAGCACTAGCAATTAATCCCAACAGCGAAGGCTTGAAAGTGTTTTTTACCTCGGTGATGACACTTGAAGGTGAGCGAAAAAAGTTAGCGTTAGAGCAGTTGTATTCAGCTTATGAACGTAGACCGAAGACTGCTATGGGGCGTGAAGCATTACAGTACAGCAAAGGCTTTGAACAGCATTATGTCGATGATATTGGTTTGTTTTCGCCACTCATGTTGAACACAATCGAGCTTGCACCGGGTGAAGCAATGTTTTTGCATGCCGAAACCCCGCATGCTTATATCGAAGGCACTGGGCTAGAGATTATGGCGAACTCAGATAATGTGTTACGTGCAGGTCTCACTCCTAAGTTTATCGATGTACCTGAATTGATTGATAATACGTGCTTTGAAACGACGGATATCGAAGGCATCAAACTGAAACCTATCGAGAAAGAAGACAAGTTGAGCTTCCCTATACCTGTTGATGATTTCGGCTTCGACATCTTGTCAGTGAGCGAAGAGATCAGCCAACAGTATCTACGGAGCGCAGAGATTTTATTTTGTATCGGTGGTGAGGTAACGATTTCAACTAAAGAGCACAAATTAATGCTGAGTTCAGGTGAGTCAGTGTTCATCAGTAACGATGCTGGAATGTATGAATATCAGGGACAGGGAATACTTGCTCGAGCGTACAACTAAGTCGAAATCTGGCTAGCTGTTCAGTGCCGAGTTGTTATTACTCGATCTATCTAGTCAAGTTAACAAGGCCGACATCATGTCGGCCTTTTTTGTTACGAACTCTCTCCAGAACCTTACTCCTTGAACCTCAGTTCTTTGGATGACAGCAAAACTTGGTTAATTGAGGTTGCACTTGGTTAGTTAGAGAAGATCTTGATTAATTAAAGTAGCACTTAACTAATTAGAGCAACTATTGCCATTAGGAATACCGCTACCTAAGAATTCGACGCGAATCTGTTCGATATCTTTTAGGTACTGGTTGTTCGCTTGCTCGGTTTTATCAAAGTTGTTAAGCGTGACATTCCATGAAGTGAATGGGGTGGGCTGGAAGTACGCGTATTCGAACTCATTCGCTACGGCGCCATCGCTAATGATGCTGATGTCGTTGGTGGTTGGATCATCTAGGCGATAGTAGAACGCGCGTGACACGGGGTTAGAGCTGAACTGGTAATCTTGATTTTCGTATCGATCGGCATAGTTGCCTGAACTGGAGACACGCAGGTTGAGTTGCTTGCCATAAGGTAAGTTTTCACCCTCTAAGAACACTCGTACCGTGGATAGCCTAACGCGGTCAAACGAACAGAGTTGGACTTGCTCTAATGGAATAGAGAAGTTGAGCTGTCCGGTTGTTGCAAAGCTTTCGAGTTGTTCTGGGCTGGAAATGGTGTAGTTATCGATGGTGAAATCTTGTGGCGCGGGTTGGAAAGAAGACAGAGCATTCACATACTCACTTTCGATGGACGCCAAATCAAATTGGTAGTCCAAGTAGCTTTTGTTGAGAGAAGGCGTGATCTCGCTTGGCTTCAATGCCCAATATTCGTATGCCTGAACATAGTTAGATAAAGCAACGTACATCGGACGTTTGAAGTGCATCAACACTCTTGATAGTTCACGTTCAATCGAATCGAAGCTGTCGGTGTCTACCTGGTAACCCCCAATTGCATCATTCAGTCTTTGCTGTTGATTGATGGTTACGTTATTGGTTAACAGTAAGTCGACCAGCTTTGCTTGTTCCTGAGCAAAGTTAAGCTGGGTGATGTTAATTGCCTTACCCAGAAGCACCTGTTTCTCTAGCTCTAGTAAGTACTGTCTTGTCCCTTTAATTCCTAAGCTATCGGCATATCTTAAGTTGCTGCGGATCTCGGTGATCATCAGATCCCACGCTAAGTTGCTTTCATTGATGGTTGGGATGTTGAAGTTAAAGCCATCCATCGCTTCGGATATCTTCTGGAACTTGATGGTTGATTTAATATCCGCGGTGAGCTGAGAGATACCAGAAATCGTTTTGGTGACGCTATCAATAATGTCCGTGACAGACTTGATATTGGTGACGAGGTTTTTCGCTTTTTCTAATGCTTCTGGGGTTTTAGCCAATTGCTCGGTTAGGTCATTGACCCCTGAAAGGTTGCCTGTGAACACGCCGCTCACTGCACTGCCAATCTCGGCTATTGCTTTGAAAATCGCCAAAGCTGCGTTGAGTTGCTGCTGGGTTTTCCAATTCTCTACGCCAACTAGATAAGTCGTTCTTGCATCGAGAGTCACTAACTCCTGAGCTTTGTATTGGCTATCTACTTCGGTCAGGCTATCGCCTATCTTGTCTATGTTGGACTGGGTTTGTGTGATGATTGAAGTTTGTGCTCTAAGAACGTCTTCGATGTTAGCGAGTGCCAACTTAGCCGCTGCAATCTTGTCTTCAATGACCGTGTTTCTATCTTGAATAATGTTCCATTGAGCTTGATACGCGACCATCGCTTTCAGATACGCTTCGTATTTATCTTGGTACAACACCTTATCGAGATAAGGTACATAGTGGCTCTCTTTGGTACTGAAGCTAATGAATTGTTTGAACGCGACGGTTTGCAAGTAAAGGTCTGAAAGGATTGGGTCGTCTTCTACCACTGAACCTGAGTAACGTAAGCTCTGCTCAACCCAGTTGATGAGGTCGAGGCTAAGTTCTGGGTTGGTATCGTATAAGCTGGCGGCCATATCAAAAGAACGATTAACAATGTCTGTAAAAGGCTCAGAAGCCAATTTCATTTGCCCTGTGATGTTCGAGTCGATGGTGGTTCTTCGGTAGTGCTCTCCTGCTAATACTACAGATTCACCATCGCCAGTTTTTCCTGCTAGAGCGTCTCGTGTAATGCTGCCATCGCTTTGGAAAGCGAGCACATTAATCGGTGTCTCTATCTCGCCCGCAATCACAGAAATTGAGGCAGCAGAGCCTTGTTGTCCGAGCACAAATGTCGGCGTGCCTTGGCCAACGATTTTACGCGCAAAAATCAGGATGTTTTGGTTATTTACGAGCAAGTTGAAGTTCTCTGGAACCTCAATCGTATCTGCAAAAATGACAACTTTTGAAGGCTTAGTGACATAGAGGTTCTGCTCTGCAATCCAGTCACTTAGGTTGATGTGTAAATCGGATGTTGAACGCGATAGGACGCCAACATCGGAATAGGCAGATTGAACCCAGGTTGGGTATTCGGTTGAATTGGGTAAATTGTTCAGTTCAAGCCAGTCGCTAGAAAAAGCCTGTGGAGAAAATGAAAGAGAAATAATAATAGGTAGAAGTCTCATATTTATGTCCTGTCGAAATTAGTAGTCACCAAATTTTGGGTAGCAGGAGCCGCCACCTTAATTTTCTTAAGGTGCGGTTTCTTATTCGGAAGGTAATTTGGCTATCTTGTTATATTTTTAGCAGTTTAGTTGTTGTGTATAGCGTTTCTGTATATAGCGTCGATTTTATCTGTCACGCTACTTTTCGATAGGTATAGGGATTAATCCATTTTTTGGATATATGCATTGTTTGCGAACGCTTTTGCTTTCTCACTAATATTACTCCAGTTACTTTCTGCAACTGTTGTATTCGCAAGAGCGCCTATCGCACCAAGCATGGTATCGTCTCTCATGATATCGGCATTATCTTGAGCTTGTTCTAGTGCAACGAGCAGTGAGGTGAAGTCGGCGTTCATTTTTTGCCAATTCAGTTTCAGCTTATTAATATGTGGAATCGCATTTTCAATTTGCTGAGAAATCATCTCGATGCTCTCCGAAGAGCGATGATAAGAGTTATATATCTTTTGCGTGTAAGTTAACTGCTCTTGAAGCTCTTTTACTTCGTTTTGTAATTCGTTGCGAAGTTTGCGTGCTTTTTCTGCTTTATCGCCGTAGACGCCCATAATTGGCCCTGCAACCAGAGGGAACCAAGCATAAGTCACTGCGGTAGAGGCGACCGTAACGTAGTGAGTGTAATCTTTGTTGAGTTGAGTGATACGTGCATTGATGTCATTCACTCGTTGCTGAAGCGCACTGCCATCATCGCTTAGATAACCGTTATGGGTACCTTCCAACACATCTAGCTGCAATTTTTGCGTGTCCAGTGTGGCTGAAAATTCCAATAGATTTCCGCCAACGTCAGACACTTCTTGTTGGTATTTCATGGAAAAGTTCTGCAGGCTTTTTAGGTAAGCAATCGCCATTTTTCTGTTGCGTTCTACTGCTTCAATATCTTCCGGCAGGGGCGAGAATGCTTTGGCCAACATTTCATTCAAAGCATCGCTCAAAGGGGTGAGCATGTAGTCTTTAATTTGTGCGTAATTGGCCAAGCTTAATGAAAGACCAACGATGCTTGGGTAAAGGTCTTTTTTCCAATAAAAGGCAGTATCGTGAATGTTTGAGTATTGCTCGACCAGTGCTTGAAAATTAGAGAAAGGAATGTCGTTAGGGATACTTAAAGTCGACTTCATACTGGCTTCTGTCACAGGCAGTGCTAAAGCACCTTCGACATAGGCTTGGATCTGATACCACTCTTGCTGTTTGAGAATAAAGTTGTCGGTATCTAAATCAATAAAGACGCCATTCTCACCGATTATCGTATCGTAGGTGACTTGAGGTATGTTTTGTTCAGCTGACGCTTGGTTAATTTGAACTGGCGCTGCTTGAGAAGTGAAAGCAAAAGAAGAAAGTAGCCCAATTGAAATCGAAGATAGTACGAGTGTTTTAGTGATTTTTTTCATCGTTTAGCCCTGTTAGATTTGTTATTAGCTTTTTACAAAGACAATAATCCCCCTACCATCCGATGGCATTATTTAAATATTTATGAAGGGTTATTGAATAGTTTTATATTGTTATTTTTGTAATTATTTTTTTGTTTTTAAAATTGACTCCTTTAATGTGTTTTTTGTTTTTATAAGATTTGGTCAATCTATAGTAGATTTATAATGAAAAGTTCTATTTAGATCACACATTTGAATTCATATTGATTGATTGTTGATCTATTGAATTTAATGATATTTAAGTCACTACTCCTGTGTCTTTTGTCAGGCTAGGTATGGAAAGGTCTCGAGAGGTTTTTATTC
>NZ_JBFROW010000014.1:0-168258 GCF_041471665.1 Vibrio sp. 10N.261.51.F11 | reverse complement strand
CGACCATAGCATTGTGGACCCACCTGATTCCATGCCGAACTCAGAAGTGAAACACAATAGCGCCGATGGTAGTGTGGGGCTTCCCCATGTGAGAGTAGGACATCGCCAGGCTTTAAATATCGTTACCTGTGTATACATGTAACAACATCTACAGTGTACTAATCTGTTGATGACAATTTTTTGGAGGGATGGCTGAGTGGTCGAAAGCACCGGTCTTGAAAACCGGCAACCGTTAATAGCGGTTCTAGGGTTCAAATCCCTATCCCTCCACCACCATTAGAAAGCCCGCTGAGAAATCAGCGGGCTTTTTTCTTATCTGCGATATACATAAATAAAAGGGGAAGGGCACTGACGTGCTCTTCCCTTTTTTGTATTTAAAACAATGACGACTAGTCCGCTAAATATTTCCCTTCTGCAACTTGCCAGAACGCTCGAATTAGAGGGTTATCTAGCTGTGCTCGCTTACAACATACGCCTAACTCAAATGGCTTGATAGGTTCTATCTTTAAGCGGCTAACTTTATCTCTTACTGGACTGTTGTTTATGACCACATCAGGTGCGATGCCAACTCCACATCCTAGTGCCACCATACTTACAATCGCCTCATGGCCAGAAACTTGCGCGTATATGTTGGGTTTTATCTTCATCTTTTTAAACCATGCATTGGCTCGTTCACGCGCTGTTCCTGCTTCTGGGATGATAAAGGGCACTTCATTCCAGTTTGGCTTATCGGATTGCAGTTGTTGGCTAAAGCTACTCACACCAGATGGAATGATGACTGACAGTGGAATATCGCTGATGGTTTCGAATTCTAACCTTGAAGGAAGGATGTCTGGCTTTGCTGAAATCGCGATATCCGCTTCATCGTTTAAGATCTTGTCGATGGATTGAGCTGGATCACCAGTAGAGAGCTTAAATTCAATATACGGATGAATAGCCCTAAATTCGGTTATGAGTTCAGGTAGGTGACTGTAGCTAGCCGTTACTGAACAAAATATACGGATCTCACCTTTAAGTTCTTGCTCTCCGCCCTTCAGGTGAAGGTTATATTGCTGCCACTCTCCCACGATGCTCAATGCTACAGGCAATAGGTGTTTTCCTGCTGGGGTAAGATCAACACTGCGGTTGTCTCTGATTAGCAGTTCTTGTCCTGTTTCCTCTTCAAGCTTTTGTATCTGACGGCTCAGCGCTGAAGGACTGACGTGCATAGCAGCAGCGGTTTTGCTGAAACTCTTGCTGTCGCATAAATGTATAAATAATTGTAGAGATTTTATGTTCATGTTCTGCGATCGTTTCCATGTTGCATTTATTGCAATAACTAATTGTGAATATATCACTTTCAGCAACGGAGTGTCTGTTTTAGTATGAAGTCATTCGATAGAGAGATATCGACCTTACGGACTTATTTTTAAAGGAGTGCCCTAGAATGGCTAACTATTTCAATACATTAAACCTTCGTGAACAACTAGACCAATTAGGTCGTTGCCGCTTTATGGATCGTGAAGAATTCGCGACAGAAGCTGAATACCTTGAAGGTAAGAAAATCGTAATTGTTGGTTGTGGTGCTCAAGGCCTAAACCAAGGTCTAAATATGCGTGATTCTGGTCTAGACGTATCTTACGCTCTACGCCAAGCGGCAATTGATGAAAAGCGTCAATCATTCAAAAATGCTGATGAAAACGGCTTTGTTGTGGGTAGCTACGAAACGCTAATCCCTCAAGCAGACCTAGTAATCAACCTTACTCCTGATAAGCAACACACAAACGTTGTTGAAACAGTAATGCCTCTAATGAAGCAAGGCGCTGCTCTTGGTTACTCTCACGGCTTCAACGTTGTGGAAGAAGGCATGCAATTACGTGCTGACCTTACTGTAGTAATGGTTGCACCTAAGTGTCCAGGCTCTGAAGTTCGCGAAGAGTACAAACGTGGCTTCGGTGTACCAACACTTATCGCTGTTCACCCAGAAAACGACCCTAAAGGCGAAGGTTGGGATATCGCTAAAGCTTGGGCTGCAGGTACTGGTGGTCACCGTGCAGGTTGCCTAGAGTCTTCTTTCGTAGCAGAAGTTAAATCTGACCTGATGGGTGAGCAAACTATCCTTTGTGGCATGCTACAAGCGGGTTCTATCGTATCTTACGAGAAGATGATTGCTGATGGCATCGAACCTGGCTACGCAGGCAAGCTTCTACAATACGGTTGGGAAACGATTACTGAAGCACTTAAGTTTGGTGGCGTAACTCACATGATGGATCGCCTATCTAACCCGGCTAAAGTTAAAGCGTTTGAGCTTTCTGAAGAGCTTAAAGACCTAATGCGTCCGCTTTACAACAAGCACATGGATGACATCATCTCTGGTCACTTCTCTAGCACAATGATGGCTGACTGGGCGAACGATGACGTGAACCTACTAGGCTGGCGTGAAGAGACAGGCGAAACTGCATTCGAAAACTACCCAGCTTCTGACGTAGAAATCTCAGAGCAAGAGTACTTCGACAACGGTATCCTAATGGTTGCTATGGTTCGTGCCGGTGTTGAGCTAGCATTCGAAGCTATGACGGCATCAGGCATCATTGATGAGTCTGCTTACTACGAATCTCTACATGAGCTTCCACTAATCGCAAACACAGTTGCTCGTAAGCGTCTTTACGAAATGAACGTTGTAATCTCTGATACTGCTGAGTACGGTAACTACCTATTCGCTAACGTAGCAACACCGCTACTACGTGAGAAGTTCATGCCTTCAGTAGCAACGGACGTCATCGGCCGTGGTCTAGGTGAGACATCTAACCAAGTTGATAACGCTAAGCTAATTGAAGTAAACGAAGCTATCCGTAACCACCCTGTAGAATACATTGGTGAAGAGCTACGTAGCTACATGAGCGACATGAAGCGTATCGCTGTTGGCGGTTAATCTTCCAGTTCATCACTGAATAAAAATAGCCCTGAACATTTGTTCGGGGCTTTTTTATGCTTGCAACTATTTTACCGGTGAAGGCTTGATAGATTGAGGAAAAAATAAAGGCTTACCCGAAGGTAAGCCTTTATTCGAACTTGAACTGATTGAAAAAAATGACTATTTGTCTGAAAGCTTTGCTTCTAGTTCAGCCAGTTTTTGTTCCATTTCAGTGAGCTTCTGGCGAGTGCGAAGCAGTACTTGTGTTTGAACATCAAACTCTTCACGGCTCACAACGTCTAGCTTGTTGAGTTGGCCTTGGATAACTTGGCGAACTTTTTGGTCTACGTCTGAACCAAGCTCTTTTACTGGTTGAGGCATAGAATCGTGGATCTGCTTAGCAATTTGCTCTAGTTTTTTTGGATCAAACATATCAATTAAAACTCCTTAATATTTATCACTATTCTATTTAATCACATCAAAGATGTCGCCTATGGCGTACAAAAAAAGGCCACCGAAGTAGCCTTTTTATTGTTAATACGACAGGGAAATTACTTATTGTTAGCTAATTCTCTGTGCGCCGCTTTTGCTTCATCAACACGGGCCAGCTTCTCGAGATCTTTATCTTCGAGGAAAACTGGAATTGGTTTATGTTTTTCGGCTAAGTAGCTATAAATAACCGGCAGAACAAACAGCGTAAACAGCGTACCAATCGCCAGACCAGCAACGATAACAATACCGATACTAAAGCGCTGAGCTGCACCTGCACCCGTGGCGTACATCAATGGGATCAGGCCTGCAATCATCGCCGCTGTTGTCATTAGGATTGGACGTAGACGTACCCTTGCCGCCTCCATAACCGCCTCTTTGCGTGATAATTTATTATGCAGCTGCTCTTCTTTTGCTACCTCACAGATCAAGATACCGTGCTTGGTAATCAGACCAACCAAGGTAATCAGCCCCACTTGCGAGTAGATGTTCATCGTCGCTGCGCCCCAAGCGAGCGCAATCAATGCACCACATATTGCGAGTGGCACCGACACCATGATAACCAATGGATCTTTTAACGACTCAAATTGAATCGCCAGAACCAAGAAGATGATCGCCAGTGCTAAACCGAACGTCACATACAGTGCGCTGCCTTCTGTTACAAACTGACGCGACTCACCCATGTAGTCATGGTTATAGCCTGCAGGTAATTTGGTTTGGGCAATGTTTTCAAACCAGTTTACCGCATCACCCATCGCCGCGCCCGGCATAGGAACCGCACCGACCGTCGCTGAGTTCAACTGGTTGAAGTGAGGAAGAGAGCGAGGCTCTGCCACCACATCAATTGTTACCAAGCTACCGAGAGGAACAGCATCACCATTGCTGGCTCGAACGTAGTAATGATTCATTGACTCTGGGTTTAAGCGGAACTTACGCTCAACCTGAGGGATCACTTCATAAGAACGACCGTTGAGGTCAATACGGTTAACGTAACCATCCGACATCATGGTGCTTAGGGTGACACCGATATCTTGCATCGTTACCCCATAAGCGCCCGCCATATCTTTATCAATTTGAATCTTCATCGTTGCTGAATCGTAGTTCAAATCAAGGTCAGAGTAGACAAAGAGAGGGCTATCTTTCACATCCGTTAAAATATCGGTTGCGATAGCGAATAAGCTCTCAAAGCTGCTTGGTGTGGTAATCACAAACTGGAGTGGTAGACCAGAACCGGCACCCGGCAACTCTGGCATTTGGAACGCGGTTACTGCCATGCCTGGGATATCTTGTAGCAATCCACTGATACGGTTCGTTACCTCAGATTGGCTAGCCGTGCGCTCACTCCATGGCACCATTGAGGCAATACCAAATGCTTGGTTTGAGTTTGGTACACCAGTGAAGGATTGAGCGTATTGGATTTCAGGCTGGGTCACCAAGATACCGCTCACGTCATCCATCGTGTTACTTAGGTAGTCTAGGTTAGCCGTTGATTGACCAGTACCAATCATCATCACCACCCCTTTATCTTCTGCAGGGGCAAGTTCACTTGGGATGAATTTAAACAGCATCGGCAAGCTTAAAAATACAATGACCGCAAAGCCAATGATAACCGGACGATGATCCATGATCGCATGCAGCATCTTAGAGTAACGGCCTGTCATACGATCAAGTACGCTGTGTACCTTCAGTTCAAACTTGCTCGGCTGTGCATTTTCTTTTAGCAGCTTTGAACACATCATTGGAGACAGTGTTAAAGCGATGATTCCAGAAACAAATACCGCGCCAGCGAGGGTTAATGCGAACTCTTTAAACAGCGAGCCTGTGATACCACCCATCATTGCGATAGGGGCATAAACCGCGCCCAATGTCAGTGTCATTGCAATAACCGGTACTGCAATTTCACGGGTACCAATGATGGCAGCCCTGAAAGGAGATTCCCCCAATTTGACGTGTCGATCGACGTTTTCCAGTACTACGATTGCATCATCAACCACTAGACCGATTGCTAATACCATCGCCAGTAGCGTCATTAAGTTCCATGAGAAACCCATGACTTGCATCACCATCGCAACACCAACCAGCGATAAAGGGATGGTTACGATAGGAATGATAACCGCACGCAATGAGCCTAAGAATAGCGTGATAACCACTAATACAATCAGCGCGGCTTCAACAATCGTGTGTATAACCTCTTGAATGGATTCATTAATCGCAATGGTTGAGTCATACATGATATTCATGCTGATATTGCTTGGTAGGTTTCGCTCCAACTCAGGATACAGCTGCATAACATCAGCAGCAATGTTGATCGGGTTAGCACTTGGCGCTGCATTGATGGCGGTTACAACCGTTTGTTTGCCATTAGCACTTGCGCGAACCACATCGTGGCTTTTTTCTAGTGAAACCTTAGCAATATCACCTAAGCGAACAATAGAACCGCCATTTTGACTGGTTTTGACCACCAACCTTTCTAATTCATCGGTATTGGTTACTTGGGTATTGGCACTGCCGTTGTACAGCATAAACTCACCAATTGCTTGGCCAGTTGCTGATTGGTAGTTGTTTGCATTAAGCACCGTCATCACGTCAGTGGCTGTCAGGTTTAATGCTGCCATTTTGGAAGGATCAAGCCATACACGTAATGCGTATTTGATCCCGCCGTACAAGTCGACCTTTGATACGCCATTAACGGTAAACAGTTGTGGGTTAACCACTCGCTCAAGGTAGTCGGTAATTTGGCTTGCAGAGAGTTCATCACTCGTAAAACCAATGTAGAGTACCGCCGTTGTTGAACCGGTAGACATAGTTACGGTTGGATCTTCGGCTTCTTTAGGAAGCTGAGAACGTACCGAGTTAGTCTTGGCCAGTATGTCAGACAGCGCGGCATTCGGGTCGGTATTGAGCTTCATATTGACCGTAATAGTCGAGCTACCGAGTACGGACTGCGACGTCATATAATCAATATTATCGGCTTGAGCGATCGCTTGTTCTAATGGCTGAGTTATAAAGCCTTGGATCAGATCGGCACTGGCACCGTAATAGCTCGTCGTGACCGTCACGATCGTATTTGTCATGTCTGGGTATTCACGAACCTGCATTTTGAAGATTGCTTGGAAGCCAAGCAATGCGATCAAAAAGCTGATTGAAATAGCCAGAACTGGACGTTTAATAAAAACATCAGTAAAGCGCATGATTCCTCCAATTACAGCATTGGTGTTTCAGCTGGCGGCGTCGTTGCATCACTTTCTACAACTCGAACTTTAGCATTGTTACTTAAACGAACTTGACCCGTTGTCACGACAACATCGCCAGGCTCTACGCCTTCCAGTATGTGAGCAATACTTTCTGTACGTTCACCTACTTTCACCACTTGTTGTTTCACACGCTGCACACCATCTTCTTCACGTAAAATATAAACATTGTCACCGTAAAGTGTGAAAGTGATGGCCGTCTGAGGCAGTGTCACTTGGTTTGCTAGTTTAGGTAGAATGATGTTAGCGCGCGCAAACATACCGCTACGTAACTTACCATCGTTGTTTGGGATATCGGCTTGTACTTGGATAAGACCACTTTGGATGCTAACCGCAGGCTCAATGGCACTAATAGAACCTTTAAACGGTTTTTCTGGGTATGCATCAACGAAGATGTCGATCGCCTGACCAACCTCAATACGAGAGATGTCATTTTGAGAAATAGTGAAGCGTAGGCGCATAACACTGGTGTCTTCTAGGCGAACGATGTCAGTGCCAGATTGTAGGTATTGGCCTAGATACACATTACGAATACCGACAGTGCCGTCAAACGGAGCGCGGATCTCGCGACGGGCAATCGATGCTTTAAGGCTTTCAATATCAGCTGAAAGAGAGAAGTAGTTAGCTTCTGCTTCATCGTACGCTTCTTTAGAAATAGAGCCTTTCTTGAATAGCCCTTGGTAGCGCTTGTATTTAGCTTCAGCAGCCGGTAAGCGTGCCTCAGAGCTTTTTAGATTGGCTTTCTCTACATCAGAATCAAGGCGGATCAGTTGTTGGTCATTTTTAACCTCAGTACCTGATTCGAAAGAAATTTGATCGATAACACCGCTGGTTTCGTTCGCTAGTGTCACACCTTGGTTAGGTTCGATGAAGCCGATAGCTTCAATCACTGGAACCCAGTCGATCGGCTGAACTTCAGTTACCGTTACTGGAAACTCTGGTTCAGGGCGGTTGGCCATATACTCAGCAATTTTTTGTTGTTTGAACATGTTAAACCCAATAACGCTGCCGAAAAGTAGTACAGCGATGAGTAACATGAAGAAAGTCCACTTTTTCATTATGGTCAAAACTCCGATCTAGTGTTTAATTATTGCGTCCCAACTGGCTTCGATTGCAGATTCTAGTTCTGCCTCATCAAGTTGGTAAAATCCTAAAGAATGCTTGCGTGCTAGAGAAACACTAGCCGCCAAGCTCAATCCACCTAATACTTCATTGTTAAGTGGTTTAAACAATCCTTGTTCTTTCCCCTCATTAAATAGCAGCTCAACTTGGGCAAACATTTTACGTTCTAGTTCCCTGAAGTTTAGGCTATTTGTGATGGGTAGAGAGTCATACTGAACCCGATTTTTTATTGCGGCTAAATTCGTTCCTGCTAAGTTCCATATGTTCAACCACATAGTACGGTAGCGTTGTTTAATTGGATCCGAATCATTAACCCCTTGTTGAACAGCATCAGCTACTCTTTGAGTCACGAGCATTCGAACATCTTCTATCAAATGCTCTTTATCATCGAAGTAGCGATAGATAGTGCCTGCAGCCACTCCCGCTTCTTTGGCTAATTTTTGCATTGAAAGGCCTTGGAAACCGACCTCTGCAATTAGCTTTTCAGCTGCAGAAAGTATTTGCTGGCGTTTATCCCGAGGTGCATGAGTTGTCATATTTCAACCACCAATGAATGAACGTTCATTCATTATAGCCTAATAACCACACACATGTGCAACAAAGTTTTACATAATCAGCGTAAAAATCTTGTATAAGAGAACGTAGCATTCGTGCTGTTGCAGCATTATTATAGGCGCGCAATTGAATTCGCCCCTCTAGACCAAACTGAGAATCAAATGAAACTGAACCCAAGACAAGATGAAGCCGTGAAATATGTTTCGGGCCCCTGCTTAGTATTAGCGGGCGCTGGATCCGGTAAAACACGTGTTATCACCAATAAAATTGCTTATCTGGTTCAGGAATGTGGCTATAAGGCGCGTAATATTGCGGCGGTGACCTTTACTAATAAAGCGGCACGCGAGATGAAAGAGCGTGTTGGGCAAACTCTAGGTAAGGGCGAATCGAAAGGGCTGATTGTTTCGACTTTTCATACCATGGGCTTAACCATCATTCGCCGTGAATACAAAGCGCTGGGTTTGAAAGCGGGTTTCTCTCTGTTTGATGACCAAGACCAGTTAGCTTTGTTAAAAGAGTTAACAGAGAGACAGATCGATGGTGATAAGGATTTGCTACGCGCTTTAATGGGCACCATTTCGAATTGGAAAAATGACATGCTGACGCCAGATCAGGCGAAAGCACGTGCTCAAGGCGAACAAGAGCAATTGTTTGCATTCTGTTTTGAGATGTACCAGAAACAGATGAAGGCATACAACGCACTCGATTTTGATGATCTGATCGCGATGCCTGTATTACTACTGAAAACCAATCAAGAGGTGCGTGAGCGCTGGCAGTCGCGTATCCGCTATTTACTGGTCGATGAATACCAAGATACCAACACCAGCCAATATGAGTTGGTTCGTTTACTGGTGGGAGAGCGTGGTCGCTTGACGGTAGTAGGTGACGATGACCAATCTATCTATTCATGGCGTGGTGCAAAACCGCAAAACTTGGTGTTGCTGGGTGAGGACTATCCAAATCTTCGCTTGATCAAACTCGAGCAAAACTATCGCTCAACCAGCCGAATATTACGTGCGGCGAACATCTTGATCGCCAACAACCCACACGTTTATGAAAAGTCACTATTCTCAGAGATCCCAGACGGTGAAAAGCTCAAGGTACTGAATGCTAAGAATGAAGAGCATGAAGCAGAGCGTATTACCGGCGAGATCATCGCCCACAAGTTTTTGAACCGTACTGAGTACAAAGATTACGCGGTGCTTTACCGTGGTAACCACCAATCGCGCTTAATTGAAAAAGCGCTGATGCAGAACCGCGTGCCCTACAAGATCTCTGGCGGAACCTCTTTCTTCGCTAGAGCCGAAATTAAAGACATCATGGCTTACCTACGAGTGTTGGTGAACCCTGATGATGACAACGCCTTCCTGCGTATTGTAAACACGCCTCGCCGTGAGATAGGCCCGGTTACGCTAGAAAAGCTAGGTAGCTATGCCAATATGCGTGGCAAGAGCTTGTTTGAAGCCAGCTTTGAGATGGGCTTAGAGCAGACACTGACGGGGCGTGGTTTAGAAAATTTGCGCCGCTTCGGTGACTGGATTGTTCGTATCTCAGACAATGCCGAGCGTGGTAATACGGTTGAAGCCGTTCGTTCTTTGGTTCGTGACATCAACTACGAAGATTGGTTGTACGAAACCTCAGCGAGCCCGAAAGCCGCTGAAATGCGAATGAAGAACGTCTCTGATCTGTATAGCTGGATTGTGGCCGATCTTGAGGGTGACAACTACGATAAAGAAGAGAAAACCCTGCGCGAGGTGGTTCAACGTTTAACGCTGCGCGATATGATGGAGCGTGGTGAGGATGATGACGATGCAGATCAAGTCCAATTAATGACATTGCATGCATCGAAAGGTCTAGAGTTCCCATATGTATTCCTGATGGGTGCAGAAGAGGGCATCTTGCCGCACCAAACCAGTGTCGATGAAGGCAACGTAGAAGAAGAACGTCGTCTTATGTATGTGGGGATTACTCGAGCACAGAAAGAGCTGACTTTTACTAAGTGTCGTGAACGTCGTCAATATGGTGAATTAATAAAGCCAACACAAAGCCGCTTCCTCGATGAGCTGCCGCACGATGATGTGGAGTGGGAAAGCGTTAAGAAGCCTCAATCCGCTGAAGAAAGAATGGAAAAAGGGCAGGCGCACATTGCGAATATTCGAGCGATGTTCAACAAGAAGTAATGCCCTACTTTAATCGCACTATATAGAAGCCAATAAAAAAGGTGACCATGAGGTCACCTTTTCTGAATCTGGCATTTTTAATTACAGACCGGCAATCATGTGCTCGATAGCATCTTTGATTTCGTCGTCTGAACAATCCATACATGAACCTTTCGCTGGCATCGCATTGAAGCCGTTGATTGCGTGGTCAGCTAGAATGTCGCGACCTTGAGCAATGCGAGGACCCCAGTCACCAGCATCACCTGTTTTAGGTGCGCCACTTACGCCAGATGCGTGACAAGCGATACAAAAGGTACCGTAAACTGCTGCGCCATCACGAGGGCCTGTTGGTTCTGCGGCTACTGGCTCGCTGCCGACTAGGTAAACTTGGCCAACTGGTTTGATGCGTTCAGCAATTGCATCGTGCTCCGCTTCGCTTAGGCCTGCAGCCATTGCGCCAGTTGAAAAGGTTAAAACTGCGATGACAACGCTTAAAATTCGACGAGACATATCCATTAAACTCACTTTACATTCCCAAGGTAAGTACATGCTTACCAATTTATAGTGTTGGAAGGGTGTTTTGGCTTTAACCAGCAAAGAGCAACTGTTAAACCAATGTAAATAATGGGTGATTATATCCCGATAAGTTGTTGCAATAAACAACAACTTATAAGCTGTGGCGGGTTGTAGTACTCAAATAAGGGGTTTATCACATATTAACTGTCGAAAAAGAGACCAAACAGAAAAAAAAGTTAAAAAAGTACTAGACGGCATTGGGTGATATACGTATTATTCCACTCCGCCGACAGGGCATGCGCCTGTAGCTCAGCTGGATAGAGCGTTGGCCTCCGGAGCCAAAGGCCGAAGGTTCGAATCCTTTCAGGCGCGCCATCCGGTCTCTTACTTCGGTAAGTGAGAAATTGGCAAAAAGAAATAATGGTGGCTATAGCTCAGTTGGTAGAGCCCTGGATTGTGATTCCGGTGGTCGCGAGTTCGAATCTCGTTAGCCACCCCATTCTTTCTTTACAAAATATCGGTAGCTTCGGCTTCCAGTGTTGATTCATTATTCCCAAGAGTCGATACAAAACTAGTCGGTGAATAGCGCAGCTTGGTAGCGCATCTGGTTTGGGACCAGAGGGTCGGGGGTTCGAATCCCTCTTCACCGACCACTATTTCAATAATCGCTTTTAAGCGGTTATATAAAAAATTAGTGGTGGCTATAGCTCAGTTGGTAGAGCCCTGGATTGTGATTCCGGTGGTCGCGAGTTCGAATCTCGTTAGCCACCCCATTAATTTTGGTAGCTTCTTTGAAGTTCCCAGTTTGAGAAATCAAACGAAACGTCTCGGTGAATAGCGCAGCTTGGTAGCGCATCTGGTTTGGGACCAGAGGGTCGGGGGTTCGAATCCCTCTTCACCGACCACCTTAAGAAGCCCTAGTCGAAAGACTAGGGCTTTTTTACATCTGAAACTTAGATAACTTGAACAGAGTGGGGTTCGCCTGATGTTCAAAGAATGTCTCTTCACTGATCACTTAAGAAGCCTCAACTAGCCGTCCGCGTCAGAAATGACGGGGCTTCTTACATCTATCTCCCCTTCTTATATAAGACAGATTCCTAACGATCTGCTTGATAATGGTGCTGCTACAGAGTTGCTTTCTTTATCAAATGTACAGTTCTATATCTAATTTTATATAAATGGAGTGCTCAATAATTCGACATATTAATGGGTTTGGTCTAAAGACTTTTATGAAAAGTGAAACCTGACCCTAAATTTGCTCACTAAGGCCTGAATTTGACAGCTTTGTACGCATTTGGTCGTTCAAAAACTCCTCTGATTTATTAGGCCTTTCGTTTGTCTGTTTTGTATTTACCAAAATAATACAGATGGTTAAATGTATGGCTAATTAACGTTTATCTGGTTGTTTTATTTGTTCAAATTAACAAAATTAGCGTTTGTTTCTATAGTGTTAATTGTTTTTTGGAATAATTATTTGTTTTTAGTGGCTGGTAGTGAGATCTGCTTTGAAGCACGGCTTTAACTCTACAAGTAAGTAGTGGTAAGGAGTTTGTGAGTATTTCTTGCCGATAATATAATGTTGATTTTTCTTACTATATGCTCTTTTGGTGAATAGTTATGTGGCACTTTTGCTTGCTAAGCGTTTAATGTCGACTTTTTATCCTATTTTTGTTGCTTTTCTGTGAATTATTTGCCAAATTGTCAACCGTATAAAATATCAGAACAATATTCTGGTAAGAATGGATTCAATTTTGCAGACAGGGCAGAAAGCTGCCAAAGCAGTAGAGGTCTGGTAATGTCACTTTTAGAAGTAAAAAATCTTCGTATCGAATACCCATCTCGTCATGGAGTTCACGCCGCAGTTAAATCACTTTCGTTCAACATTGAACGTGGTGAGATTGTTGGTGTTGTAGGCGAGTCTGGTGCAGGTAAATCAACAGTAGGTAATGCTGTAATCGATTTGCTGAGCCCTCCTGGCCGCATTGCTAGCGGCGAGGTATTTCTGGATGGCGAAAAAGTCTCTGGTTTATCTCCTGAACAGATGCGTTCTGTTCGCGGCTCAAAGATTGGTTTTATCTTCCAAGACCCAATGACTTCTCTTAACCCTCTATTTACAGTAGAACAGCAGTTAAAAGAGACGATTCATGCCAACATGAAGGTTTCGGATCAAGAAGCCTACCAGCGCTCATTAGACTTAATGAACCAAGTGGGTATCCCACAACCAGAAAACCGTTTAAAGCAGTACCCACACCAATTCTCAGGCGGTATGCGTCAGCGTGTGGTTATCGCGATCGCATTGGCAGGTGAGCCTGATCTAATCATCGCAGATGAACCAACAACGGCACTTGATGTTTCTATCCAAGACCAGATCTTGGGTTTGATTCGCGACCTATGTATCAAGAAGAACGTAGGTTGTATGTTGGTCACGCACGACATGGGTGTGGTATCTAACGTTACTGATCGCGTAGCCGTGATGTATCGTGGTGATTTGGTTGAGTTTGGTCCGACGGCGAAAGTCCTTGGTACTCCTGAACACCCATACACACACAGTCTTATCTCTGCGGTTCCTCGTTCAGATCGTAAACTCGATCGCTTCCCTCTTGTTAGCTACATCGAAGAAGCACAAGAGATGGAACCTCTAGATGTGAAAAACCACTGGTTAGGTCAAAGCCAAGATCACCGTGATTACACTGGTCCATTGTTGAATGTTGAGAACGTAAACTTGCGCTTCACCACCAAAGATTCTTTCTTTGAGAGCCGTCGTGAGTACGTTCAAGCATCCAACAACGTGAGCTTTGAAGTACATGAAGGTGAGACGTTTGGTTTAGTAGGTGAATCAGGCTCAGGTAAATCAACGATTGCTCGTGTGATTGCTGGCTTGTACGCACCCAACTCAGGCAAGGTAACGTTTGAAGGCGTTGACCTGACTGGGCTTAAATCTGAAAAAGAACGTCGCCCTATGCGTCGCCAAATGCAGATGGTTTTCCAAAACCCTTACACATCAATGAACCCTCGAATGAAGATATTCGACATCATTGCTGAGCCTATCCGATTCCATAAGCTTACTCGTAACGAAAATGAAACTCGTCAGATCGTGAACGATCTACTAGAGCACGTTGGTTTGGGCGTAATGGCCGGGGTTAAGTACCCACACGAATTCTCAGGTGGCCAACGTCAGCGTATTTCTATCGCTCGCGCCTTGGCAACTCGCCCTCGTCTTTTGATTTGTGATGAACCTACGTCGGCACTGGATGTGTCGGTACAGGCTCAGATCCTCAACCTATTAAAAGACTTACAAGACGAGCTAAACCTAACCATGCTGTTCATCAGTCACGATTTACCGGTTATTCGCCAAATGTGTGATCGTGTTGGTGTGATGCAAATGGGAGAGCTATTGGAAGTTGCGCCAACCGAGCAGCTATTCCAATCGCCTCAGCATGAATACAGCAAACACCTAATTTCTTTAATGCCTGAATTTACAGGTTTAAGAGAAGAAAAAGCAGTGGCACAAGCCGCGGTATAAAAATCAGCAGGCTGGAGTTTAGCTTGCTAAAAACAATAAACAGACGCAAATACAACAACTAGGGATCTGGATTCCCGCATGAAGGAGTTATGCAATGAAAACCATGAAAAGCAAATTAGCAGTAGCTTTAATGGCAGCTGGCCTAAGCTTTAGTGCAGCAGCAGCAGATATTACCGTTGGCTACGCAGCTGACCCAGTATCACTTGACCCGCACGAGCAGCTGTCTGGTGGCACACTGCAAATGTCTCACATGGTGTTTGACCCTCTAGTACGTTTCACTCAAGAGATGGATTTTGAAGGCCGCCTAGCATCTAGCTGGGAGCGTGTTGATGAAACGACTTTCCGCTTCAACCTACGTAAAGGTGTGAAATTCCACTCTGGTAACGAACTGACTGCTGATGATGTTGTGTGGACTTTTGAACGTCTACAAGCTTCTCCAGACTTTAAGTCTATCTTCACGCCATACGAAAAAATGGTAAAAGTGGATGACTACACAGTTGAGCTAGTATCAAAAGCGGCTTACCCACTAGTACTACAAACAGCAACTTACATCTTCCCAATGGACAGCAAGTTCTACTCTGGCCAAACAGCGGAAGGTAAAGACAAGTCTGAGCTAGTTAAGCACGGTAACTCGTTTGCTTCGACTAACGTTTCAGGTACTGGTCCATTTATCGTAACGCAGCGTGAGCAAGGCGTTAAAGTAACGTTCGAGCGTTTCAACGATTACTGGGACACAGAAACTGAAGGCAACGTAGACAAGCTAACACTTGTGCCAATCAAAGAAGACGCGACACGTGTTGCAGCACTTCTTTCTGGCGACGTTGATATGATTCACCCAGTAGCACCAAACGATCACAAGCGTGTTAAAAATGCTAAGAACATCGATCTAGTGACGCTACCTGGTACTCGTATCATCACGTTCCAAATGAACCAAAACAGCAACGAAGCACTTAAAGATGTTCGCGTTCGTCAGGCGATTGTTCACGCAATCAACAACGAAGGTATCGTTAAGAAGATCATGAAAGGCTTCGCAACAGCAGCTGGTCAGCAAAGCCCAACAGGCTACGCGGGTCACAACGAAGACCTAGTTCCTCGTTACGATCTGAAAAAAGCGAAAGAGCTGATGAAAGAAGCGGGCTACGAAGATGGCTTTACGCTAACTATGATGGCTCCAAACAACCGTTACGTGAACGATGCGAAAGTAGCGCAAGCGTCTGCGGCAATGCTGTCTAAGATTGGTATCAAAGTTGATCTTAAAACTATGCCTAAAGCACAGTACTGGCCTGAGTTTGACCTATGTTCAGCAGACATGATGATGATCGGCTGGCACTCAGATACAGAAGATTCAGCTAACTTCAACGAGTTCCTAACGATGACTCGTAACGAAGAGACTGGCCGTGGTCAATACAACTGTTCTGGCTACTCAAACCCAGAAATGGATGCGATCGTAGAAGCTTCTAACACTGAAACTGACCCAGTTAAGCGTGCTGAAATGCTGAAAGGCGTTGAAGCAACACTTTACAACGACGCAGCATTCGTACCGCTACACTGGCAAAGTGAAGCGTGGGGCGCGAAGTCTAACGTTGGTGCAGCAGACGTAGTAAACCCAATGGTTATGCCTTACTTCGGCGACCTAGTTGTAAAATAATCTAGCTTGCTAGAATCGAGAGCCTGAAGCTTTTCAGGCTCTCAAATTATTAAGATATAGATTTAAGTTTCGGTATTTGGTCTTCCTTCAGTCTGGCTAAATACCTTTTTTAAGACTGAATTTTGTTATCTAGTCGCGGATTTCGACTAGATAGTCATGGATAGATAAGGGGCAAGGAATGGTTACGTTTCTGGTCAAGCGCCTGTTTCAGGCACTGATAGTGATGTTTGTGATCAGTTTGGTGGCGTTTGCCATTCAGGATAACCTGGGCGACCCGTTGCGTGAGTTAGTCGGTCAATCTGTTTCAGAATCGGAGCGTCAAGCGCTGCGTGATGAACTCGGCTTAAATGATCCCTTCATTACAAAATACACTCGCTTTGTGGGCGCAGCTCTACAAGGTGATCTTGGTACTTCATATTTCTTTAAACGCCCAGCTGTGGACGTAATCTTAGATAAACTAGTCGCAACGCTTGAGCTTGTGTTCGGCGCTTCTCTGATCATTGTTTGTCTGTCGATTCCACTTGGCGTTTATTCTGCAATACACCCAAAAAGCTTCTTCACTAAACTGGTGATGGCGGGCAGTAGTATCGGCATTTCTGTGCCTGTTTTCTTAACCGCAATCATGTTGATGTATGTATTCTCTATTGAGTTAGGTTGGCTGCCGTCGTTTGGACGTGGTGAAACCGCAAACTGGTTTGGCTGGGAGTCTGGTTTCTTAACGATAGATGGCCTTGCACACTTAGTGCTGCCGAGTATTGCTCTAGCATCTATCATGCTGCCTCTGTTCATTCGTCTAGTACGCTCTGAAATGCTAGAGGTTCTTAGCTCTGAATATATCAAGTTTGGTAAAGCAAAAGGTCTAGCGCTGAACAAGATTTACTACCAACACGCTTTGAAAAACACAATGCTGCCAGTACTAACGGTAGGCGGTGTTCAAATCGGTACTATGGTGGCTTACACCATTCTTACTGAAACTGTATTCCAGTGGCCGGGTACCGGCTTCCTATTCCTTGAAGCGATTAACCGAGTGGATACACCACTGATTACCGCATACGTTATCTTCGTTGGCCTGATCTTCGTAGTAACTAACACCATTGTTGACTTGCTATACGGCATCATTAACCCAACAGTGAACATCACAGGGAAAGGAGCATAATCATGGAACAAACAACAACAGCTCCATCTCGTTGGGAGCGATTCAAGCAGTCAGACATTCTGTACTACTTCTTACGTGACAAAGTGGCAATGGTGAGCTTCGCTATCTTTGCAGCTTTCCTTGTTATGGCATTAGCGGCACCTATTCTAGCGCCAACAGACCCGTATGACGTGACGTCTATCGACATCATGGATTCTGAGTTGCCACCATCTTGGATGGAAGACGGCGAAGAACGCTTCCTACTGGGTACTGATGAGCAGGGTCGTGACATCTTATCTACGATGCTTTACGGCTCGCGTCTGTCATTGACGATCGGTTTCCTAGCGGTAGGTCTTCAGCTGACTCTCGGTATCATCATTGGCTTGTCTGCAGGTTACTTCGGTGGTCGTATTGATAGCTTCCTGATGCGTTTTGCCGATGTTCAGCTTTCGTTCTCAACCATGATGGTTGCGATCATTGTCTCGGCCATCTTTAAGGCGAGTTTCGGTAGTGACTTCTACGCGCAATATGCGGTTGTTATGCTGGTGGTGATCATCGGTATTGCTGAATGGCCGCAGTATGCTCGTACGATTCGTGCATCGGTATTGGCAGAGAAGAAGAAAGAGTACGTAGAAGCGGCACGTGTGATGGGCTTTAGAGCGCCTCGCATCATGTTCCGCCATATTCTGCCTAACTGTTTATCACCGATTTTGGTTATCTCTACGGTACAGGTGGCAAATGCCATCATGTCAGAAGCGGCACTTTCTTTCCTAGGTTTAGGTCTTCCGGTAGACCAACCATCACTCGGTGCCCTGATCAGTACTGGTTTTAACTACATTTTCTCAGGAGCATGGTGGATCACAGCATTCCCAGGTGTGCTTTTGGTAACATTGGTTCTCGTTATTAACCTATTAGGCGACTGGTTACGTGACGTGTTTAACCCGAAAATTTATAAAGGGTGATAGCCCGGTTTGATTTTTAGTAAAAAAAGTCACTAAATTAAGAGCCGTAAGCAATTACGGCTCTTTTTTTGCTTAATGGATCTGGAACTTAGTATTATTGACAGTGTCAATAATAGTTAAAATGGAATTCATGTTTTATCGACATAGATTCGGTAATAATTAGCCCGCAAGGGTTTAAGTGGTGGTTATGAAATTGACAATGAATGCTGTATGTCGTGCTGTGACGAGAAATTATCGTATGGGACTTATCGCTGCATCTCTTTTGGTATCGAGCCAAGTGAATGCAGAGTCGGTTCTATGTGATGCAACTCAGGCAAGCACCAACCAATTACCACAGCTAGAGCAATCATGTCCGATCGGTAAGGGCGTGTGGGGCAGTAAAGCACCAAAACGTCATTCAGATAACGAACTGTTTTGGGTTCAATGTGGCCTGCTGAACAAGCCTTTGTCACTGAGCCGAGCAAAGCCTCTGTATGAGAAGATCTCGACCAACGTTTGGATGAAGCCGGAAGGCGGAGACTACCGTTGCTTAATCGGACCTTATTCTACCTTCTCTGATGCGAGAAAAGACCTAGCTCAGGTACGTAAGGTTTCTGGTTACGGTGAAGCCTTTATTCGTATGGTCGATAAGTCGAAAACCTCATCACAGCCTATTGTGGCAAAACCAGCAGAGCCAAAAGCGGTGACGCACAAGGCTCCTGCAAAAGTAGAAGCTAAGCCTGCACCGAAACCTGTGGCTACTAAGCAAGTGGCGGCGGTAGCGAGCGCTGCAGCAATTCAGACGCTACCAAGCGGTAACGCGAGTTCAGACAATGATCTAGAGATCGAGATTCGCGTGAAAGCAGACATTGCGGGTAGCCAATATGCTATTCCTTACCTTCTAGATCATCAACAACAGTTCTACATGGAGCAAGGTAAGCCTTGGAGCCGCCTAGATTACGATAGCGCTGAATTGGTGTGTAATCAGGTCAACATGAAGCTGATGAGTGAGAAGCAATGGCAAAGCATCTTGAGCTCAAAGGTTATGGAAAAACAGAACTGGCCAATGCATCTCCCTTATTGGGGCGCAGATAAGAAAGGTCTGTTTACCAACGGTAACGTCAACCAGTTGAAAGGTTCTTCATTGCTTAATGTGATGTGCGTTAAGTAACGACGACCGTTACCAAACCAAATAAGCCTCAGCCATTGCTGGGGCTTTGTTGTTTATACGCCTCTCTTTTTCAACATCGGTTCGACTTTTAGACACTCGTTCTTCAAGACGAATTTGATTAAAAATCGTTAAAAATTGTTCAAATAGCGCGGCTGATGCGTAGAAAACCATAACTCAAGTAATAAGGTGATTGAGATTATGAGTTTAAAGAAACGATTAGAAGACGTGGCTCCACGCTTTGAAGCCGGAGGGAAGTACGAAAAGCTCTACCCAGTGTATGAAGCTTTCGCGACAATATTCTATACACCCGGAAACGTAAACCGCGGTATAACCCATGTTCGTGACAGCATTGACCTAAAGCGCATCATGATTCTGGTATGGCTGGCGACTTTCCCGGCAATGTTCTGGGGGATGTATAACGTCGGACACCAAAGCGTCCTCGCATTAACCTCCAGCTATCAACTTAACGAACTTGCCTCGGTTATTGAAAGCAGCTGGCGTCTGTCGTGGGCATTTGGTGATGCGCAGTCATTGGTGGCAAGTGGCTGGGAAAGTCAGATGTTGCTTGGTGCACTCTATTTCCTACCCGTTTATGCCACGGTGTTTGTGGTAGGTGGCTTCTGGGAGGTTTTATTTGCCGTTGTACGAAAACATGAGGTGAATGAAGGTTTCTTTGTTAGCTCGGTACTATTCGCACTCATTCTTCCGCCAACCATCCCGCTTTGGCAAGCCGCTTTAGGTATCACCTTTGGTATCGTTGTCGCCAAAGAGCTGTTCGGTGGTACAGGACGAAACTTCTTGAACCCAGCCCTTGCAGGCCGCGCGTTTCTCTATTTCGCCTATCCAGCCAACATGTCGGGTGGGCTTGTGTGGGTTGCCGCTGACGGCTATTCAGGCGCGACACCGCTGAGTCAATGGTATGAAGGCGGCAGCACGTCACTCATCAATAACATGACTGGCGAGGCGATCACCTGGATGGATGCCTTTATCGGTAATATTCCAGGTTCGATGGGTGAGGTGTCGTCACTGCTGATCATGCTGACGGGGTTGATTTTGATTGTGATGAAGATAGCGTCTTGGCGCATTGTCGCCGGTGTGATTGTTGGGCTTGTGGCGACCTCGAGTTTACTGAACTGGATAGGGTCGGATACTAACTCGATGTTTTCGATGCCGTTTTACTGGCACTTTGTGTTGGGTGGTGTAGCGTTTGGTACCTTCTTCATGGCAACAGACCCTGTATCTGCCGCGTTTACTAATCAGAGTAAGTGGGCTTACGGGATTCTGATCGGTGTGATGACGGTCGGTATTCGAGTGCTCAACCCTGCTTATCCAGAGGGCATCATGTTGGCGATCTTGTTTGCTAACCTGTTTGCTCCGCTGTTCGACTTTGTAGTGAAAGAGCAAAACATCAAACGTAGACAGAAACGAACATTACGCTGATTTCAATGCGGAGCAGGGAAAGTTACTCCCATAAGAAAGGCTTGCATCGCTGCAAGCCTTTCAATTTTTATTGCGATTGATTTGAAGTTGATTTAACTCCATTTCAAATCAATTTCGAACGGTTGGGTGTTACCACAATGCTCACCGCACATCTCGTCGTATGCACTGTTGTGTATCAGCATTGCTGACGATACGCCTTGATCACTGAAGTGGTCGCGGGCTTGGTTAACACTCAAAAACTTCATTGGGTGCTGGTGGTCGTCTTTGATTAACTGCTTTTGCTCGCCAATGATTTGGTAAGCCAAGTAGATCCCGCCTTCAAATGATTCAATGAGTAGATTCATAACAAACTCCATGTTGTTCTCGATAGTTCTTTGTTTCTGTATCTACGTTGATGGTTGTTTGAAGGTTCATGTGTGTTAAAAATGAAAAAACCAGAAGCTCAGCTTCTGGTTTATTAATAAGTCATCAAACTAACTCAAAGGTTAGTTGATTTTCTGCATGATGCTAACACGGCCTGTTGTTGATCCGTCTGGAGTCATTTTACGGCGAGTTAGCAACCCTTCATCCCAGTTAGTACCTGCTGGCTGATACTCCCATTTAATGATGTATTCTTGATTATTACCATTTGCATCAACAGGACATTTATCTCCTGAACCAGGAATATAACCATTGTCAGTATCATCACAGAAGCGCACGACTGAGTTTAGATCTGTCAGTGTTGCTTTTGATTCACGTCCTGAAATGTTAAACCACCAATAGTCAATTGCAGCAAGCTCTTTATAGGTATACTTCTTGCCTGAGTCTTCAAGATCTGCCGGTGAGTTTGCATTGCACTCTTTCCCTGATACGGTAGCGCCCTCAGAATCAAATACCATTCTCATGACAGCATTTTGTCCATCAGCGCAAATCTGAGTGGTATCCCAAGACCCAGTGAAATCCACGTACCTTTCGTCACTAGGTGTTTCTACGTGATAGTAGAAATTCAAACTTTCTTCGATACGCTTTGCTTTACTTGATTCGCTTGATGGGTCGCTTAACTCTGTTTTTGAACGAATTTGTGTGTATATTTTTGTAATTGGGTCATAGCTACCTGAAAGAGTTTCATATTGGTATGAAGGGGTTGCATCGCCTTCATCTCGATCATCTTCCAGTTTGTTTGGCGTGTAGTGGTTGAGGACTTGTTGATTCCCTTCAATGAAAGGTGCCCAACCGTAACTCTTTGGTTTAGGTGTGGTATTTTCTTTGCTTTTATCAAGTAGAAGGTAAGAAAACGGAGCGTTTAGGGTGAAGTCTGGGTTAGCTGTTTGATTGCAGCCTGCAGAACTCCCTGCCAATACACAGCTGATGTACTTTTCAGCGTCTGCGTATGACAATAAAGAGTCGCTGTCACTTACAGCAATAAGACCATTGGCTGAATCTTGATAAGTGAAGTAAGGCGTGCCACGTGTATGTTCAAACACAGCTTTAGGGAGCATTTTGTCAGCGTGAACTAACATTGTTTTGTCGTTAGGGCGGTTGTTTGGATCGTTAATATCATACTGTCTCACCATGATTGAGCGAATAAATTGCCCATTTTTCGCTACAAATGGATTGGCATCAGCGCTGCCGCGAACAGTCCCTGATTTTTCTCCGAATGCTTTCTCCATATGAGCCAATGCTTCAGTTTCATTAGTAATTGAAGTGACTCCCATCGCTGTTAGGAAGTCTGTAACAGAATCACGGTCATCTAGACTTAGGTTTTTCATCTTCGCTAACGTCGCAGCATCAGGTTCGCGCAACGCATCTGGAATTGTCAGTACTTCATCAGAAGCGCTACCAAATTGGTTATCCAGAGACTGAAGTAGAATTGCTAAATTTAGAGCTCGGTCGTATTTGCCCGCCGCTTCAAATGGTGTCAGTACATCACGGTTTGATGCTGCCCCTACTTTCAAGCCATTTTCACCACCAATGAAGAAGGTCACCGTATCGTCAGACTTAGCGGTAAATTCGCCTTCGCTGTTTGTGATGCCCTTTGAACCAGAGCTAGTGCTGTAGTAGATACCTTCAACAGCGGCATCGATAAATTTGTTGGTTGTTGTTGATGGTTCTGTCGGTGTTGTGACACCTGAATTAGAACTGTCGCTACCACAACCTGTTAAAGCCACTGCAATCGCCGCTGCGAGAATACTCACTTTTTTCATTACTCGTACATCCTTTCTGTAATAGAGCTATTTGTTATTTTTATGCGTGTAATTTTATAGCGCGCGATTGTAGCGTGATCTTTCTTCCAAGTTAAGTGTGTAAAATGCTGTTCGGTTAATAAACATTCAAACATACGGTAAAAAACAAAAAAAAGCCGACAGATGTCGGCTTTTTCATAATATTTCTTTGACTTACAAAGGTTAACGCATGGTAACAAACTCTTCGCTGCCCGTTGGGTGAATTGCCACAACAGAGTCGAAGTCTGCTTTGGTTGCGCCCATCTTCATTGCAACGCCGAAGCCTTGAATCATCTCATCAACCGTGAAACCGATGCCGTGTAGGCCAACGACAGTCTCTTCTTCGCCAGCACATACTAGCTTCATCTTACAAGGTTGACGGTGCTTGGTTACTGCTGTGTACATCGCAGTGAAGCCAGATGTGTAAACCTTGATGTTGTCTTTGCCGTACTTCTCTTCAGCTTCTTGAGTCGTTAGACCAATCGTGCCGATAGGTGGGTGGCTGAATACAACAGTAGGAACTAGGTTGTAGTCCATTTTCGCGTTAGTTTGACCGTTGAATAGACGCTCAGAAAGCTGACGACCTGCTTTAACCGCTACAGGAGTTAGCTCGATACCGCCTTCCATGATGTCGCCAACACAGTAGATGCCAGGAACGTTGGTTGCTTGGAATTCGTCTACTTTGATGTAGCCACGGTCGTTAGTTGCAACGCCAGTTGATGCTAGGTTGATAGCGTCAGTTGCTGGGTGGCGACCGATAGCCCAGATTAGGTGGTCAACGTTTTGAGTGTTGCCGTTCTCTAGGTGTAGAGTCAGTGTGCCGTCTGCTTCTTTCACTACTTCTTTTGGAACAGAGTGTGTATGAAGTGTTGGGCCTTCCGCTTCCATTACTTCTACTAGCGTTTCGATGATCATTGGATCGAAGCTACGTAGTGGAGATTCTTTACGACAGAACAAGTGTGTTTCTGTGCCTAGTGCGCTTAGTACACCTGCGATCTCAACTGCGATGTAGCCAGCACCGATAACCGCAACGCGTTTTGGTTGCTCCATTAGGTCGAAGAAGCCATTTGAGTCGATGCCGTATTCTGCACCTGGGATGTTTGGAATTGTTGGACGACCACCTACCGCGATCAGGATGTGATCTGCTGTGTAGTGTTCACCGTTCACTTCAACTGTCTTTTCATCAACGAACTTAGCAAAGCCTTTGATTACGTTTACTTTGTTGTTACCTAGTACGCGGTCGTAAGATTGGTGGATACGACCAATGTACGCTTGGCGGTTTTCAATCAGCTTGCTCCAGTTAAAGCTTTTTACTTCAACGTCGAAGCCGTAGTCCTCAGAGTATAGGTTGATCGCTTCAGCAACTTGAGCGCCGTGCCACATTACCTTTTTAGGAACACAACCAACGTTTACACAAGTACCACCAAGGTCTTGAGCTTCGATAAGTGCAACCTTTGCACCGTGCATTGCTGCGCGGTTTGCTGATGCGATGCCGCCTGAACCGCCGCCGATACAGATGTAATCAAAATGAGTCGCCATTACTTTCTCCATTTATTGAAGGCTGTGGGTACAGTGAGCGCACTGAACACCTACGTCCTATAGATTCTTAAATTGTCTAATTATTATATTGAGGGCAGATCGGTTGAACTCAATCTCCCTGTTTAAAATTTATTCGTCCACATCACAGTCTATTGAAGATTCTTCTGTCTATGATGTGGATTCGAGATTACTCGGGTACGATCCACTCTACTTTGAAGTGACCGGTCGCCGGCGCAATTGCTTCCTTCAAGAATGGAAGAATCTCTTTCATTTGGCTTTCTAACTTCCAAGGCGGGTTAATCACGATCATGCCTGATGCTGTCATACCACGCTCGTTGGTGTCTGGTGATACGCCAAGTTCGATTTGTAGAATCTTGTTGATGCCTAAGCCTTCAAGGCCTTCGATCATGTCTTCGATGTCACAACGGTTTACTACCGGGTACCAAATTGCGTAGATACCGGTTGCCCAACGCTTATGGCTTTGAGCGATTGCTGTCACGACATCACGATACTCTTTTGCCAGCTCATAAGGTGGGTCGATCAGTACTAAACCACGACGCTCTTTTGGTGGCAGGCTTCCTTTTAAGCGTTGGAAGCCATCTTCTTTGTAGATAGATACCTGACGGTCGCGGTGGAACTCTTGCTCAAGCAGCGGGTGATCGGCTGGGTGAAGCTCAGTCAGTACCATGCGGTCTTGGTCACGCAGGTGTGCACGTGCAACACGTGGAGAACCCGGGTAGTAACGCAGTTTCTCGCCATTATTGAGAATGGAAATAGACTCAAGGTAGCTTTGAATGTCTTCAGGAAGGTCTGTTTGCTCCCACACACGAGCAATACCTTGCTTGTATTCACCGGTTTTTTCAGACCATTCATGCGTTAAGTCGTAACGACCTACACCAGAGTGAGTGTCATGATAAACAAAAGGCTTATCCTTTTGTTTCAAAGAATTAAGAATAAGGCTCTGTACGATATGCTTTACTACGTCGGCATGGTTACCTGCGTGGAAGCTGTGGCGATAACTTAACAAATTAAACTCTCGTAACACTCTCGAATTAGAGTGTGGTTAGTGTAGGTGGGGTTAATCAGACCATTATAACCCTCAATGGACCATAAATTCTCGAACAATTCAGGGACAGTCGTCAGCTATCTGCAGTTAGTTATTGGTTCTACTATTGAAATTTGCCTTTATGGGCACTATTTAATAACTATTCGCAGGTGATTTTTTAGGGCGAACTTTAGCCTGATGACTGTAAGACGACCTCATTACAAAAAAGACGAAAGTCTCTAAAGCCAAAGGAATGTTTATATGTCTAATCCGCTATTAACCTTCACGGACTTACCTCCGTTTTCACAGATCAAGCCAGAGCACGTAAAGCCTGCAGTTGAGCAAGTGATTGAAGCGTGTCGCAACAAGATAGAACAAGTACTTGAAGGTAATACTTCACCAAGCTGGGACAACCTAGTTGCTCCAATTGAAGAAGTGGATGATCGTTTAGGTCGCATTTGGTCACCTGTAAGCCATATGAACTCTGTCGTGAACAGTGACGAACTGCGTGAAGCGTATGAGAGCTGCTTACCTGTGCTATCTGAATACGGCACTTGGGTTGGCCAACACAAAGGCTTGTTCGAAGCGTATAAAGCGATCAAGGCGAGTGAAGCATTCTCTGCACTGAACCGAGCTCAACAAAAAACTATTACCGACGCACTGCGCGACTTTGAATTGTCGGGCATTGGCTTACCTGCAGATGAACAGCATCGTTACGGCGAGATCAGCAAGCGCCAGTCTGAGTTAGGCTCTCAATTCTCAAATAACGTGCTTGATGCAACCATGGGTTGGAGCAAGCAGATCACAGACGTAGCTGAGCTGGCAGGTATGCCTGAATCAGCACTGGCGGCAGCTCAAGCGGCGGCTGAGTCTAAAGAGCAAGAAGGCTACCTACTGACTTTAGATATCCCATCATACCTACCTGTGATGACCTACTGTGATAACCAAGAACTGCGTAAAGAGCTTTATGAAGCGTACGTAACGCGCGCTTCAGATCGCGGTCCAAACGCAGGTAAGTGGGACAACACTGAGATCATCACCGAGCAACTTAAGCTGCGCCACGAGATCGCGCGCATGCTTGGTTTCAGTACTTACAGCGAAAAATCACTGTCGACTAAGATGGCAGAAACGCCAGACCAAGTGCTTGGCTTCCTAAACGACCTAGCAGTAAAAGCCAAACCGCAAGGTGAGCGAGAAGTTGAAGAGCTACGCCAGTTTGCTGAGAAAGAATTTGGTGTCTCTGAGCTAAACCTGTGGGACATCGCTTACTACAGTGAGAAACAAAAACAGAAACTGTTCGAGATCTCTGATGAAGAGCTTCGTCCTTACTTCCCAGAATCTAATGTGGTTTCAGGTCTGTTTGAGGTACTGAACCGCGTGTTTGGTATGTCGGTAACAGAGCGTCAAGGCGTAGACACTTGGCATGAGTCAGTGCGTTTCTTTGATATCTTTGATGCGACTGGAACACTGCGTGGTAGCTTCTACCTAGATCTATACGCACGTGAACACAAACGTGGTGGCGCTTGGATGGATGACTGTCGTGGTCGTCGCATTACCGAATCTGGCGAGCTACAGACCCCGGTTGCTTACCTAACGTGTAACTTCAATAAGCCAGTTGGTGATAAGCCAGCACTGTTTACTCACGATGAAGTGGTGACCTTGTTCCACGAATTCGGTCACGGTATCCACCACATGCTGACGCAAGTAGAAGCGGGCGCAGTTGCGGGTATCAATGGCGTGCCTTGGGATGCGGTTGAATTACCAAGTCAGTTCCTAGAAAACTGGTGTTGGGAAGAAGAAGCGCTGTCGTTCATCTCTGGTCACTTCGAAACGGGTGAAGCGCTACCAAAAGAGATGCTAGAGAAGATGCTAGCGGCGAAGAACTTCCAATCTGCGATGTTTATCCTGCGTCAGCTAGAGCTTGGTTTGTTCGATTTCACGCTACACACAGAATACGACCCTGAAGTGGGTGCTCGCGTACTAGAAACGCTAGCGGATGTTAAGTCTAAGGTGTCGGTACTGCCAAGCCTAGATTGGAACCGTTTCTCACACAGCTTTGGTCATATCTTTGCTGGTGGTTACAGCGCGGGCTACTACAGCTACCTGTGGGCAGAAGTGCTATCGGCAGATGCGTTCTCAGCATTTGAAGAAGAGGGTATCTTCAACACTGAAACGGGTAATCGCTTCCTGAACAACATCCTTGAAATGGGTGGCAGTGAAGAGCCAATGGAGCTGTTCAAACGCTTCCGTGGTCGTGAGCCACAAATCGACGCAATGCTGCGCCACGCGGGAATCAACGCATAATCACGGTAACTATCTAGTTTATTGCGAAAAGAGCCTCTAGTTAGAGGCTCTTTTTTTGTCTGTGCGTTATGCCAAGCAAGGCGAATCAATGTTATGGATTCACATTGCGGTTGATAGGGTTCTGCAATGAAATCAGTGTCTCTGTCGACTGAACTTCATCGATCGCTTGCAGCTTATCGATCAATACAAACTGCAGCTCTTCTATCGACTTACACATCAGCTTTACAAAGATATTGTAAGCACCAGTGGTGTAGTACGCCTCAACCACTTCGTCTAAGGCATTCAGCTTAGCGATCGCCGAGTGGTAATCTTTGGCAGCATTAAGGTTGATGCCAATAAAGCAACACACGTCGTAACCCAGTTTTTTGGTGTTTACCACAACTTCCGTTCGCTCGATAATGTCTGCCGATCTCATCTTTTCGATGCGAACGTGAATCGTCGCAGGGCTGACATCGAACTGCTTTGCCATTTCAGCGTAAGGAGTTCGTGCATCTTCCATCAAGGTTTTGAGAATGGCACGGTCTAGATCATCTAGACGAGCTGTGGTTGTGGACATGCATAATCCTTAGGTTGAATGAAAAACATACCGGCTTGAGTACACATCATAGCCAAGGGTGATAATATTAGCAGTAACTATAGGGTTAGGGTGAATTCAGTGCGATTTTCGTTATTTTTTATTGTGATGTGTTGGAGTGTTTTTGCTTCAGCTCAGGCAAAAGATGTGTTGGTTATTCACTCTTATCATCAAGGCTTTTTCTGGACAGATGATTTCCATAAAGGACTTTCTGATGAGCTCGATCGCGATGGGTTATCTTACCGGGTTGTTTATCTCGATACCAAGCGAACTCAAAACGCTGAATACTTAGAGCGAATTTATCAGCTATACCGCACTAAGCTGTCGCATGAAGAGTTTGCCGCTGTAGTCGTCAGTGATAATAACGCCCTCAATCTGATGAAACGCTTAGCGCCCGAACTCAATGGCACGCCCGTTATTTTTGGTGGCATCAACAATTTTTCTCCGCAAATGATTGAAGGCTTGCACGCAACCGGTATCACTGAAGATATTGATATGGCGAGCAATATTGAGCTGATCAATCGACTTCAATCGACGGTTAAAAAAGTTTACGTGGTTACCGATCACTCGGTAACGGGTGAAGCTATTCGCGCTCAAGTGGATTTATTTCTACAAAAACGCCCTGAGTTTTCTGGGATGGTGGAGCAATATACGCCTGATTCTTATCAAGAACTGATGACGTTCGCGCAACGCGCTGATCTAACTAAAAGCTTGTTGTTCTGGGCCTACTACCGCGACATCAATGGTCGGGTCAGCAGCAAAGAAGACTGGCGTCAGCTCAACAAAAAAACTCAGATGCCATTGTATATTGTGCATGATTTAGGACTTGGGTTTGGTGCGATTGGTGGCGTGATCCACAGTGGAGAAACGCAAGGTCGAGACACGGGGCGCGTGCTGTTGAGCGTGCTGAACAATCCTAAGGCTCCATTGCCATTGGTGGTTGCTGGCGCGCCAGAAATCAAACTCGATTACCAACAGATCTCACGTTGGGATTTGGGTGCAGAGAATGAAGCCTCAGTAACCTTCCTCAATAAGCCGAAGTCATTCTTAATGCGCTATCGCGATGAAATTCGCACCATCGGTTTAATGTTCTTGAGCATGTCGTGTGTTATCGCGGTGTTGGTGTATTACCTTAACCGTCTGAAGAAGAGCGAACGTGCAAGTCGCCAAAGCCAACGACTGTTGGAGTCGATATTTGATCAGAGCCTGCAATTTATGGGCATCATTGATAAGGGTGGCGTGCTGCTGTCGAGTAACAGCAAGTTACATGAGCTGCTTTATAATCAAGGCTATAAACTGGGAACGCCGCTGCAACAACACCAACATTGGGAAAGTTCTGCGCGAGAAGTGCTAGCCGAATATTTCATCGCAAAAAGTGAGCACCCAGCCTTACGATTTGAAGCCGAGGTGTGGTGTCGAGATCGCGGTGCGATGGTGTTGGATATTTCATTGAAGCCGATGCCGGGCAGTGAAGACGAAGACATTCAGTTTCTCTTTGAGGCGCGCGACGTGACCTCACGTAAGCTTGCTGAGAATAAGCTGTTCCAACGTGAAGCAAACTTGAAGCTGTATTACGACAAACAGCCGGTGATGATGATTACGCTCGATGGCAATAATCGCATTCAACAAGTGAACCAGTTTGCCGAAGAGCTTTTGGGATACCCTCTCGATCAGTTGTTGGGCCATCGCCCTAGAGAATTCTATGTTGATGAGAACGCGATGATTCCTCGTCATATCTTGCTGCAACCTCAGCATAAGATTCGTGGTGTGTGGCGTCGTGATATCGAATATCGCCATGCCGACGGCAGCAAGAGCTGGATTCGTGAAAATATCCGCCCGTTGGTGGAGTCTGATCAGCTGTTGATTGTGGGTGAAGACATCACCGAAACGCACGAGCTTTCTGAAAAGCTAGAGTATCAGGCTCGCTATGACCTACTGACTGACACCTTTAACCGCAACCACTTTGAGCAAGAGCTGCAAAAGGCGCTGAAAGAGGTTGAGAGCCACATGCGAACTCACGCAATGTTGTTCCTAGATTTGGATCAGCTGAAAGTGCTGAACGATACCGCAGGACATGAAGCGGGTGATGCTGCGATCTTGTTTAGCGCCAAACTGCTAGAAGACGTACTGCCTTACAATGCGGTGTTAGCGCGAATGGGTGGTGATGAGTTTGCTGTGCTGATGAAAGACTGTACTGAACGAGATGCGGTGAATGTGTGTCGCAGTATTATCTCGATGATGAGTGAGAATCCATTCTTGTGGGATGATATTCGACTCAACCTGACGTGCTCTATCGGTATTCGATTGATCGACCATACAGCAGCTTCACCACAGATGGTGCACGCTCAGGCGGATGCAGCTTGTCATGCCGCTAAAGAAGAAGGTCGCAATCGCTATCATCTTTACCATCAAGATGATGAAGACCTGCGTCGTCGCCATCTTGAGATGGAGTGCGTTAACCTAGTGCATGAGGCCTTGGCTAACGATCGCTTAGAGTTGTTTGCGCAGCGAATTCTTGGCCTAGATGAAGACAGCGATAAAATGCACTTTGAAATCTTGGTCCGCATCAAGAACATCCAAGGGGAATACATCTCCCCGGGGATCTTCATGCCAGCCTCAGAGCGTTATAACATCGCGCATTTGATTGACCGCCAAGTCGTCAGTCAAACCTTGGGTTGGTTGGAGCAACGCCCTGAGGTTATTGAGGAACTGGGGATGTGTTCAATCAATCTTTCCGGTCACTCGATGGGTAACCGTGAGTTTGTCGAATTTTTGATAGATAGCCTGAGCGATTCATCGATACCGTGTCATAAGATTTGTTTAGAGATCACCGAAACAGCGGCCATGAGTAACATGAAGCAGGCGATCAAGTTCTTCACTCGAATCAAAGAGCTTGGCTGCATGATTGCATTGGATGATTTTGGCTCAGGGCTATCGTCATTTGGCTATCTGAAAAAGCTGCCTGTCGATATTGTGAAGATCGATGGCTTGTTTGTACGTGATATTGATGTGAATGAGATGGACCATGTGATGGTTCGCTCGATCAATGATCTTGCCAAGCAGATGGGCAAGCACACCGTGGCTGAGTTCGTTGAAAATACCCAGATTATCGACAAGCTTATCGAACTGGGTGTGAACTACGCGCAGGGCTACATCATAGGGCGACCTAAGCCACTCGCAGAGCTTGTTGAAGAGTTAAGACAAGAGCGAGAGACAGAGCCATTGGTTTAGGTAAGCCGACTTTAGCTGGGAATACTTTTCACCGCTAATATGTATTGTTGAGGCAATCAGGTAAACTGGTTGCCTCTTTTGTTTTGAATACTACTGTCTGTTGGAGACGACCTTGCAACTACAACTGATTTGCGAAGATGCTACCCAAATCGATCATTTGAATGACTTAGCGACCCGCTGGAACTTATCTCATGATGAAAGCAGCGATTTTGCTTTGGTACTGACTAGTGAGCGACTTGAGCTACGTAAAGTCGATGAGCCCAAGCTTGGCGCTATCTTTGTTGATTTAGTGGGAGGCGCAGTTGGTCACCGACGTAAGTTTGGCGGTGGTAAAGGTCAGGCGATTGCCAAAGCAGCTGGTTTAAACAAAGGCGCAACGCCAACTATTCTTGATGGTACTGCAGGCTTAGGGCGCGATGCGTTTGTGTTGGCTTCTCTAGGTTGTAAGGTGCAAATGGTCGAGCGTCACCCCGTTGTGGCCGCACTGCTTGATGATGGCTTGCAGCGAGCGCAACAAGACCCAGATATCGGTGGTTGGGTAACTGAACGCATGAAGTTGATTCACGCATCCAGTCACGATGCTTTAGACAAGCTCAGTAACGATCCTGACTTTGAACAACCTGATGTGGTGTACCTCGACCCTATGTACCCACACCCAGAGAACAAAAAGAAATCGGCTCTGGTCAAAAAAGAGATGCGCGTATTCCAATCTTTGGTGGGTGCCGATCTGGATGCTGATGGCCTATTTGAGCCAGCGATGAAGTTGGCATCGAAGCGAGTTGTGGTTAAAAGACCGGATTACGCAGCTTGGTTAGACGAGCAAAAACCGAGCATGGCGATCGAAACCAAAAAGAACCGTTTTGACGTCTATGTGAAAGCATCAATGACTTAATTGAAGCATCAATAACTTAGATACACGCTAAGAAAATTTCCCGTCATAAATACGATAAATTGCCATTTAACACTTGCGATAGTCGCGTTACAGATGTATATCTAACTAAGAATCATTATTATTCTTAGCTGGAGTTGAAGCATGGCTAAACGCTTTTGTAAGTTAAACCGTCGAGATATCACCGAACACTTGGGCGAGATCCACAGCTTGGTGACTGAACCTAAGTTCGTGTGTCGTTCTTGCGCGCGTTCTTCGGCGGATCAAGCGAATCTATGCAAACCCACCGCAATTCCACCTCTTGGTTGTCAAAACAAACCCGTTGAAGAGAAAGTCGCATGCGGCCTGCTAGCGGAAACATTACCTGCACCAGAACTGTCGCTTGCGGAAATCAACGAGGCAATTGAACCGAGCGTACAAATGTTCGATCCAGCCGCCGCTGATATGGCCCCTGAGCTTGCCAAAAAAGAAGCCGCACAGAAAAAAGCCAAGCTGAAAAAACTGATGGCGAAGGCGAGCGGCGATGAGAAAGCTGAACTCAAACAAGCGAAGAAAGCGGCGAAGAAACAAGAGAAGTACAACAAAAAGCTCGCGAAGATGATTAAGAAGCAGCAAAAGCTGTTTAAGAAAAGCCAAAAACTGGAAAGTGACCTGGAACGCATCAACCTACAACTTGATGACGTTGCCTTCACTGAAAGTAAGACTCAGGTGGTGAGCCACAATCACATCCACTGAAGTTAATTCGAAGAGCTTATTGCTACACAGATGATTTAAAAAGAGCGACCTACGGTCGCTCTTTTGCTTTCTGGATATTATTTTAAATAAGAATCTTGCTAGTCAAACAAAGCTTATTAGTTAAATACAGCTTGTTAGCTTAACGCGCTAGGCATTGCTAGCATCTCTCGCAACACGCTTCTTCACCCACGTCTCATTGACGAATAAAGAGAATAAGATAACGGCGCCACCAATAGACAAGCGAACCAAATCGACATCTCTGTTCCAAATCAGGATATTCACCACCAGACCAGCAGGAACCAAGGCATTGTTCATCACTGCCAGCGCGCCAGCATTCACCATGCACGCGCCTTTATTCCACATAAAGTAACCCAGCCCCGACGCAATCAAGCCAAGGTAGATCAGGATTCCCCATTGAAGTGTGGTGGTGGGCAGTTTCTCTGGGTTGCCTAGTAGCATGAAAGCCACTGACGCGACACATAGCGCCCCTAAGTAGAAGTAACCAAATACGGTTCGCTGAGGCAACTCGGTCGATTCCTTCTCCATCACCACCTTGTAGCCCACCTGACCGATAGCAAAACAGAGGTTCGCGCCTTGTACGACAAGGAAGCCAACTAAAAAGTTTTCGTTGATGCCTGCGAATTTAATGAATACCGCGCCCAATACCGCAATTGCAGCTGTCACTAAGTACCACGGAGAGAATTGCCCTTTAAGAAAGTCATAAATCAGCGTGACGTAAATTGGCGTGAAAACGGTAAACAAAAGGACTTCAGGAACAGATAGCAGTAAGAAAGACTGATAGTAGAAGCAGTACATCAGGCCAAGCTGGATACCACCAATAGTCATCAATTTAGCGATCAGCTTACGTGATACGCCGCGAAACTTTAGGAAAGGAAGAAATACGACGCCAGCAAGGGCAACACGCATTAAAACAGAGAACCAAGAATCAACCTGACCCGCAAGGTAAACGCCGATCAGGCTAAAGGAGAAGGCCCATAGGAGGGTAACACCAGCTAAATAGCTCATAGTAAAACTTCGTTAATAAGATATGAGCTGTATGTTACCTAACCTTAAATCATTAGTCTTCTGAATCTCTTAGAGGCACGACCAGCATATCAACCGGAGAGGCGTTGATCAGTTGTCGTGTTGAAGAAAGCAGTTTGCTCCAAAAGTCTTGATGGTGACCGCAAACCACGAGATCAACATTGAACTCGTTGATGGTGTCACACAGCTCATGACTCAAATCGCCACTGCCCACCAGGGTATGGGTGATCGGGTATTGAGCGTGCTCCGCAAAATTTTGCAGCTGAATACGAGATGCTTCCATCGCGTTATGTTGCGTTTCGGCCATGTTGATATCAATCAGGCCAGTGTAGAGTTCCGCGTAGTTAATATCGATATGGATAAAAGAGACTTTGGCTTCCAATGGCTTTGCCAGTGCTACCGCTTTATCCACAATTAATTTGCTGTCTTCTGATAAATCGACCGCGACCAAAATATGTTTGTAACTCATATCTCTACCTCCTTTATTCATTGTCTGTTTAAAGATTAGCACTATGCGGTGGCTTTTTTTGCTGAAGTGATCTCATATCCACTGTCTTGCGTAATGACAGCTCGAAATATTGGTTAACTAATGGCCTGCGAGATATTCATTAAAAAGTGATATAGTAGAGAAAATTGAGGATGTAATTAGGAGTCTTAAATGCTGTCAAAAACTATGGTTGAGCAACTGAATGATCAAATTAACCTAGAATTTTTCTCATCCAATCTATACTTACAAATGAGTGCTTGGTGTGAAGACAAAGGATTTGAAGGTGCAGCAGAGTTTCTGCGTGTTCATGCAGTAGAAGAAATGGAACATATGCAGCGTCTTTTCACTTACGTAAGCGAAACAGGTGCAATGCCAATTCTGGGTGCAATTGAAGCACCAAAACACGAATTCGAAAGCCTTGGCGCAGTGTTCCGTGAAACTTATGAACATGAGCAGATGATTACTGAAAAGATCAACAAACTGGCTCACGTTGCTTTCAGCACACAAGACTACTCAACCTTTAACTTCCTGCAATGGTACGTTGCAGAGCAACACGAAGAAGAGAAGTTGTTTAAAGGTGTATTGGATAAGCTAGAACTTGTTGGTGAAGACGGTAAGGCACTGTTCTTTATTGATAAAGACCTAGCGCAATTGGCAAAAGATGGTTCATCTTCAATTATGGAAGCTCCTGCCGTTTAGGTAGTACGAGAAAGACACTGATTATCTTTTTCTTTTGAGTTTTCTTATGAAGATGTAGGGAGGAAAGGATGATCAGCGGCGACACTATTCTATTTGCACTAATGGTTGTGACTTGCGTGAACTGGGCGCGTTATTTTACTGCGCTAAGAACGCTCATTTATATTATGCGAGAAGCGCATCCTCTACTTTATCAACAAGTAGACGGAGGCGGTTTTTTCACAACTCATGGCAATATGACCAAACAGGTTCGTCTGTTTAGTTACATCAAAAGCAAAGAGTATCACCATCACCATGATGAAGTGTTCACTTCCAAGTGTGATCGTGTGAGACAGTTATTCATACTCTCTTCCGCCCTTCTGGGTGTAACGTTGCTGGCTTCTTTCATCGTCTAAGTTATTTAGTGCGTGTGAAGTAGAACTTAGTTTTTGATGTAAAGCTTTGGTTGTTGGTTTGCTAAGCCAAGTCGTGGTTTTGATGTTGTCTGCAAATTGTACAATTGAACATCAATTGCAAAGTTTAAAATTGCCGCTAAAATAGCGAGCAATTAGTAAGGATGTGCTGTTTATGCACATCCTTTTTTATTGATGGCATTTCGAGAACAGGGCGTACTCGGGCTGCAAAAGTGAAGAAAAGCAGAACCACATGAGTGAAAAATTTGATGTAATCGTAATTGGTGCGGGCGCCGCGGGCTTAATGTGTGCTGCGGAAGCTGGTAAACGCGGCCGACGAGTGCTGGTGGTTGATCATGCAAAGAAACCAGGCAGAAAAATTTTAATCTCAGGTGGCGGCCGTTGTAACTTCACTAACTATGATGTTTCAGCCAACAACTTCTTGTGTAACAACCCTCACTTTGTGAAGTCAGCTTTATCTCAATACACCAACTGGGATTTTATCTCGATGGTGAGCAAGTACGGTATAGAGTTCGAAGAGCGAGACCACGGTCAGTTGTTCTGTGTGAATGACCACACCGCAAAAGACATTGTGAGCATGTTGCTTGAAGAGTGTAAGCTGGCGAAAGTTGAACAGCGCTACCGTTGTGACGTTCACTCCATCGAAAAGACGGATATTGGCTTCAAGATGCACCTCAATACCGACCAAGTTGAGTGTGACTCACTGGTAGTAGCGACCGGTGGTTTATCAATGCCTAAGCTGGGCGCAACGCCATTTGGCTACAAGATTGCCGAGCAATTTGGTTTGTCTGTGATGCCAACTACCGCAGGCTTGGTGCCATTCACTCTGCATAAAGAAGATAAAGAAGCTTTCGCTGAGCTTTCTGGCATCGCAATTCCTGCCGAGATCACCGCGCAAGACGGAACCTTGTTCAAAGAAGCGTTGCTCTTTACCCACCGCGGCCTATCGGGTCCTTCAGTTCTGCAAATTTCTTCGTTCTGGAAAGCGGGTCAGTCGGTTTCGATTAATCTAGTACCTGAAGTCGATTTAGCTGAGTTGCTGGCTAACTCTCGCGAGAAGCACCCAAATCAGAGCCTGAAAAATACCTTGGCGAAAGCACTACCGAAGCGTTTTGTGGAAGTGTTGATTGATCGTAAAGAGCTGGAAGACAAGCCGCTTAAGCAGTTCAATGAAAAACAGCTGAATGATATCGTAGAGCACCTAGAAAATTGGAAAATCGCGCCAAACGGTACCGAAGGCTACCGAACGGCCGAAGTAACTCTAGGCGGCGTGGACACCAATCACCTATCTTCAAAAACCATGGAATGTAAGAGCGTCTCTGGCCTCTACTTCATCGGTGAAGTGATGGACGTAACAGGCTGGCTTGGAGGTTATAACTTCCAGTGGTGCTGGAGTTCTGGCTTTGCAGCAGGTCAGTGGGTTTAAGCTTACCCATAGATTTAAAATTACATAAAAATGGCGAGTCATACGACTCGCCATTTTTGTATCTAGTTTAGAGTTAAAAGTAACTCAATTGATGACTTTCTCGATCAATCGAGTCTTTTCGCTCTTATTTACGCAGTTTTGTTTTTTGAAAATTTGATCTGCTGAACCACTAAACCAGCAATGATCAGTACCAAGCCAAACAGTGTCGCTGGGTGAATTTCTTCGCCGATAATCGTGGAAAGTAGCATCAACGAGATAAATGGTGATGCGAAAATCAGGTTGCTGATACGAGCTGTGTTGTTGGTTAGCTTGAGTGCTGATAACCACAATACAAAGGTAATGCCCATCTCGAATAGACCAACGTAAGTCACCGCCATCCAACCCTTCGCCGTAATTTGGCTAAAGCTTTCGCCCTCAAAAATGGTTAAACCGATCGCGAAGGGTAATGCCACTAAGAATCCAAGCAGTACCCCCACCACGGGATCAGCCTTGTTTTTGGTGTTGAGAATCCAGTATCCCGCCCAAAGCAAAGTTGAAAGCAGCGCTAGCGCCACACCGAGTGGGCTATCGAACTGCATGCCTAACACGTCGCCTTTGGTCGCAATAACTACCACACCCGCATAGCTGAAGGTACACGCAATCCAATCTTGTTTACGAATCTTTTGCCCTAGAAAAACCGCTGCCATTAAGGTTAGCGTGATCGCCCAGCTGTAGTTGATGGCTTGAGCTTGTGAAGCGGGAAGCAGGTCGTATGCTTTGAATAGAATCAGGTAATAGGCCAATGGGTTGACCAAGCCGAGCAGTAAGTAATACCAAGGGTTTGAAAGGAACGTAGTACTCAGCTGAGAAAGCTTGCCCTGAAAGGCGCAGACTGCGATCAGCGCAATCGACGACACAATGCTAGCGATAGTCAGCATTTGAATAGGTGAAAACTCAGCAAGGGTCAGCTTAAAAGCAGTAGCGACCGTTGACCACAGCAGTACTGCGGAAAGGCCAAAGCCTAAGGCACGACGTTCGTTCATGGCAACTCATTCTAATTTGATGGGACAGAATACGGAGCGCCTAGTCTATCTGTCGAATTTTAATACGGCAAACTGGACATTTATCCAGTATCAAAATACCATTTAATGAGTTATTTCCAATTAGGCTAAATCATTATCATGCAATGGATTATCGAACATCAGGCAACGCTTATTGCTGCAATTTCTGGCGCGCTCGTCAGCGGTGGCGTCGTGGGTTGGTGGATTAAACAGAAGCTCTCTTTTCAGCAGCGATTGCTCGAGCAGCAGCTAGAGTCCGATCGTTTGTTGCATGAATCTCAGCAAGCTCAGCTCAAATCATCACTCGTAGAGGCGCAACAAGAACTCAATGAGTTAGATGATGACCGAGACAAAGCGGCATTCGAGCTCAAGCAAGCACACGGTAAGGTGATGGCTGCGATGGAAAAGCTGCGCTACTTTGAGGCGGTAAAGCAAGAGCGCCAGCAGTACGCTGATGAGATCAATGTGCTGAAAGACCATAAATCTGAATTGGAAGCCGAACTGCGCGAACAAGAAGCAAGGCATGATCAAGAAAACCTCGCCAATAGCGAAAAGCTGCAGTTGCTAGAACAAGCTGAATCTCGACTTAAGCAGCAGTTTGAATTGTTAGCGAACCAACTTTTTGAGAGTAAAACCGCCAAGGTCGATCAGCAGAACAAGCAGAGCCTAGAAGGTTTGTTGTCTCCACTAAGAGAGCAGTTGGAAGGCTTTAAGAAACAAGTGAACGACAGCTTCAGCCAAGAAGCCAAAGAGCGTCATACTTTGGTGCATGAGCTTAAAAACCTGCAACGTCTTAATGAGAGTATGACGCGTGAAGCGGTGAACCTGACTCAAGCGCTAAAGGGTGACAACAAACAACAAGGTAACTGGGGCGAGGTGGTGCTGGCTCGCGTGCTTGCTGAATCAGGACTGCGCGAAGGCCACGAATACCAAACGCAAGTGAACCTGCAAAACGATGCGGGCAAGCGTTATCAACCGGATGTGATTGTGCATCTGCCACAAGATAAGCAAGTGGTGGTCGATTCCAAAATGGCGTTGGTGGCATTTGAACGCTACTTCAATGCCGAAACCGACCAGCAGCGTGATGCTGCATTGCGTGATCACTTGGTGTCGTTAAGAGCGCACATCAAAGGTTTGAGCCAGAAAGATTATCATCAGCTCAAAGGCATCCAAAGCTTGGATTACGTGTTGATGTTTATCCCGGTTGAGCCAGCATTCCAAGTCGCTATTCAAGCCGACCCTAGCTTGGTGAAAGACGCGATGGAGCAAAATATCATCTTGGTCAGCCCAACGACCTTGCTGGTGGCACTGCGTACCATTGATAACCTGTGGCGTAATGAAAGACAGAACCAGAACGCTCAAGTCATCGCAGAGCGTGCAAGTAAGCTTTACGACAAACTGCGCTTGTTTGTGGATGATATGGAAGGCCTTGGTAGCTCGTTAGATAGAGCCAACCAAAGCTATCAAGGTGCGATGAATAAGCTAGTAACAGGCCGTGGCAACGTGATTCGTCAGGCCGAAAGCTTCAAGCAATTGGGTGTTGAAGTGAAGAAACCGATCTCGATTGGTTTGGCTGAAATGGCGCAAAATGAGGCTTTTTCAGAAAATGCCTCCTTAGTAGAAAGACAACCTGCTGAGGATAAAGTAAACTAATCGGCCGCAGCGCCTCTAAACACAAAGAGCGCTGTCGATGAGAACTTACCATGGTAGATAACAGCATTATGGACACAAGCGTGCAGACAAATTCAGCAGTAGAGTCAGAAACCACACACTTTGGTTTCGAAACAGTCGCAAAAGACGAAAAAGTCGCGAAAGTAGCAGAGGTATTTCACTCTGTAGCCGCTAAATACGACATCATGAATGACTTAATGTCGGGTGGTGTTCACCGCTTGTGGAAGCGATTCACGATTGATTGCAGTGGCGTTCGCCCTGGTCAGCGTATCCTAGATCTTGGTGGTGGTACTGGCGACCTTACTGCGAAATTCTCGCGTATCGTTGGTGAAAAAGGCCACGTGGTTCTTGCTGATATCAACAACTCAATGCTGAATGTTGGCCGTGATAAGCTGCGTGATAGCGGCATTGTTGGCAACGTACACTACGTACAAGCGAACGCTGAAGAGTTGCCATTCCCAGATAACTACTTCGATTGCATTACGATCAGCTTCTGTCTGCGTAACGTAACCGATAAAGACCAAGCGCTGCGTTCTATGTACCGCGTACTTAAGCCGGGTGGCCGTCTGTTGGTTCTTGAGTTTTCTAAGCCAGTGCTTGAGCCACTATCAAAGGTTTACGATGCCTACTCTTTCCACCTGTTGCCAAAAATGGGTGAGCTGATTGCCAACGACGCAGACAGCTATCGTTACCTTGCAGAATCAATCCGCATGCACCCAAATCAAGAGACTTTGGAAGGCATGATGCAGGAAGCGGGTTTCGAGAATACTAAATACTTCAACCTAACGGGCGGCATTGTTGCGCTGCACCGCGGTTACAAGTTCTAGTCGAACTTGGTAGCAGGCTCGTAGGGCGTGCTAAACAATAAGAATAAAGACAGAACGGATAGGTTAAGGCTTATCCGTTTTCAAAGGTAAGGACAGTCATGCCATTTGATCCATTGGTAACCGCGGTTATTGAAACCTCTTTAAATACTTTCGTGAACGATGATCCAGCCTTGGTTCGTCGTTTGTCTCGTTTAAAGGGGCAGATCATTCAAGTTAATTTGAAAGAGTTGAATAAAACACTCACTTTCGTTTTCAGCCAACAGATTGATGTGTTGTCAGAATACGAAGGGCAGCCTGACTGCTACCTATCTTTGAACCTATCGGTGTTACCTGAACTGCGTGAGCAATCGAACATCACCAAGCTGATCAAGCAAGATAAGCTGATCTTAGAAGGTGATATTCAACTCGCACAAAAATTTGCTCAGCTGATGACAGACTGCAAGCCGGACTTAGAAGAGTGGCTATCGCGCGTAACGGGTGATGTGGTTGCGCATACCTTGGTGCAAGGCGTTAAAAACGTCGGTGGCTTTGTAGCAAAACAGGCAACTAAGCATCAAAATCATGTTGCTCAAGTTCTGACTGAAGAGTGGAAGATCGCACCTGCACCGTTAGAAGTTGCGCACTTTTGCGACCAAGTTGATGACGTAAAAAGCTCCGCTGCTCGTCTTGAAGCTAAGTTGAACGCTCTGTTGGAGAAAGCATGACCCCAGCAGAACTGAAACGTCTTTATCATATTATCAAGGTACAGTTGGAATATGGCCTTGATGAGTTGATGCCGGAACACCAACTGACTAAAGCTCCTTTGTTGGCGCGAAAGTCACTGTTTTGGCTTAAGAACAAGCATCAAGATAAAGAGTTGAGTCATCGCTTGCGCCTTGCGCTGCAAGAACTTGGTCCAGTGTGGATCAAGTTTGGACAGATGATGTCGACACGTCGTGATCTGTTCCCTCCTCATATCGCCGATCAGTTGGCGTTGTTGCAAGACCAAGTTGCGCCGTTTGATGGTCAACTGGCGAAGCAAGATATGGAAAAGGCGTTGGGTGGCAGTTTAGACAACTGGTTTACCGACTTTGATATCGAGCCACTGGCTTCTGCTTCTATCGCTCAGGTGCATACCGCAAAGCTTAAAGAGAGCGGTCGTGAGATTGTTCTGAAGGTCATTCGACCTGATATTCGCCCGGTGATTGACGCAGATCTAAAACTGATGCACCGAATGGCGCGTATAGTCGCTAAGTCGCTTCCTGAAGCACGTCGTTTGAAACCGGTTGAAGTGGTTCACGAGTACGAGAAAACGTTACTTGATGAACTCGACCTGCGCCGTGAGGCGGCCAATGCCATTCAACTGCGACGTAATTTTGAAGGCAGTGAAGAGCTGTATGTTCCAGAGGTTATCCCTGATCTAAGCAGCGAAACCCTGATGGTGTCAGAGCGAATCTATGGTATTCAAGTCTCCGATATTGAGACGCTAGAAGCCAACGGCACCAACATGAAATTGCTCGCGGAACGCGGTGTGACGGTATTCTTCACCCAAGTATTCCGAGATAGCTTTTTCCATGCAGACATGCACCCGGGCAACGTATTTGTTAACCCAGAGAATCCAGATAACCCTCAGTGGATTGGTTTGGATTGTGGCATTGTTGGTACGCTCAATAGCGAAGATAAGCGCTATTTAGCAGAGAACTTGTTGGCTTTCTTCAATCGAGATTACCGTAAAGTTGCTGAGCTACACGTTGATTCGGGGTGGGTGCCACACGACACTAACGTCAATGATTTTGAGTTCGCGATCCGTATGGTGTGTGAGCCAATCTTTGCAAAACCACTTGGCGAGATCTCATTTGGCCATGTGTTGCTAAACTTATTTAATACAGCAAGACGTTTCAACATGGAGGTTCAACCTCAGTTGGTGCTTCTGCAAAAGACCTTGTTGTATGTCGAAGGCCTAGGCCGTCAGCTGTATCCGCAACTTGATTTGTGGGCAACGGCGAAGCCTTTCCTTGAAACCTGGATGATGAATCAGGTGGGGCCGCAAGCTGTGATCAACGCAGTAAAAGAGCGTGCGCCATTCTGGGCAGAAAAACTGCCAGAGCTGCCAGAGCTACTTTATGACAGCTTGCGCCAAGGTAAAGCGATGAACCACAGAATGGATCAGCTTTATCAAGGTTACCGAGATAGTAAGCGTCAGCAAGCAACTGGAAAGTTTTTGTTTGGCGTTGGAGCCACTTTAGTCGTATGCTCCGCAATATTAGTTTCAAGCCCTTATGAGCAGCTATCTATGGGCTGTGGCATCGCAGGTGTCACATTTTGGTTGCTTAGTTGGCGAGCTTACCGTCGTTAGACAGTAGACTCTCTTAATATTTTTATGTGTAGACAGACCCGAGGACAATGACAATGGGTGGTATCAGTATTTGGCAACTTCTAATCATTGCTGTAATTGTAATTTTGCTATTCGGAACAAAGAAACTGCGCGGTATGGGTGGTGACTTAGGTTCAGCGGTTAAAGGCTTCAAAAAAGCGATGAGCGATGAAGACAAGCCTGCAGATAAGAAAGATGCAGACTTCGAACCAAAGAATATTGAACAGCAGAAGACAGAAGCTCACGCTGAAACAACTGCTGAAACAAAGAAAGACAAAGAGCAGGCGTAAATCGTGTTTGATATCGGTTTTTGGGAACTGGTATTAATATCTGTCGTTGGGTTAGTGGTTTTAGGGCCTGAGCGTTTGCCCGTGGCGATTCGCAGTATTTCCAAGTTTGTTGGACAAGCGAAAAGCATGGCAAACAGTGTGAAAGATGAACTTTCTCATGAGCTTAAGGTGCAAGAGCTGCAAGAAAACCTACGCAAGGCGGAAAAAATGGGTATGGAAGATTTATCTCCAGACCTTAAAGCGTCAGTCGATGAACTCAAGCAGGCCGCTGCTGAGGTTCAACGTCCGTATGCTAAGCCTGAGTCTGATAAGCCAAGTGAGACTAAACCTAGTGTCATGGAAACTGTGGAATCTGAAACCATTCAGGTCAACAGCGAAGCTTCAGCACCGTCAGATAAGAAAGCCGAATAGTCTCGCAAGGAGGAGTCGCCGGATACTTGATTCGCTAGATGTTTAAATAGATATCTATTCAAGTAAATAACTATTCAAGTGGATACCAATTCAACTGGATAGATACACGCGCGGCTCCTTTTCGATCTTCCTGTTTAAGAGGTTTGACATGTCTTCGACTGAGCAGACACAGCCTTTAATTAGCCACCTTCTAGAACTACGTAATCGCCTACTACGTGCGATTGTCGCGGTGCTAGTGATATTTGTCGGGCTAATTTATTTTGCTAATGATATTTATGAATTCGTATCAGCACCTTTGGTAGATCGTCTACCGGAAGGGGCGACGATGATCGCAACCGATGTTGCATCGCCATTTTTCACACCGCTGAAATTAACCTTGATCGCGTCTATATTCCTCGCGGTTCCGTTTATTTTGTATCAGGTGTGGGCTTTTGTTGCTCCGGGTTTATACAAGCATGAAAAACGCTTGATCATGCCGCTATTGGCTTCAAGTTCATTGCTGTTTTACTGTGGTGTGGCGTTCGCTTACTTTATTGTATTCCCGTTGGTATTTGGCTTTTTTACGGCCATATCATTAGGGGGAGTAGAGTTCGCAACCGACATCTCAAGCTATCTTGATTTTGTACTCGCGCTGTTCTTTGCTTTTGGTATTGCCTTTGAAGTGCCTGTTGCGATTATCTTGTTGTGTTGGACGGGGGCAACAACGCCTCAATCTCTGTCTGAAAAGCGTCCTTACATTGTGGTGGGTGCTTTCATCATCGGTATGATGCTGACACCACCAGATATGATCTCGCAAACACTGTTGGCGATTCCAATGTGTATTCTGTTTGAGATTGGTCTGTTTTTCGCACGCTTTTATACGCGTAAGCCAGATGCGGATGAAGAGGAAGAAGCTGAATCTTGATTCGGAATGCTTCAGTAAAAATCACATAATAAAAAAGCGGCCTAGGGCCGCTTTTTTATTATGTCTGTTTATCGAATCTTTAACTGATAGCCACAGTTCTGACATATATAGAGCTCTTTGATGCCCAAAATTTTATGCCATAGGGTTCGATGTTGACGTTGTAAGTGTTGTGAATGGTCACACATAATCAACTACCTCTATATGCAGGTGGTTGATACTATACATGTCACTTAGCTTTCTCAAATAAATTCAGGAAAAATCCGTAATAATTACTTATTAATAGATTTGTCATAAATTAAACAATGCCTTAGCATTTTTGGTGGTTATGTTTTCGACTTCTTCAAGGGTAATTCCGCGTAATTCGGCGATGCGTTTTGCTACTAATTCTGTGTAGGCTGGTTCATTGCGTTTACCGCGATTCGGTGTTGGTGCCAAGTATGGGCAATCTGTCTCTAGAATGACGTAATCCATATCGAGATGTGGAATCACCTTGTCCATCCCAGAGTTCTTAAAGGTCGAAACGCCGCCTAAACCTAAATGAAAGCCTAGCTCGTTGATCGCTTGAGCTTCCTCTAAGCTGCTACCAAAGCAGTGGAATACCCCGCGTAAGCTGCCATCTTGTTCTTTACGAAGTAGGGCAAGTGTCTCTTCAATGGAATCACGAGTGTGGATCACCACAGGTAGATCAAGCTCTTTTGCCCACTGCAGTTGAGTCACAAACGCCATCTCTTGTTCAGCCTTGAAGGTTTTATCCCAGTACAAGTCGATACCAATCTCACCCACGGCGATAAAGTCATGCTTATCAAACCAAGCTCGAATGGTTTTGAGGGTTTGCTCGATATTCGCATCCACATAACAAGGGTGTAAGCCCATCATTGAACGGCACACATCAGGAAACTGCGCTTCCGTTGCTAACATTGGTTCGATAGATTCTAAATCGATGTTCGGCAATAGAATGGTATCAATCCCTTGAGCCAGTGCGCGCTGCACAACTTGTTCGCGGTCTTCATCGAATTCACTAGCGTAAATATGAGCATGGGTGTCGATCATTGTTTTGTCCTGAAAGCGGTCTTTACTGAGTTGTCATGAGTATACGGCAGTGTGAGGAGAAGGTCATTTTTTGCCACTTATCCCTATTTTTGAGTGGGTTTCATATTTTACTGCTAGCGTCCTGAGCCATCAGTGATATGCTTTTGCCTGTATTTAGCACTTTTCATATCTAAGTATTTCGGTGCTTAGACTAGGCAAGGAGAATCTAGTGTCTGTTTCAATTCAAGGTCAATTCCCAGGTCGCCGTATGCGCCGTATGCGTAAGCACGACTTTAGCCGTCGCCTAATGGCAGAAAATCAATTGTCTGTGGATGATCTAATCTACCCAATGTTTATCCTGATGGGTAAAGACCGCCGCGAGCCTGTCGAGTCAATGCCAGGTGTTGAACGCTTGTCGATCGACTACATGCTTGAGGAAGCAGATTACCTGTCAAAGCTGGGTGTTCCTGCGATTGCTCTATTTCCAGTCGTGAACCAAGATGCTAAAAGTTTATGCGCAGCTGAAGCTCATAACTCAGAAGGTTTGGTGCAGCGCGCTGTACGTTTACTAAAAGAGCATGTGCCAAACATTGGCGTTATTACTGACGTAGCACTAGACCCGTTCACCACTCACGGCCAAGACGGCATCATCGATGAAGATGGTTACGTGATGAATGACGAGACGACTGAAGTCTTGATCAAGCAAGCATTATCACACGCTGAAGCGGGTGCTGACGTAGTTGCCCCATCGGATATGATGGATGGTCGCATTGGTAAGATCCGTGAAGCGTTAGAAGAAGCGGGCCATATTCATACTCAGATTATGGCGTACTCTGCAAAATATGCATCGTGCTACTACGGCCCATTCCGTGATGCAGTTGGCAGTGCTTCGAACCTGAAAGGTGGTAACAAGAAGAACTACCAGATGGATCCAGCCAACAGCGATGAAGCGATTCATGAAGTCGCGATGGATCTTAATGAAGGTGCGGACATGGTGATGGTGAAACCAGGCATGCCTTACCTTGATATTGTTCGTCGTGTTAAGCACGAACTGCAAGCGCCTACGTTTGCTTACCAAGTATCTGGTGAATACGCGATGCACAAAGCGGCGATTCAAAACGGCTGGCTGAAAGAGCGCGAAACCGTCATGGAATCACTGTTGTGCTTTAAGCGTGCTGGTGCTGATGGCATTCTTACTTACTTCGCTAAAGATGTCGCAGAGTGGCTTGCTGAAGATAACGCACAAGCTGCTGAGCATTTAAAAGAAAAGTAACCGTGTAGATCTCACTTAAGTGATCAGTAAAGGGTTGGCCATTGTGCCAGCCCTTTCGTTTATAAGGATGAATAAGATGTCAGTTGTCGTACGTGAAGGTTCTTTAGAAGAAGTGGTGTCTGTGGTCGAGCAGATCTCTGAGTTCGCTAAAAAAGAGAGTGTCGCTTCTCTGTCAGAGCGGCTGGCAGGGAAAAAGAGCCTTATCTTAGTGGCTGAAGAAGCTGGCGTGTTGCTTGGCTTTAAGATCGGCTATGAATTGGATCAAGATACTTTTTACAGCTGGTTTGGTGGCGTGTCACCGCTCGCGAGGAACAAAGGCGTTGCACAGGCGCAATTAGACGTTCAGGAACAGTGGGCGAAAGAGCAGGGCTACAGACAGTTAAAGGTTAAGTCTCGTAACCAGTTCCCTGCAATGTTGCGCCTGTTATTGAGAAACGGTTACCTAATCGAAAGATTTGAAGAAAAAGAAGACATTAATGACCATAGAATCCATTTTTTGAAGCAAATTTAAGCACTGCTGTTAACGGTTTATAAATCAAATGAGATTTATTATCATTTAATTATTGACTATTAAATGATAATCATTATTATTAACTTCGTCTTAGGGAATGAGGAAATGTTCACAAGGATGTTAAGTACTCAAGTATCTACTTGGTTACCCAACAGAATTCTCGCGAACTTGTACTAAGTTCTTTTTGACACGACATTGCTCACATTGCTTCCAGTGTAATTTATAGCTTTTAGGTAAAGCTGTGGTATTCAATTTGAATGGCTTTACCGGTTTTTGCTAGGCGACATCTTCGGGTGTCGCTTTTTTTTATACCTACCATTTCAACAAGATGCATATTTAGTGGCACGTATTTTTATGAATAAAACGCCATCAGCATTCTTTTCCACAACGCAAGATCGAGAAAAGATCGTTGATCATCTGTTCGATCTGTAAAATTATTCTTTATTTTCAGTTGTTTATTGGTGTTTTTTGAGTTGTTCACCGTAGTTCTCAACAGGGTGGATAAATAATATAAACAGAGTTATCCACAGAACGCTTGCGTCTAAGAACAAAAAATAACAACAAATCGATTATAACGAACACAACCGAGTGAACGGATACAGATCGACAACGTGGAATCCAACCAACAGACGTGGCATTCTTAACAGATAATTTCTGTAATTACTGGATACACAAACATTATGGCTCGTATTCCTGATAATCCATTGATTCTGATCGATGGCTCTTCTTACCTATATCGCGCGTTTCATGCTTACCCTGGCACCATGAGCAATGGTGATATCCCGACTAACGCGGTTTACGGTGTAGTTAACATGCTGCGCAGCATGATGCGTCAATTTGCTTCTGATCGTATTGCGGTTATTTTTGATGCAAAAGGAAAGACGTTCCGTGATGACATGTACCCAGAGTACAAGGCTAATCGTCCACCTATGCCGGATGATCTACGTTGTCAGATCGAACCTTTGCACAACGTGATTCGCGCAATGGGTCTACCACTTATCTCGATCCCAGGCGTTGAAGCGGATGATGTGATTGGTACGCTAGCTTCTCAAGCATCTAAAGCGGGCATGCCGGTTTTGATCAGTACTGGCGATAAAGATATGGCGCAGCTGGTTGATGACAACGTTACTTTGATCAACACCATGACCAACGTGGTTATGGATCGCGAAGGCGTGATAGAGAAGTTTGGCATCCCACCTGAGCTGATTATCGACTACCTTGCACTGATGGGCGATAAAGTGGATAACATTCCTGGCGTTCCAGGTGTTGGTGACAAAACAGCAACTGCTCTACTACAAGGCATTGGTAGCATCGAGAAGTTGTACCAAAACCTAGATGATATTGCGGCGCTTGGCTTCCGTGGTTCAAAGACCATGGCTAAGAAGCTGATTGATAATAAAGACAACGCTGAGATGTCTTACCAGCTTGCAACGATCAAACTGGACGTCGAGCTAGAAGAGACACCAGAGTCACTCGTAAAAACCCAACCAAACACGGATGAGCTGATTAAGCTATACGGTCAACTGGTCTTCAAATCTTGGTTGAACGAGCTACTTGAAGGCGGCAGCGGCGTGGTTGAGGCGGATGAAAAGTCGGGTGCTGTGCGTAGCAGCACGGCATCAACCACTTCTACCGTAGAAATGAACACCTCTGCAGTGACGATTGATCGCAGCAACTACGAAACCATCTTAGATGAAGCCTCTTTTAATGCGTGGCTAGAGAAACTGAAAGCGTCAGAGGTGTTTGCCTTTGATACTGAAACAGACAGCTTGGACTACATGGTGGCTAACCTTGTTGGTCTATCATTCGCAACCGAAGAAGGCGTTGCCGCTTACGTACCGGTTGCCCATGATTACCTAGATGCACCTCAACAACTCGACCGTGATTGGGTACTTGAACAGCTTAAGCCGATTCTTGAAGATGACGCACAGCCTAAAGTCGGTCAAAACCTGAAGTACGATATGAGCGTTTTAGCGCGCTACGGTATCGAGATGAAAGGCATCAAGCACGACACCATGCTAGCGTCTTATGTTTTTAATAGCGTTGGCGGCAAGCATGATATGGATAGCCTAGCGCTGCGTTTCCTTCAGCACAGCTGCATCTCATTTGAGCAAATCGCAGGTAAAGGTAAGAAGCAGCTTACTTTCAACCAGATTGAGCTGGGTGAAGCGTCTCCATACGCAGCAGAAGATGCTGACGTGACTTTACGTCTTCATAACCGTTTGATGGAAAACATTGAGCAAGATGAAAAGCTAAAAGCCATCTATGAAGAAATCGAAGTACCACTGATCCCTGTAATGTCTCGCATTGAACGTACCGGCGTATTCATCGATGACATGTTGCTGGGCGCTCAATCGCAAGAGATTGCGGTTCGATTGGATGAGCTAGAACAGAAAGCCTACGAGATTGCAGAGCAAGAGTTCAACATGAACTCGCCAAAACAGCTGCAAGCGATCCTGTTTGAGAAAATGGGTCTGCCTGTTATCAAGAAAACGCCATCAGGTGCACCTTCAACCAACGAAGAAGTGCTGCAAGAGTTGGCTCTTGATTACCCGCTACCTAAGCTGATCATTGAGTATCGTGGCCTTGCGAAACTAAAGTCGACCTACACAGATAAACTACCGAAGATGATCAACGCTGAAACGGGTCGTGTTCATACGTCTTATCACCAAGCGGTGACAGCAACGGGTCGATTGTCTTCAACAGATCCAAACCTGCAGAACATCCCAATTCGTAATGAAGAAGGCCGTCGTATCCGCCAAGCATTCGTTGCACAACATGGTTGGAAGATTCTAGCGGTCGATTACTCTCAAATTGAATTGCGTATCATGGCGCACCTTTCGGGTGATAAAGCGCTTCTGGAAGCATTCCAACAAGGCAAAGATATCCACGCGGCAACGGCTGCTGAGATCATTGGTGTTGATATTGAGAGTGTGACCACTGAACAACGTCGTCGTGCTAAAGCCGTTAACTTCGGTCTTATCTACGGTATGAGTGCCTTTGGCTTGGCTAAGCAACTGGGTATTCCTCGTGGCGAAGCACAGCACTACATGGACACTTACTTCGAGCGTTACCCTGGCGTAATGCAGTATATGGAAGACACGCGCAGTGCTGCTTCAGAGCAGGGCTTCGTTGAAACCATTTACGGTCGTCGTTTGCACCTTCCTGAGATTCAATCTCGTAATGGCATGCGTCGTAAAGCTGCTGAGCGTGCGGCGATCAACGCGCCAATGCAAGGTACAGCGGCAGACATCATCAAGAAAGCGATGCTATTGGTTGATGAATGGATTCAAGCGGAAGGCGATGGTCGTGTAAAACTGCTTATGCAGGTACACGATGAATTGGTGTTTGAAGTGGAAGAGTCATCTTTAGCCGAAATTGAAAGTAAAGTACAAGAATTGATGGAATCCGCTGCAGAGCTAGAAGTGCCGCTTGTCGCGGAAGCTGGCCACGGTGACAACTGGGATCAAGCCCACTAATCAGTTTTTGACCTTAATAAGCAAATTAGTATGAGCCAGTGCACAAACACTGGCTTTTTTTTGTCTCAAATAAAGTTAAGTCGTAATAAGAATTTAGGTGTTTTAATAAAACATTCATGAAAAAAAACCACAAAAGTTGTTTTCATTTCTGAGCAATTGTTGTACATTAAATCTCGTAGGGTACAGAGGTAAGATGTTCTATCTTTCAGACCTTTTGTTTCACGTTATTGGATTAGGCTGATTCAGCCGCCCCAGTCAGTATTTGACTGGGGCGTTTTTTCTTGTGCGAAAGAAAAATATTTCCAACCTATCATTCCCCCGTAAAACCTCTCATTTTTAGTGCCTTTTATTACACTTTCTCAAGCATAGTGATAAACCCCTGATTTGCCTTAGATCTGAAATTCGATCAGCTTTTGGTAATTTAAATCCGTCTCTAAGTCGATTGTTTTATCACTTGAAATAACTTTTATTTTACAAGTTATCGATAAAGGATTGATGGATCACGCCTTATTTATCAGTGTATTGAGTCGGTGAATGCTCAATGTAATCCATGATTTTCTGTTGTTTCTCGGTGCTATATTTCAGAGCTTCGGCGGTGATCTGGATGGATTGCGCCATTGAAGAGATATTGTTGGTCGCTTTTACCAAGGTTTGCTGCATTGGTTTCAGGATAAGCAGATAGATAGCGGTCAAAGCGATAATAATGACAGCGATAACGGCCGCCAGCGCAATGATGATCTTGGTCTGAATGTCATCCAACAGCATTTGACTGGTTTGTTTAAAGGCGAGTCGAGATTGGTCTAAGGCTTGTGGCAGTTGATTGAGTGATGTCTTGGTGGAGCTCGCAAGCTTATTGATACTTTCAACGGTTTGATTGAGGGCTTGTTGCTGGTCGTCGCTTAGGTTGGGGTTGTTGACTATCGCCTGCAAAGATTGCGATATCACCTCAAGAGACTCACTCGCGTCTTGGGCGTACTTTTCCATGCCATCGAGGTCTAAGGTCATATCGACATTGATCAGTGGGGCTTGTTCTTGTTCTGCTTCAGAGGCAAACCCTGTCAGTGAGACCAACATAAGTGCAATGATGGCCAATGGTGTTTTCCACATGAGTATTCCTTTCTCATTGTTCTGATTATTTAGATGTGTCTTTTAGTATGGTTCACTTCTATTGGTTTTAGTGGCTAAATCCGATTTTTAACACTAAAAACTTATGCTTAACTCACTCATTTTTGGGCAAAAAAATACCCCACCTATATAAGGAGGGGCATTGATAAGGCTAAATCACGTGTTGTAAGTGCTCTAACCTATAGCGATAAGTAGAGGAACTACTCTGAGTCGTTGTGCTCTTCGTCTGCTAACTCATCAATGATTTGATCAGCAAGCGCAGGCGCAAACCACTCATCCATCTTGGCACGCAGTTGGTCAACGCCGATGCCCTTCATTGAAGAGAAGACATCAACCGCAACATCACCACCGAAAGATTTTGCATCGTTACGGATTTTCAGTAGCTGTGCTTTACGCGCACCACTTTTCAGTTTGTCTGCTTTTGTTAACAAAACCTGTACTGGGATGCGGCTATCGATAGCCCAGTAGATCATTTGTTGGTCAAGGTCTTTCATTGGGTGACGGATATCCATCAATACCACTAAACCTTTCAGGCTTTCACGTCGTTGTAGGTATTCACCTAGCGACTTCTGCCATTTTTTCTTCATCTCAAGTGGTACTTGAGCAAAGCCATATCCAGGTAAATCGACGATATGACAACCGTCCGTTACCTTAAATAGGTTGATTAGCTGAGTTCGACCGGGTGTTTTACTGGTTTTCGCCAAGCTTTTTTGGTTTGTAACGCGATTTAGCGCGCTAGATTTACCAGCATTGGAGCGTCCTGCAAACGCAATTTCGATCCCTTCGTCTTCTGGTAAATGACGAATATCAGGTGCACTGGTAATGAAATGCGTGTTTTGATAATGAATTTTTACGCTCACTGTTAACTCCATCTCGACTTTGTGTAGTCGATTGATTACTTTTTTGTGAATTTGTGTAAAATAACCGTGCTCGGCATAAGGTCGCCTATTGTACCATGAGTGGCAACATAGAGTGGTACTGGAAGCTTGATAATTATAATGGAATGTCATGAAGAAATTAGCGCTAATTTTGAGTCTTTTAGCCAGCTGCTCAGTATGGGCTCAAGGTAGTATTGAAGCTGGTAAAGCCAAATCACAAACATGTGTTGCCTGCCACGGTGCTGACGGCAACAGCCTGATCACTCAGTACCCTAAGCTGGCTGGTCAACATGAGAAGTATCTAGAGAAGCAGTTAAAAGAGCTTAAGCTAGGTATGACAAGTGGTGGTAAGCAAGGTCGTTACGAACCTGTAATGGGTGCAATGGCGATGCCTTTATCTGAAGAAGATATGGCTGACCTAGCGGCATACTACGCCTCTCTACCTATCTCTAGTAACTCTACTCCTGAAAATGTAGTAGATGAAGGTAAGGTTCTTTACACAGCGGGTAACGCAGAACGCGGCGTAACGGCGTGTATTGCTTGTCATGGCCCTCGTGGTAATGGTACCGAACTTTCTGGTTTCCCTAAGATTTCAGGTCAGCACGCAGATTACATCAAGGCTCAACTTGAAAAATTCCGCGATGGTGACCGTAATAACGACATGAATGCGATGATGCGTGATGTAGCTAAAAAGTTAACAGACGCTGATATTGATACCTTATCGAAGTACGTTGGTGGTTTACACTAATTTGTCGGTTTCTTGCTCTTAGCCAGAGTAAAGGAATGTACGTTCGAGCGAGATTGAAGAGACGCCCCGATCAGTAATGGTCGGGGCGTTTTCTTTTGTATTGGTTTTATTAATGCGTTTTGTGTTTATGTCTGATTTATCAATGTGTGATCGATTTGTGTACAAAAGTGTGAAGTCGCACTCTTGTAGTCTTTTTGTAACACGGTAAAGTAACCGCCATCAGCTAGGAGCTGACTTAGATATGGATGATCATCTAGTCTAACGGTATAGACAGAAATGGATCAGGCTAGGACAGCCCAGCAACAAGGTGTTAGAAAAGGATAGCCAAAACTCATCAGGACGATGAACAACAAACAAATTTGGCATGGAAAGCACCAATAACAAATGGAGATTTGTGTACCAAGTTGAGTATGCAAATTTTGGCCGATATAGGCAGATTTAGAGAGCGATAGGTTTTCCTATCGCTTTTTTTATTGATTTGATGAAAAAACACCCAATACCTCTCCACTATAAACTCAGTTTCTGGTATGTTTCGCATCCCTGTTTAAGGATGTGCTATGTATACTTGTCCCTTATGCCATCACCAAGGCGTGAATCACTATTTTGAAGACAAACGCAGAGCCTATCTGCAGTGTCAGCAATGTGAACTGGTATTTGTTAAACCTGAACAAAGGTTAGAAGCAAAAGAAGAAAAAGCACACTATGATCTCCATGAGAACGATCCTAGTGATGCAGGCTATCGCCGCTTTTTATCTCGCATCGCGGATCCACTAACAGACAAAATTTCATCTAACTCACACGGGTTGGATTTTGGTTGTGGCCCAGGCCCTACGCTATCTATTATGTTAGAAGAAGCCGGACACACCATGGAGTTGTACGATATCTATTACCACCCAGAACCCTCTGTGTTGGAAAAAACGTATGACTTTATGACTGCCACGGAGGTGATAGAGCATCTTTATCACCCAGACAAAGTGTGGCAGCAATGGTTGAATTTAGTTAAACCCAAGGGCTGGATTGGTCTTATGACTAAACTAGTAATAGACGTAGACGCGTTTGCTGGTTGGCACTACAAGAATGACCCGACACATGTCGTCTTCTTTAGTCGTCAAACATTCCAGTTTTTGGCAGAGCGGGATAAGCTCGAACTAGAATTTTTTGGAAATGATGTAATTTTACTGAGGAAAGTGCAGTAATGGGTCGTAGTAAGAAATCAAGAAAGCCGGGAGCACTTGGCGCTCCGGAGCCTATGGTTACTCGTAACCGTAGTGAATCTGATGTTGAAGGTCGTGAACGTAAGCGTGTTAAAAAGCGTAAAGGCCTTAAGTCTGGCAGCCGTCACTCAGATGGTAGCGAAGCAAAACAGCGTAAAGCTGCACAAGCTCGTGATCCACGTTTAGGCAGCAAGAAAAAAATTCCGCTGATCGTTGAACCAGCGAAGAAGCCGACTAAACAAGAGCGCAAGCTATCTAACGAACAAGAGTTAGAGATGCTTGAGAATGACGCTCAACTGAACACACTCCTAGATCGTATCGAAAATGGTGAAAACCTAGGTGCTGGTCTACAGAAGTTTGTTGATGAGAAACTTGATCGTATCGAACACCTAATGGGCCGCTTAGGTCTACTAGAGCCAGAAGACGATGAAGAAGAGATCTTCGAAGAAGCACCGGTTGCCTCTAAGAAGAAAGCGAGCTCTGACGAAGACTTGCTATCTCAATTCGAAGATTTCGATTTAGACAGCTTTAAAGGTTAATAGCCAATGAACGTAACCTTATTAGCAATTGCTGGTGGAATTATCATTCTCGGCTTGGGCTCTTACGCAGGTTACCTTCTACTTCAAGTGAAGAAGCAGACGGAGTTGCAAAAGCAGCATCAAGCACTAGCCATTGAAAAACGCAACGCGACGATTTACGAAAACGTAAATACTTTGTGCTTAGCGGGCATTCAAGGGCAATGTGACTTACCTGAGATCAGTATCCGAGTGTGTATCATTATGGATAATGTTCAGGGTGATGAGCGTGTCGATTTTGATTCTGAGTATCCTGCTCTTTCTGAGCTGTACCATATCGTAAAAGATATGGCTCGCGGAGAGGCAAGACAGGAACTGACGAAGAAAGAGCGCATGCAGCAGAATCTCACGCGCCATAAGGCAGAGACTCGCTTGAATGATGCGGTCATTGAAGATCTGAAAAGGTTGCAAGAGAAGGTTAAACCTCTCAACAACCAAATCAACATTCAGATGATCTAGTCGCTAAGACTATTTAAAATAGAGGCTTGTTTAATACAGGGTGTTCTTGAGACACCTTATCTTTATAGATAGTGTTAAATGAGCCGTCTTACCTTTTGCGTCTCGTTAATCCCGACGCTTTGTTAGTGATCAAGCTAGCAGTTCTGAGTTTTTGTCTAAAAAATTGATTTTGTCTTGGAACGACCTTACAGGTCGTGTGGCAAAATAACCCGTCTATATTTTAATGTATGTAAAATGATTTGAGAGACCTTAGGTTCTCGCGGATCTAAATTGGAAATACCGCTATGTCGAGCAAGCCAGTAACAACGAATCAGCAAATCGTTTGGGATCAAGAGATCTTAAACAAGTACAACTATTCGGGACCTCGTTACACCTCATACCCAACTGCGTTGGAGTTTCATGAAGCGTTTACCGTCGCTGATTACGACATGGCGTGTACTCAATATCCTGAGCGTCCACTCTCTCTTTACGTGCATATCCCGTTCTGCCATAAGCTTTGTTACTACTGTGGTTGTAATAAAGTCATTACTCGTCACTCGCATAAAGCGGATGAGTACCTTGATGTGATTGAACATGAAATCCGCCAACGCGCCTCTTTATTGAATGGCCGTGAAGTGACGCAATTGCACTTCGGTGGTGGTACGCCAACGTTCTTGACCAAAACACAAATCACTCGTTTGATGAGTATTTTGCGTGAAGAGTTTAACTTCACCGCTGACGCTGAAATCAGTATTGAAGTTGACCCGCGTGAGATTGAGCTAGACGTACTTGACCACCTGCGTAACGAAGGCTTCAACCGCCTGAGCATTGGCGTGCAAGACTTCAATAAAGAAGTGCAGAAACTGGTTAACCGTGAGCAAGATGAAGAGTTCATCATTGCGATGGTTAAACGAGCGAAAGAGCTAGGCTTCCGTTCAACTAACCTGGATTTGATCTACGGCCTACCAAAGCAGACTCAAGCTTTGTTCGCTGAAACATTGAAGCAAGTGTTAGAAATGAAGCCGGGCCGTTTATCGGTATTTAACTACGCACACATGCCTCAGCTGTTTGCGGCGCAGCGTAAGATTAAAGACGAAGATCTACCTGAAGCGAAAGAGAAAATGGCTATCTTGCAAGATACCATCGAGACGCTAACGGGAGCGGGTTACCAGTTCATTGGTATGGATCACTTCGCACTACCTGAAGATGAGCTAGCCGTAGCACAGCGTGAAGGTATTCTGCATCGTAACTTCCAAGGCTACACCACCCAAGGTGAAGCTGACTTAATTGGTTTCGGTGTTTCTGCGATTTCTATGGTTGGTGATGCTTACGCACAAAATCAGAAAGAGCTGAAGAAGTACTACGCTCAGGTGAATGACCTGCGTCATGCACTTTGGAAAGGTGTTGCTCTAGACAGTGACGACCTTCTACGTCGTGAAGTGATCAAGCAGCTGATTTGTAACTTCAAGCTTGATAAAACAATGATCGAATCTGAGTTCTCGGTTAACTTTAATCGCTACTTCAAAGAAGATTTAGAGCTTCTACAAACCTTCATCAACGATGATTTGGTTGAAGTCGATGACAAAGAAATCCGCGTTACTCTACGTGGCCGCTTGCTGATCCGTAACATCTGTATGTGTTTTGATAAATACCTACGTGCCAAGGCTCGCCAACAGCAATTCTCTCGCGTTATCTAATCGCTCGATAGAGAATAGAACAATAAAAAATGCCAGCATCATGCTGGCATTTTTGTATCTGACTCATTCGATTTCTGCCTGGTTTAGGTGAGACTCTCAGTGGTATTTTGTTTGACCTTGGCACTTTGCTTGGAGTTGATGAGGTCGGTAGGCCATTGGTCAAACGGAACTGGGCGACTGTATAAGAAGCCTTGAGCAAGCGGGCACTGCAGCTGCTTGAGAAGTTCAGCCTGTTGCTGTGTTTCAACGCCCTCTGCCACCAAGCTTACTTTGAAGCCCTTAGTGATGTTAACGATGGCCGCGACGATGGAGCTATCTAGGTTCTCTTTATCAAGTTTGCTGACAAAGCTGCGGTCGATCTTAAGGCAGTCGAATGGCAGTTTGTGTAAGTAAGCCAGTGACGAATAGCCGGTACCAAAGTCATCAATCGCAATTGATATCCCTAGTGCTTTTAGAGTCAGCATGTTATCGATGATGGTCGGGTCGTTGTCGACGATGCGTGATTCGGTGATCTCTAGTGTCAGGTTGCTTGCTGGCAGATTTGTGTCTCGCAACGTGCCTTTTACTTGTTCCACAAAGCCACTTTCACTCAGTTGATCGACCGACAGGTTAACGTGAATAGAGAAGTCCTTGCTCCACTTTCCTGATTCAATCGCGATGGCAGTATCTCGACACGACTTATGTAGAATTTGCTTGCCGATATCGTCAATGAGCCCGCTCTCTTCCGCGAGAGGAATGAACTCGAGTGGCGAGATCACCCCTTCATCCGTTATCCAGCGAGCTAAAGCTTCTGCTCCTATGGTCGAGCCAGATTCCAGATCAATAATAGGCTGATAAAACGGTTCGAACTGTTGAAGCTCAATCGCTCGGTTCATCCGCGCTAACATCTTGGTGCGATGTCTCGATGCTTTGCCCATTTCAAGGCTATAAATACAGACACTGGTTTTGTCTTGTTTCGCATTGCTCAATGCAATGCTGCTGCTGCGTAGCAGGAGTGTAATGTCGTGAAGATTCGAGACATTCACTATCCCCATCGATACCTTAATCACCACGCTTTCCGATTCTATTGAAAATGGGGAAGCGAAGGTTTGAAGTAAGCGGTTAGTCAGCAGCTGAACATCATCGCTTTGCGTTACGTTTGGCGCGTAGATGGCAAACTCATCACCACCAGTGCGAGCTAGTAGGTATTCGGATGGCAGTGTGCCTCTTAAACGAGCGGCCGCAATGATAAGTAGCTGGTCGCCATTGTAATGACCTAGGCTGTCATTGATGTCTCGGAAGCGATCAATACCAATCAAATACAGTGTGCCTTTTTCGTTGTCGGGGTGTTTCTTGGCAGCGTCAATAAAGCCTTCACGGCTGTATAGCTTGGTTAATGAGTCATAGGTAAGTTGAGACTGTAATGCATGAAACGAAGCCTTTAAGTTGTTGGTCATTTCATTGAATGACTCGACCAACATGCTGGTTTCATATATATGCCCTGTTTTTGGCATGCTCGCGTCCCAATCGCCCTTAGCAAGGCGTTTTGCCGCATCCGCTGTCGAGGTGATGGGTTGGGTTGCGCGATTAAAGGCAATTAATCCTGCAATGACCCCAATGCAGCTCAGTGCTAGCCCAAGCAACCAACTGTTTCTTTGATTTTCTGGCAATTCACCGAGCAGATTGCTTTCAGGGATCGACACCCCAATAAACCACGTGAGCCCGTGCTCATCTTCGTATGGGGTGATTTGGTTGAAGTAGCGTTCGTTGTCTAGGCTAAAACTAAAGCGCTGCTCGCCCAAATTCTCGATTAGGTGGAATTGCTCTACGTAGCTAGCACTCTCACGTATGACTGGATTAGCACTCTCTGTTGCTAGTTTGCGTTGCCCTTTGTTGGTTTGTCCTGTGCCCCATGAAACGACACTGCCTCCGCCTGAGTGCGCGACCAAGCGTTGCTGCTTATCGATGATGTAAACAGAGGCATCCGTTCTATCTTTGAGCTTTCTGAGAAACGCATTGAAGGTATTGATTTTGATGTCGCTGACTACGACGGCTTTGAATTCATTATCATCATAGATAGGCGCTAGAGCAGATAAGGTGATTTCTTGACGTTCGTCAGCATTGGCATAAATTGGTGACCATAACGGTTTTTTCTGTGTCGCAATGGGTGTGTACCAAGGACGGATTCTAGGATCGTAACCTGAAATCACCGATCGAATGTCTTCACTAATTTTGCTGCCACGGTAAATGACCAGCTGATCATTGGTGCGTTCGTCTTGCACCATCAAGGTGTAGCCTTTGTTGGCTTCTTTGCGGAAACCGACGTAGTTACCATCTTCAGAACCAAAGCCGATCGCATCGAGTTGAGGTACAGCAGTGTAATGGTCTGAAAACGTATAAAAAATATAGCCTTGGACCTTACTAAGATTGCCTGCTTGATAAAGATGGTGGTAGCCGATGTTATGGCTGAGCGAGAGGTTGGCGTGAAATGGCTTTTCTAAAAAATTAGACAGGCTTTGATGAACATTGTCAGTCAGTGATGTCAGCTGGCGTGCACTAACATCACTCACCATCTCTTTGTAGCTTAGCTTTTGAGTGAAAACCATTACACCCATAGTGAACAGAAAAATCATCACGAATGGCAGAACCACTGCGGTTCTCAAAGTAATTTGTGTTTTCAAAGACATCTTTAGCTACAACTTTGGTGAATAGCGCACTGTAATTGTACCGACACTATTCAAACCAAGCGACACTTTTTTGGTTAAAAAGTAGCTGCATCGAGAATCATATAAGGTCTAGTACAGTTCTTTGAGTTTACGAGTTAGGGTGTTTCTTCCCCATCCCAAAACCTTAGCTGCATCCTGTTTATGACCATTAGTGTGGTGGAGTGCAGCTTCTAGCAGTATACGTTCAAATTCTGGCAGAGCATAAGTTAGCAGCTCTTTTTCTCCTGAATCAAGCGCACACTTTGCCCAATTAGCGAGCAGTTGTTGCCAGTTATCTCCAGTTCCTGAGGTGGTCACCACTTTTTCTTCTAGCAGCTCTGGTGGCAGGTCTGAAGGAAGAATTTCGCTGCCGCTGGCCATCACGGTAAGCCAACGACAAATGTTTTCAAGCTGACGCACGTTACCCGGCCAATTGAGCTGGTTGAGCTTCAAAATGGTCTCAGGATGCAGTGTCTTCACTTCAACACCGAGCTCTTCGGCGGCGGATGCTAGGAAGTGATGAGTCAGCTTTTCAATGTCTTGTTTACGTTCGCGAAGTGCCGGGATATGGATTCGGATAACGTTGAGTCGGTGGAAAAGGTCTTCACGGAAGTCGCCTTCATGCACTAAGCGCTCAAGATCTTGGTGGGTTGCGGCAACGATACGAACGTCAACCTTAACCGCAGAGTGTCCACCCACACGATAAAATTGGCCATCAGAAAGTACACGTAGTAAGCGAGTCTGAATATCGAGTGGCATGTCGCCGATTTCATCAAGAAAAAGCGTGCCGCCGTTGGCTTGTTCAAAGCGTCCTTGGCGAACGCTGTTAGCACCGGTAAAGGCACCTTTTTCGTGGCCAAACAGTTCAGACTCGATCAGATCTTTGGGGATTGCTGCCATGTTCAAGGCAATGAAGGGCTTCTTAGCTCTTGGGCTGTGACGATGCAGAGCGTGAGCGACCAATTCTTTACCGGTACCCGATTCACCATTGATCAGCACGGATATGGATGAGCGAGACAAACGGCCAATCGCTCGGAAAACCTCCTGCATTGCCGGTGCTTCACCGATGATTTCTGGCGCGTTGGTGTCTTCAGCGACCTCACTGGCTTGTTCGCGTTTCTGCTCTTGGCTGTGCGCGATCGCTCGTTCGACTAGAGTCAGTGTTTCATCAATATCGAACGGCTTTGGAAGATATTCAAAGGCGCCTTTTTGATAAGCATTCACCGCCGCATCAAGGTCTGAGTGCGCGGTCATAATGATCACGGGCAGGTCGGGAGAGCGTTGATGAACCTGATGCAACAGCTCAATCCCGTCAATGCCGGGCATGCGAATGTCAGACACCAATACGTCCGGTGTCTCGCGCTCAAGCGCAAGCAACACGCTCTCAGCATCAGCAAATGTTTCACACTTAATATCCGCAGATGAAAGTGTTTTCTCTACTACCCAGCGGATAGAGCTGTCGTCATCGACGACCCAAACGTATCCCTTACTCATAATTCAATTCCTTTGCAGCCAAATCTATTGTGATAATCATTGTTGTTTTTATGATGTCTTAATCTTTGTGTTACCGAGCTAAGCTTTTCATCTCGCTGTCCAATAGCGAGGTTCTTATGACCTAAATCGGTAGATAAATCGTGAATGTGGTGTTGCCTGGCCAGCTTTCAACATCAATTTTCCCATTGTGTTGATCGATCAGGTTTTGAGAAATCGATAGCCCCAGCCCTGTTCCACCTTCTCGTCCGCTGACCATTGGGTAAAACAGCGTGTCTTTTAAATCATCGGGGATGCCCGGACCGTTATCGCTGATCTCAATACGAGCTGCGAGTTTGTGTCGCTGCCCGTGAATATTTGCTTGATGCACCGTTCTGGTGCGAATGGTGATTTTGCCAGAATCTTGAGTCTTTAGAATCTGCGCTGCATTGCTCACGATATTGAGCATCGCTTGTTCAACCTGTGCCGAATCCATCAAGATGTCCGGTAGGCTCGGGTCGTAATCCCTTTCGATGGCGAGCGTTGAACCCGATTCGAGCTCTACGAGCTGCCTGACTTTCTCAAGTATCTGGTGAAGGTTCTCTTCTGATTTAGTCCCCGGCTTCTGTGGGCCAAGCAGACGGTCGACTAATGCTCTTAAGCGGTCGGCTTGCTCAATAATGATCTGCGTATATTCATTAAGAGACTGATCAGGAAGCATTTTCCCAAGTAACTGCGCCGCACCTCTTAAGCCACCGAGTGGATTTTTGATCTCATGTGCTAACCCGCGTACCAGCAACTTAGCCGCTTGTTGTTGTGCATGTTGGTTGAGCTCTTGGCTAAGGCGTCTTTGCTGGTCTATCTTGCGCATCTCAACCAATAACAGCGTCTCTCGCTGCCAAGATATTGGGCTAACCGTGACTTCAAGCATCAGTGGGCGGTTATCAACAACGAAGGTAACGTCACTGTCGGTAATGCTCTGGCCACTTTGTAGCGGTTGCGTCAGAAGCGCCAAATCAAGTGAAGCGTGTTGGATAAGTTGGCTCAGTGGATGATCAACGATGCGTCGTGCGCTCTGTGAAAAGAGCTGCTCAGCCGCCGGATTTGCGTATCGGACATACAATTGCTCATCGAGCATCAATGTCGAAGTCACCATATTGTCGAGAATGGCGCTGGAAAGATGGTGTGTATCTATGCTGTCGCTTTTGGCTGATCGATTCACTATTTCGTCCTTGAACTGGTGTTTTTCTCACTGCACCAAATTGGTGCGTAGCTAAGTTCAAGTATGGCGCATATCAACCAGAAGCTAAAGATAATTCATTAGAGTCGCTGAAAGCTGCTTCGATTAGGTGAAAAGTAGAGGTTATTTGGCCTCTTTTAACACATTGGCCTACTTGAGCGTCGCTCGATGTAAATACACGGTGACTGGACTAGTAGATGCAATAAGCTTGCCGCTTCTATGTGATTGAATTGCAATGGTGTGAGTACCTCGATCGATACCTTTTAATTCCCACATAGGTTGGGTCTGTGGGGCGCCATAACGACGGCCATCAAGCATCAATTGTAATTGCTCACCTATACCAAGCTTTCGGTTGAGCTCTATCTGAATCGGGATTAAGCCGCGGTTGTTGCGAATGGTTTGATCATGAACTGGAGTCAGCATGGTGAGGGTTAATTGAGTGGGAACCTCGCGCTCTGTGGTTTCGGTTTCTGCCTGGGTTTTAGCTGGCGTTTTAGTTGTAGAGGAAGCTGCGGCATCAACCGGAGTCGAGGCCTCAAATTTAGGGGCGGGTGCTGAAGCTTGCACATCTGGCAGGCGAAAAGCCTCGGCATCTTGAGCGCTAGGGTTATCACTAAAGTGGAGCACGCCATCTTCATCTACCCAGGTATACACAGTTTGAGCAGAGCACGAGAGCGCGACTGTTAACCCGATTAGGAACAGTATGTTTTTCATATCTTTAGCCTCTTTTCACCGCTAGGTGATTTCACGTTTGGCGTTGGTTTTATTGTATTTAGCGCGACAGCCTCTGAGGGCTTTTGTTAAATGCCAATCACAGTAAGTTAATGCTCAGAAATAGCGCAGGAAAAAGGCTTGAGAACGAGGCAGCCCTGCTCGGCAAAAATAGTTTCGATAAGTAGTTATTCTACAATCAAAAAACCTAACGATGTTATCGAGTGTTTTAACAAGCTAGGCTGAGTAGTTATTTACTACGATTGGTATCTAGTATGGTACGAGGAAGCGGGGGGAGGGAGAATATAAAAAAGGCCCGCCTGCGAGGCGAGCCTAATATTTAGTCAGCGATTCTTACAAGGTTGCAGTAAGAAATGGCTTATCTCTACAGGAGATTAAACTGAGTAGTACAGTTCAAACTCAAGTGGGTGTGTAGCCATGTTCACGCGTTGTACGTCGTCAGATTTCAGAGTGATGTAAGAATCGATGAAATCGTCAGAGAATACGCCGCCAGCTGTTAGGAACTCACGGTCTTCGCTAAGCGCTGCTAGAGCTTCTTGTAGAGATTCTGCAACTGTTGGGATTTCAGCTGCTTCTTCTGCAGGAAGGTCGTATAGATCTTTATCCATAGCTTCGCCTGGGTGAATCTTGTTCTTGATGCCGTCAAGGCCAGCCATAAGCATTGCTGAGTAGCATAGGTATGGGTTAGCTGCTGGGTCACCAAAGCGTAGCTCGATACGACGTGCTTTAGGGCTTGGTACTACTGGGATACGGATAGAAGCAGAACGGTTACGTGCTGAGTAAGCAAGCATTACAGGTGCTTCGAAACCAGGTACAAGACGCTTGTACGAGTTAGTTGATGGGTTAGCAAACGCGTTGATTGCACGAGCGTGCTTGATTACACCACCGATGTAGTAAAGAGCCATTTCAGATAGGCCGCCGTACTTATCACCAGCAAACAGGTTAACGCCGTCTTTTGCTAGAGATTGGTGAACGTGCATACCAGAACCGTTGTCACCAACTAGTGGCTTAGGCATGAATGTCGCTGTTTTACCAAATGCGTGAGCAACGTTGTGTACAACGTACTTGTAGATTTGAGTTTCATCAGCTTTCGCTGTTAGCGTGTTGAAGCGAGTAGCGATTTCGTTTTGACCCGCAGTTGCTACTTCATGGTGGTGAGCTTCAACAACTAGGCCCATCTCTTCCATTACTAGACACATTGCTGAACGGATGTCTTGAGATGAATCTACTGGAGCTACTGGGAAGTAACCGCCTTTAACGCCAGGACGGTGACCTTTGTTACCGCCTTCGAAGTCAGAACCTGTGTTCCAAGCTGCTTCTACGTCATCGATCTTGAAGAAAGAACCAGACATGTCGTTTGAGAACTTAACGTCGTCAAATAGGAAGAATTCTGGCTCTGGACCAACTAGAACTGTGTCTGCGATACCTGTAGAACGTAGGTACTCTTCAGAACGTTTAGCGATAGAGCGTGGGTCACGGTCGTAGCCTTGCATTGTTGCAGGCTCAAGGATGTCACAACGGATGTTTAGTGTTGCGTCTTCTGTGAATGGGTCCAGTACAGCAGATGCTGCGTCTGGCATCATTACCATGTCAGATTCGTTAATGCCTTTCCAACCAGCTACTGAAGAGCCGTCAAACATTTTGCCTTCTTCGAAGAAGTCTGCATCAACTTGGTGAGAAGGAATAGAGATATGCTGCTCTTTACCTTTTGTATCAGTAAAACGTAAGTCGATAAATTTAACTTCGTTCTCTTGGATCAGGGATAGTACATTTTCTACTGACATCTTGGATAACCTCCAGTGTTATTAATTCGGTATTAGCTCGATTCGGTTGAAACTAGCATTGATTAATGTCTATAAGTGCATTAATCGATGCTGATTTATCTACTGCCAAAAACGTGCCAAAAAAATTATTCCATTAATTTCAATGATTTACTTGTTTTGCGATTTTTCTTAATCTGGTTTTTGCACCAAAATGATCTCTAGTTGCACTTTATTGGTGCAACTGTTTGTCTGTGCACCAATATGAGACATAAGCGAGCACCATTCAGCAATGAATTGCCTAAGTTGTCAATCCACTTTTGTTATTTTGCGGGAGATTTGGCTCGCCACTCGTAGGTGATACTTTTTTAGAGTCCTACGAATTGGGCTGTTCAACACTGTACTGAATCAAAGTTAAGCGGATATGAATCGCTAATAAAGAAAAAAGCCCCGGTTCAGATCACATATTTCTGGGTTTTTGTCTAGAATCTGGTATATTATTGACCGTTTTTTAAATCAAGCTAGCGGTTATTATCCAAACTTTTGAGATAAGTGACGGCTACTTTTATGAGTGAATCGAGAATCCATGTCTACTCCACAGATTGATAAGTTAAGAAATATCGCGATCATCGCGCACGTTGACCACGGTAAAACGACTTTGGTTGATAAACTGCTACAACAGTCAGGCACTCTTGAGTCTCGTGGTGAAGCTGAAGAGCGTGTCATGGATTCGAATGACATCGAAAAAGAGCGTGGCATTACCATTCTTGCTAAGAACACAGCAATCAACTGGAATGATTACCGCATCAACATCGTAGATACTCCGGGACACGCGGACTTCGGTGGTGAAGTTGAGCGTATCATGTCTATGGTTGACTCTGTTCTGCTTATCGTTGACGCAGTTGATGGCCCAATGCCTCAAACTCGTTTCGTAACGCAAAAAGCATTCGCACACGGTCTTAAGCCAATCGTTGTAATCAACAAGATTGACCGCCCAGGCGCTCGTCCTGATTGGGTTATGGATCAAGTATTCGACCTTTTCGACAACCTAGGTGCTACTGATGAGCAACTAGACTTCACAGTTGTTTACGCTTCAGCTCTAAACGGCTGGGCAACAATGACTGAAGGCGAAACTGGCGAGAACATGGAACCATTGTTCCAAGCTGTTGTTGATACAGTAGACGCGCCTGCAGTTGACCTTGACGGTCCACTACAAATGCAAATTTCGCAACTTGATTACAGCTCTTACGTAGGTGTTATCGGTGTTGCTCGTGTTACTCGTGGTTCTGTTAAACCAAACCAACAAGTAACTATCGTAAATGCAGAAGGCAAAAAACGTAACGGTAAAGTAGGTACAGTTCTTGGTTACCTAGGTCTTGACCGTCACGAAGTTGAGCAAGCTAACGCTGGCGACATCATTGCAATCACTGGTCTTGGTGAGCTGAAAATTTCAGACACTATCTGTGACGTAAACAATGTTGAAGCAATGACTCCGCTTTCTGTTGATGAACCAACAGTAACAATGACGTTCCAAGTAAACACTTCTCCGTTCGCGGGTAAAGAAGGTAAGTTCGTTACTTCACGTAACATCCTTGAGCGTCTAGAGAAAGAACTAGTACACAACGTTGCACTACGTGTTGAAGAAACTGATAACCCAGATCGTTTCCGTGTTTCAGGTCGTGGTGAACTTCACCTATCTATCCTGATCGAAAACATGCGTCGTGAAGGTTTCGAGCTAGCTGTATCTCGTCCAGAAGTTATCATCAAGAAAGACGAAGATGGCAACCTAACTGAACCGTTTGAAACTGTGACTATCGACGTGCTTGAAGAGCACCAAGGTGGCATCATGGAAAACATCGGTCTACGTAAAGGTGAGCTAACTGATATGTCTCCAGATGGCAAAGGCCGTGTTCGCATGGACTTCATGATGCCTTCTCGTGGTCTTATCGGTTTCCAAACTGAGTTCCTAACTCTAACGTCTGGTTCTGGTCTTCTTTACCACTCATTTGATCACTACGGTCCTCACAAAGGCGGCGTAATCGGTCAACGTAACAACGGTGTTCTAATCTCGAACGCAACTGGTAAAGCTCTGACTTACGCACTATTCAACCTACAAGAACGTGGTCGTCTATTTGCTGAGCACGCGGATGAAGTATACGAAGGTCAAATCATCGGTATTCACAACCGTTCAAACGACCTAACAGTAAACTGTCTGAAAGGTAAGCAGCTAACGAACGTTCGTGCATCTGGTACTGATGAAGCACAGGTTCTTTCGCCACCTATCCGTCACACTCTAGAGCAAGCTCTTGAGTTCATCGACGAAGACGAACTAGTAGAAGTAACGCCAGTAAGCATTCGTATCCGTAAGAAGCTTCTTACTGAAAACGAACGTAAGCGTGCAGCACGTCCAGCTAAGGCTTAATTGCCAGCTGACTAGCTTCTAGCTAAGAAAGCCCCGAGTAGCCTAGCTGCTCGGGGCTTTTGTTTTTTAGTTTGTTTAGATACGGTTAAACGAGATTTAGTCATCCTCAAGAGGGAGGAACGACCGAGTTGGGGATCTAGCTTTTGATACCTAAGTAACGCTCAACGAATTGAAGCCGTTCTTCGACTGGCATAAACGGCACTTCAACCACCTCATAACCAAGTTCTTGGTAGACTCTTTCTAACGCGTGGTGAATCTCTAAGGCTTCTTCAAACGGATAAGGGCGCACTTCATCTTGCACATAGATAGAAGCCTCTGGGCGGCAGAATAGGGCTTGTGAGTGATAGCCTTGGCTCGCTTCTCGGTAGGTCACATCAATATCGAGATTCGCCTGAGCTAAGTAACCGCAGATATCTGGAATCGCACGGTCGAGAAACGCAATCTGGTGTTGATTCGCTTGCTCTTTTTGCTCACTCATCACGGTTAAGCACAAGTGAGCAAAGCCCGGAAGGTCTAACCAAGGTAATATACCGTTCTCAAGTTGACTCTGCTGTTCTATCAACTGGCGAGAGGACTCAGCGAATATCGGGTAACCCATGTCACCCAAGGCATTAATTAGTGTGGTTTTACCAGCCCCTGGGCCGCCAGTAACAATGATTGGGTTCATACGGATTTATCTTAATTCGCTTCTAATGGCACTACTTCTGATTTAGCTGAGCAAGGAATTTATCCGACTCGGCAATCGCTGCATTCATCTGTTTGATCGCGTACGCGATGTCTTTTTCTAAGCTCATAAACTCACCTTGCAGTGAACCGACAGCGCTCGCATTGAGGTTGTGCTTCAAGTAAAGCGTGTTGTCGCGAAGGGTATTGAGCACGGGGTCCATTTTCTTCTCGGCGCGCTTCATTGCTGACAGCATCTTTTGGTAAGACGATTTAGTTTCACGAAGCTTTTGCTCGCTCGAGCGGCGCAGTGAATCACTGGTGTAGAGATCTAACTCACTCTGCCACTCTTCAAACAGCGCATCCGACACATCTTCAATCGCAGCAATGCGGTCACTGACATTTTGCGCGGCTTTCTCGCTGTCTTGGTATTTATCGTTGATTTGGTTGTACATGTCTTCAAGGTCGCCGCCACTGAAATTAGTCAGGCTACTCAAGGCTTCAAGTGCGCTGGTAAACTCTTCCTGAGCATCCTGCTGCGACTCTTTAGCGTCTTCCACTCTATCGACCATAATGTCACGCTTGTGGTAACCCACTTGCTCCATGGCGGAGTAATAAGCTGACTGGCATCCAGTAAGAGTAAAAATAGAGAGGACTATAACTATTAAATAAGGCATCCTAGTTTCCTATAGTTAAATAATATCAATCGTAGTAAATAACTGCTCAACCTAGCTTGTTAAAATGCTCGATAACAGCGTTAGAATTTTTGATTGTAGAATAACTACTTATCAAAAAACTCTGCCTTGTTCTCAAGCCTTTTTCCTACGCTATTTTTGAACCCTTACTTACTGTGATTAATACAACGGAATATTAATTAGGACTATGAACGAGTTACCAGGGAGTTACAAGTTGAAGATAAAAAACGCAGTCACAGGGAGCATTCAGTTTTCCCGCTATCTTTTGGCGCGAATGACGCACGATAGGGTCAATGTGAATGCGGGTTACTTGGCGTACATTACTTTGCTCTCGATCGTACCGATGTTGACGGTTCTGCTCTCTATCTTGTCGTCATTCTCCATCTTTGCTGATGTTGGTATCGTGATTCAAAACTTCGTTATTACCAACTTTGTTCCCGCGTCTGGGGATGCCGTACACGGTGCCTTGTTAGAGTTCGTTGCCAATACCGGAAAAATGACGGCGGTCGGTAGTGTGTTCTTATTCATTGCAGCGCTGATGCTGATCTCGAATATTGATAAGAACCTAAACTACATCTGGCGTGTTAATGAGAAGCGACGTGCGGTATTGTCGTTCTCAATGTACTGGATGGTGCTAACACTTGGGCCGATCTTGGTTGGGGCGAGTATTGCTGCCACTTCGTATGTGACATCGCTCAGTCTGCTACAAAATGAAGTCGTATCTGGCGCCTTTAATACCGTAATTCGCAAACTGCCTTTGATTCTCTCTTTCTTTGCGTTTTTCGGTCTGTACCTGTTGGTTCCCAACAAAAAGATACACTTTTCTCATGCGGCTGCAGGTTCTCTAGTGGCGGCTCTGTTGTTCGAACTCAGTAAGAAAGGCTTCGCGGCCTACATTACTCAATTCCCTTCTTACCAGTTGATTTATGGCGCATTGGCGGCAATACCAATTCTTTTTGTCTGGGTTTATTTGTGCTGGTTGATTGTGCTGGTGGGTGCTGAGGTGACCGCTGCATTGGGTGAGCAGGAACAGTGGAGTGACTCGAAAGAAATGGTACACTCTTCGGATAACGACAAAATCACAGAGCAAGGAAACAACAGTGATAGCACTGATCCAGAGAGTAAGTGAAGCTGCCGTCCGTGTTGATGGCGAAGTAGTTGGTGAGATTGAACAAGGCTTATTAGTTTTGTTAGGCGTAGAAAAAGGTGACGACGAAGCCAAAGCCAAACGTTTGATGGAACGAGTGACCACTTATCGTGTCTTTGGAGACGAAGACGATAAAATGAACCTCAACGTGAAGCAAGTAGAAGGTAAGGTATTAGTGGTGTCTCAATTCACTCTGCCGGCCGATACCAAGAAAGGGACTCGAGCAGGGTTCTCTCGTGGTGCTCACCCAGAAGATGCTGAGCGTCTTTATAACTATTTCTCTGACCAGTGTGAATCAGTGTTACCAACGGAACGTGGCCGATTCGCAGCCGACATGAAAGTGTCTTTGGTTAATGATGGCCCAGTGACATTCTGGCTGCAGGTTTAGGCTTAAAGGAATAAGCATGTTTAAACTCATAACACCAACCACCGAAAATCAGCTAAACAAGTATTACCATTTTCGTTGGCAGATGCTCCGTGAACCTTGGCGAATGCCGGTAGGTTCTGAGCGCGATGAATATGACCCAATGAGTCACCATCGCATGATTGTTGATGGTCGTGGTCGCTCGATGGCGATTGGTCGTCTGTATATCACCCCAGATCTGGAAGGTCAGATCCGCTATATGGCGGTGAAGAAATCTCGCCAAAGTAAAGGCATGGGTTCGTTGATTCTAGTCGCACTTGAGTCATTGGCTCGCCAAGAGGGTGCTAAGCGCTTGGTGTGTAATGCACGTGAAGATGCGATCTCATTCTATGAGAAGAATGAATTTGAACGTCGCGGTGAGATTAACGATCAACGTGGCCCTGTGCGTCACCAACAGATGGTTAAGCATCTTGACCCAATGGCAGACGTTCTGCGTAAGCCTGAGTGGTGTAATGAGCTTCAGCAGCGCTGGGAACATCAGATCCCGATCAGTGACAAGATGGGCATCAAGATCAACCAATACACGGGTTACCAATTTGAGTGTAGTGCTCAGCTGAATCCCAACTTGAACCCGCATAATACCATGTTTGCAGGCTCTGCCTTTACCTTAGCGACCTTAACTGGTTGGGGGATGACTTGGTTATTGATGAAAGAACGCGGGCTGACCGGTGATATCGTGCTGGCAGACAGTAATATTCGTTATCGTCACCCGGTTGAGCAAAACCCTGTTGCCTCTACTTCATTGGATGGGATCAGTGGTGACTTGGACCGCCTTGCGTCAGGAAGAAAGGCACGTATCATCATTCACGTGACCATTCATAGCGGCGATGTGGAAGCGGTAGAGTTTACGGGAACCTATATGCTGATCCCTGACTACAAAAAGCGATTATCAACAGACTCCAACGTAAACGTATAGCTGACACTGGCTAACAGATACAGATTAAAGATACAAGGCGCTACTCCTGAGGAGTGGCGTTTTTTTGTTGGCAGTCGTTAATCTCCGAATACTCAGCTTGGGTGAGCTTTCCTGAGATTTGATGGCATGGGTCCGATAGGGTAATCGAGAGGGTGTGTTGCTCAGCTTTAAGCAAGTCGAGTTCTCCAGAAGCCTCGCCATTGAGCGTTTGAACCCTTTGTTCGCCTTGCTCTGCTGATGATGCACCAATAATATGCATCGGTTCGAGAGTGAAGCGCCCACGGTCAAAATGCGCATTAAGCTCTGGAATTTCAAACACGTTATCAGTCGATGTTTCAGAAAGCTTGTCATTAAAGGTCATCACACCCTGGCGAACGCTGCCAGTGAGTTGCCCTGTGGTTGAGTAACCGAGCATCAGTGAGTCGCCATATAAACCTGCGGCTTGAAGTTCAAACTCGCCATAGCCGGTTGCATCGAGTGGTAATTCAAGTCGCTGCAGCATAGGCGCAATGGGTAACCCATCGGCAGAAATATCTAAGCTCCATGGCTTGCTGATTTGGTTAAAATCGAGCGTTGCATTGGCTTCAATGTAGCCATTCCTGAGTGGTGCAAACAGACGAGTCAGCGTCCATTTTCCTTGTTCGCTATTCATCTCAACCACAGGCTGTGCGCTGAGAATATTTTGGTAGCTGGCATCATTGGCGCTCGCCATCAGCTTCCCTTGCCATAAGCCCAGTTTTCTATCTTGCAGCAGTTGAACTTGATGCCCCTCGACATGTAATCCAGAGACCTGCCAGTAAGGCGTTTGTGCTAGTTGGATAAGTTGGCTGCGTTCTATATTAAGTCGGTTAATCTCGACGTTCTGGAGCTGTGTGAGCCAAGGCAATAGGCGAGCGGCCGGTAGAGGGCTATCTTGGTTTTCGGTAATCCACTTGATGCCTTGCAGGTCGAGTTGCGCCAATTGAATGCTGCTAGGGGCGACTTCGCCATTGAGCTGAACAGTGCCCTGCAGGAATTGAGTATAGAAATCCTCAATCAGAATCCGGTTTGCTTCTAGGTTGAGCTTGAGGCTTGGCTCGATGAACATGTCATCATCAATGGTCACTCCTTCTGCCTGTAGAGAAAAAATGGCTTTCTGTTGTTTCCAGATTTCAAAAGGCAGTTGGATATTTTCTAATGAGGCATCAAAGGCAGCGAGGTGGCCATCTTGCCACTCTACGTCGCTACGCAGAATATCTAAGCTATTGATGTGATTAATCTTAATGCCTGCAACATCCCACTCTTTGCTTAGTAGGTTTTGGGTCTGTTTCTGATTGAGTCGTAAGCCATCGACGGTCACATTCACCAACGACCAATCTTGTTGATATTGTTCAGCTTGCCCAGAAATCTTGGCGCCACGCCAGTCAAACGAAGCACCATAAAGGGTGCTGTCGCTAGGTTTTAAGTCTAGGTCAATCAACAGATTATCGAATGCCTCACCTTGCCAATACAGTTGTGAGGCAGAGAGTTGGGTTTTTCCATAAGGTAGCAGCGAGTTATCGTTGTTCCACGTTGGGGCGGAGATCTGTAGGTCGATGCCTCGCGCATTAAACTCTGGCGTCGAAAAGTCGAGATTGTTGATGGCCAGCTGGTGGAGCTTGATGTTTGGTTGGGTAAATAAAGAAGTCAGTGTTTTTAGATCGTCTGCCTCTAATTGTAGGCCGCTGATCAAAACAGATTCAAAGACCAGTTTGGCCTCTGTCATCGAGCTGGGGCTGAACCAAAGATCGATCTTGTCGATATACAGAGGTGTTTGCTTTTCTGGTTGGCTTTGGGTAATGCCCATTAAGGTGATGTGATAAGGCGCCTGATACTCAACATCTTCAATGAATACAGGTTGTTCAATCGTATGTTTGATAAAAAAGTTGGCAACATCCGCACGGTATTGGGTCTGCAGGCTTAATAGCAGCGCTGCGATAGTTGCAACGGCGATAGCCAACACAATGCCGAACACCATGAATACCTTTTTCATTCCCTGAAAGCCTTAAATTTCAATAGTCTTAAAACAGAGTGGAACAAAAAGGGTCAAGCATCAACAAAAAAGCCCCTCAAAAGAGGGGCTTGCTACAAAAATATCATTTTAAATTGGGCGTTTGCTTTTGGCTAAGCCCGAGCAGATGGTTGGATTAGTCCAGTTGAGGACCAGCTGCAACCAGTGACTTACCTTCAGCGTTGTCTGTGTACTTATCAAAGTTGTTGATGAAGCGCTCGGCTAGATCTTTCGCTTTGCTTTCCCATTGTAGAGGGTCAGTGTACGTATCGCGTGGGTCAAGGATCGCTGGGTCAACATCGTGCAGCGCTAGTGGCACTTCTAGGTTAAACATAGGGATAACCTTAGTTTCAGCGTTGTCGATTGAGCCATCTAGGATAGCGTCGATGATGCCTCGCGTATCTTGGATAGAGATACGTTTACCAGTACCGTTCCAACCTGTGTTCACTAGGTAAGCTTCAGCGCCAGCTGCTTCCATACGCTTCACAAGCACTTCAGCGTACTGAGTTGGGTGGAGAGTTAAGAATGCCGCACCAAATGCAGCAGAGAACGTTGGCGTTGGCTCAGTAATACCACGCTCAGTGCCCGCTAGTTTTGCAGTGAAGCCAGATAGGAAGTGGTACTTCGTTTGCTCTGGAGTCAGTTTAGAAACGGGTGGCAGTACACCGAATGCATCAGCAGTCAGGAAGATAACCTTTTGAGCGTGACCGGCTTTTGATACTGGTTTAACGATGTTATCGATGTGGTGAATTGGGTAAGAAACACGAGTGTTCTCAGTTTTTGAACCGTCATCAAAATCGATAGAACCATCACCACGAACTGTTACGTTTTCTAGTAGTGCATCACGACGGATTGCATTGTAGATTTCAGGTTCTGCTTCTTTAGATAGACGAATCGTCTTCGCGTAACAACCACCTTCGAAGTTGAAGATACCATCGTCATCCCAACCGTGCTCATCATCACCGATTAGCTCACGCTTAGGATCGGTTGAAAGCGTAGTTTTACCTGTACCAGATAGACCGAAGAAGATGGCTACATCGCCTTTCTCGCCGACGTTTGCACTACAGTGCATTGAAGCAATGCCTTGCAGAGGAAGCAGGTAGTTCATCATTGCGAACATGCCTTTCTTCATCTCACCGCCGTACCAAGTACCACCGATGATTTGAACGCGTTCTGTTAGGTTGAAAGCAACGAAGTTTTCAGAGTTTAGACCCTGCTTTTCCCAGTTAGGGTTAGTTGTTTTAGCACCGTTCATTACCACGAAATCAGGTTCGAACGTTGCTAGCTCTTCGTCAGTTGGACGAATGAACATGTTCTTAACGAAGTGCGCTTGCCACGCTACTTCAGTGATAATACGCACGCTTAAGCGCGTATCAGGGTTAGCACCACAATAACCGTCGATGACAAACAGGCGCTTGCCAGATAGCTGAGTTGTCACAAGCTCTTTCAGCTCATTCCATACTTCAGTTGTAATCGGTTTGTTGTCATTTTTGCCTTGATCTGACCACCACATGGTATCGCGGGTCGTGTCATCTTTAACAATGTACTTATCTTTTGGTGAGCGGCCAGTAAAGATACCAGTGTCTACCGCAACAGAGCCTAGTTCCGTTACTACGCCTTTTTCGTAGCCTTCCAAACCTGGCAGTGTTTCTTCAACGAATAACTGCTCGTAGCTAGGATTACGAAGAACTTCGGTAACGCCAGTCAGTCCGTGCTTAGTTAGATCAATTTGTGCAGCCTTAGTATGTTCCATAACGGTCATAGGTGCTCCTTGTAGGATATTTTGTAGGGATTTTGTAATAATTTTTTATTGTTATCTGCTCACCATGCTAGCAACGAGGCTCGGGGGAAACAGGGATACAGCTCAAAAAATATCCATATTAACCTTGGGGTTTTAAGCGCCTCGTCACATATTGGCCCAACTAGTCTATCCTGTACGCAAACCTTTGCGCTAGGGGCGAGAACATTATTAATTGATTAAAATTAAGCGGTGATTTTATTACGAGATGTTACGGAGTTTGCGCTATTTTGATCACAAAAAAGGCCAGCTGAGGGCTGACCTTTTTGGGGTAAATTACGTGTTTTTGGTACGCCGTAAATTAATGAACCGTATTGCTGCCTTTATCTGCTGCTTCTGCGTACAGTGCATCAACATCATTCTTGTCGAACGAGTAGTTTGTGCCACAGTAATCGCAGTGTAGACCAACGCTTCCTTCGGTGCTTAGGATGTCGTAGATCTCTTCTTGAGCAACAGTAATGATTGCTGCTGCACTTCGATCGCGTGAACAGCCACAGAAGAACTCAACCGGTTGTGGTGTGAATAGCTGTACTTTCTCTTGGTTGTACAAACGGTAAAGCAGTTCGTTCGCTTCTAGAGTGAATAGCTCTTCGTTTTTCACGGTGTCTGTTAGTTGCTCTAGGTGCTCGAAGTCGTCTGGAGTACCGGTGCCGTCAGGCATTACTTGTAGCAACATACCTGCAGCGTGTGCTTTGCCTTCATGCTCGCCAGTGCGCAGCCATAGACGAGTCTTAAGCTGTTCAGAGTTAGCGAAGTAGCCTTCAAGCACTTGTGCAAGCGTGTCACCTTCAAGACCAACGATACCTTGGTAACGCTCACCTTTCTTAGGATCGATAGTGATCACTAGATGACCTTTACCCATTAGGGCGTGTAGACCTGCGTCGTCTGCGATATCGCCTTCAAAGCGAGCAACACCACGGATCTTCTGATCGTGATCGCCATTGATAACTGCTAGAGATACTGGGCCGTCACCTTGCAGCTGCATCGTGATAGAACCTTCAAACTTTAGGGTCGCCGTTAGTAGCGTCGTTGAAACCAGTAGCTCACCCAACAGCTTTTGTACTGGAGCTGGGTATTCCTTGCTAGAAATAATCTGTTGGTACGCTTCGTCCATCTGTACCAATTCACCACGTACTGATAGGTCTTCAAATAGGTAGCGATTTAAAACATTACTTGTAGACATTGGGTCTGCCATTTGGCTATTCCTTCTAGCTTATTGAGTCTTGAACTTGATGATGTCACGACGTTGCTTTTTATCTGGGCGACGTTCTGGTGCTGGGCTATGAGCATTTAGCTTGCGCTGTTGTGCAAACTCTTCTCTTTTTGCCAAGCTTTCGGTGGTTTCTTCATAGAGGGTTTGAGCGATCGGGGCTCCACCACGATGGGCTGAGATTTTCTCGATCGTTACCGTCTTTTCTTCATTACCTTGGCGCAGTGTAATCACAGCCCCAAGTTCGACAATTTTACTTGGCTTGCTGCGCTGACCATTATAGTGGACTTTGCCACCATCGACCATGTTGCGAGCAATAGACCGGGTTTTGTAAAAACGAGCTGCCCACAACCATTTATCGAGTCTGACAGCTTCATTAGCAGTTTTCATATAGGGCTGTGCCTTATTAAGTGAGAAATGAATGCGGTTTAACTGTAACGAACAGTGCGCAACATGTTTTTGATGATGCTTATCACATTAAGTAGAAGCTTAAAGTGGAGGCGGTTGGCATTTTTTTCAAGTCATAATACAAAATAGCCATGTTATGCCGATTTATCGATTTGCTATGATATAGTTCAGGATCTTATTGCTTAAATAAGCTTGGTATCGAACGAATGAATAAAAAAGCTGAAAGTTTAATGATTTGCAGCGTTTGTCGTCATGAAAAGGGACTAGGAAAGTGAACTTTTTAGAGCTCAAAAATCGCGTAGGGAATTCTCCTATGTTGAGCCGCTTATTAGAGAATGGATTTGTACTTCAGCAGAAACTAAGCTTAGCGACCTGTTGTGTATTGATTGCAGCTTCCGCATGGATCTTAGGGCAGCTTGCATGGTTTATCGAACCTGCTGAGCAAACTATCGCGCCTTGGACAGCAACGGCTTCATCGTCTTCAGCACCTCAATCGACCCTTGATATCTCTTCTTTGCAGCAGAGCAACATGTTTGGTGCTTACAACCCAAGCACGCCCGCTGTGGTTGAACAGCAAGTTATCCAAGATGCGCCTAAGACGCGATTAAACCTCGTTTTAGTGGGTGCAGTCGCGAGCTCGAATCCAAAACTGAGCTTAGCGGTGATCGCCAATCGCGGCACGCAAGCGACCTACGGAATTAATGAAGAGATTGAAGGCACTCGAGCCAAGTTAAAAGCGGTATTAATCGACCGCGTTATCATTGATAACTCAGGACGAGACGAAACCTTGATGCTTGAAGGTATTGAGTACAAGCGTTTAGCGGTATCAGCACCTGCGCCACCTCGTACCACTTCTTCTGTTCGTGGCAATAACCCCGCTTCCGAAGAAGAGAAGCTAGACGAAATTAAAGCGAAGATAATGCAAGATCCACAACAAATCTTCCAATATGTTCGACTGTCTCAGGTGAAGCGTGACGATAAAGTGATTGGTTATCGTGTGAGCCCTGGCAAAGATTCAGAACTTTTTAACTCTGTTGGGCTCCAAAACGGAGATATTGCCACTCAGTTAAATGGACAAGACCTGACTGACCCCGCCGCTATGGGCAACATATTCCGTTCTATCTCCGAGCTGACAGAGCTAAACCTCGTCGTCGAGAGAGATGGTCAACAACATGAAGTGTTTATTGAATTTTAAAACTTTGCGTCTAACGAAGGACGAAAGTGTAGGAGAAGTACGTGAAGCATTGGTTTAAGAAAAGTGCATGGTTATTGGCAGGAAGCTTAATCTGCACACCCGCAGCCATCGCGAGTGATTTTAGTGCCAGCTTTAAGGGCACTGACATTCAAGAGTTTATTAATATTGTTGGTCGTAACCTAGAGAAGACCATCATCGTTGATCCATCGGTGCGCGGAAAAATCGATGTACGCAGCTACGACGTATTGAATGAAGAGCAATATTACAGCTTCTTCTTAAACGTACTAGAGGTGTATGGCTATGCAGTCGTCGAAATGGACTCGGGTGTTCTTAAGATCATCAAGGCCAAAGATTCGAAAACATCGGCAATTCCAGTCGTTGGAGACAGTGACACGATCAAAGGCGACAATGTGGTGACACGTGTTGTGACGGTTCGTAATGTCTCGGTACGTGAACTTTCTCCTCTGCTTCGTCAACTAAACGACAATGCAGGCGCGGGTAACGTTGTGCACTACGACCCAGCCAACATCATCCTTATTACAGGCCGAGCGGCGGTAGTAAACCGTTTAGCTGAAATCATCAAGCGTGTTGACCAAGCGGGTGATAAAGAGATTGAAGTCGTTGAGCTAAAGAATGCTTCTGCGGCAGAAATGGTACGTATCGTTGATGCACTAAGCAAAACCACTGATGCCCAAAACACACCAGCCTTCCTACAACCTAAATTAGTTGCCGATGAACGTACCAATGCGATCCTTATCTCAGGTGACCCTAAGGTACGTAGCCGTTTAAGAAGGTTGATTGAACAGCTTGATGTGGAAATGGCAACCAAGGGCAACAACCAAGTAATTTACCTTAAATACGCCAAAGCAGAAGATTTAGTCGATGTGCTGAAAGGCGTGTCGGACAACCTGCAATCAGAGAAGCAAACATCAACTAAAGGTAGCTCATCTCAACGTGACAAAGTGGTGATCTCAGCTCACAGTGATACCAACTCTTTGGTGATTACCGCACAACCGGACATCATGAATGCGCTTCAAGATGTGATCGCACAGTTGGATATTCGTCGTGCTCAAGTATTGATTGAAGCCCTAATTGTCGAGATGGCTGAGGGTGATGGCATTAACCTTGGTGTGCAATGGGGTAACCTTGATACTGGTGCTGTGATTCAGTATGGCAACACAGGTGCGTCAATCGGTGGCGTAATGGTTGGTTTAGAAGAAGCGAAAGACACTGAAACGACCACCGCAGTCTATGATGATAATGGCGCCTTTTTGCGTAATGAAACGACCACAGAATCCGGTGACTACTCAACGTTAGCTTCTGCTCTTTCTGGCGTTAATGGCGCGGCAATGAGCGTAGTGATGGGTGACTGGACTGCCTTGATCAGTGCAGTAGCGACCGATTCAAATTCAAATATCCTATCTTCTCCAAGTATCACCGTGATGGATAACGGCGAAGCGTCGTTCATTGTGGGCGAAGAGGTGCCTGTTTTAACTGGCTCGACCGCAGGCTCAAGTAACGATAACCCATTCCAAACGGTTGAACGTAAAGAAGTGGGTATCAAGCTAAAAGTCGTGCCACAAATCAATGAAGGTGACTCAGTTCAGCTGCAAATAGAACAAGAAGTATCGAACGTATTAGGCGCAAACGGGGCAGTAGATGTTCGTTTTGCTAAGCGTCAGCTAAATACGTCAGTGATTGTTCAAGACGGTCAAATGCTGGTGCTGGGTGGCTTGATTGACGAGCGAGCGCTGGAAAGTGAATCTAAGGTGCCGTTCTTGGGCGATATCCCTGTTCTAGGACACCTGTTCAAATCAACCAGTACTCAGGTTGAGAAAAAGAACCTAATGGTCTTCATCAAACCAACCATTATTCGTGATGGTATGACAGCCGATGGTATCACGCAGCGTAAATACAACTTCATCCGTGCTGAGCAGTTGTACAAGGCTGAGCAAGGACTGAAATTAATGGCAGACGATAACATCCCGGTATTGCCTAAATTTGGCGAAAGCATGAATTACCCGGCTGAACTTCAAGCCTTCATTGATCAGATGGAAACAGAATAATGGCTGAATTGGTAGGGGCGGCACGTACTTATCAGCGCTTGCCGTTTAGCTTTGCGAATCGCTATAAGATGGTGTTGGAGTATCAACATCCAGAGCGCGCACCGATACTTTATTATGTTGAGCCACTGAAATCGGCGGCGATCATTGAAGTGAGTCGTGTTGTGAAAAATGGTTTCACGCCACAAGCGATTACTCTCGATGAGTTTGATAAAAAACTGACCGATGCTTATCAGCGTGACTCGTCGGAAGCTCGTCAGCTCATGGAAGACATTGGTGCTGATAGTGATGATTTCTTCTCACTAGCGGAAGAACTGCCTCAAGACGAAGACTTACTTGAATCAGAAGATGATGCACCAATCATCAAGTTAATCAATGCGATGCTGGGTGAGGCGATCAAAGAGGGTGCTTCGGATATACACATCGAAACCTTTGAAAAGTCACTTTGTATCCGTTTCCGAGTTGATGGTGTGCTGCGTGATGTTCTAGCGCCAAGCCGTAAACTGGCTCCGCTGCTCGTGTCACGTGTAAAGGTTATGGCTAAATTGGATATTGCGGAAAAACGCGTGCCACAAGATGGTCGTATTTCTTTGCGTATTGGTGGCCGAGCGGTTGATGTTCGTGTTTCAACCATGCCTTCTTCGCACGGTGAGCGTGTGGTAATGCGTCTGTTGGACAAAAACGCCACTCGTCTAGACTTGCACAGTTTAGGTATGACAGCAGAAAACCATGAAAACTTCCGTAAGCTGATTCAGCGCCCACATGGCATTATCTTGGTGACTGGCCCGACAGGCTCAGGTAAATCAACGACCTTGTACGCTGGCCTGCAAGAGCTTAACAGCAACGAACGCAACATCCTTACCGTTGAAGACCCAATTGAATTTGATATTGATGGCATTGGTCAAACACAAGTGAACCCTAAGGTTGATATGACCTTTGCGCGTGGTTTACGTGCGATTCTTCGTCAAGATCCCGATGTGGTAATGATTGGTGAGATACGTGACTTAGAGACCGCAGAGATCGCTGTTCAAGCCTCTTTGACCGGTCACTTAGTGATGTCGACCCTTCACACCAATACTGCCGTTGGTGCGATTACACGTCTGCGTGATATGGGCATTGAACCTTTCTTGATCTCTTCTTCACTGCTGGGTGTTTTGGCTCAGCGCCTGGTTCGTACTTTATGTAACGAATGTAAAGAACCTTATGAAGCCGATAAAGAGCAGAAGAAACTGTTTGGGTTGAAGAAGAAAGACAGCCTAACGCTTTACCATGCCAAAGGGTGTGAAAGCTGCGGTCACAAAGGCTATCGAGGCCGTACTGGTATTCATGAGCTATTGATGATTGACGATTCGGTACAAGAGCTGATTCACAGTGAGGCTGGCGAACAGGCGATTGAGAAAGCAATTCGTGGCACAACACCAAGTATTCGAGATGATGGCTTGAGCAAAGTTCTGAAAGGGGTAACTTCCCTAGAAGAAGTGATGCGAGTGACCAAGGAAGTCTAGTATGGCGGCATTTGAATACAAAGCACTGGATGCCAAAGGCAAAAGTAAAAAAGGCTCGATTGAAGCGGATAACGCTCGTCAGGCTCGCCAAAGAATCAAAGAACAAGGCTTGATGCCGGTTGAGATGACCGAAGCTAAAGCTAAAACGACGAAAGGTGCACAGCCTTCGACCAGCTTTAAGCGTGGTATCAGCACGCCAGACCTTGCTTTGATTACTCGCCAAATTTCCACCTTGGTGCAATCAGGCATGCCGCTAGAAGAGTGCTTGAAAGCCGTGGCGGAGCAATCTGAAAAGCCACGTATTCGAACCATGTTACTGGCGGTTCGTTCGAAGGTAACGGAAGGTTATTCGCTAGCCGATAGCTTGGCTGATTACCCACATATCTTTGATGAACTGTTTAGAGCCATGGTCGCGGCTGGTGAGAAATCGGGTCACTTAGATGCGGTATTGGAGCGACTGGCTGATTACGCAGAAAACCGTCAGAAGATGCGCTCTAAGTTGCTGCAAGCGATGATCTACCCTGTGGTGCTGGTGGTGTTTGCGGTGACGATTGTTTCGTTCCTGCTGGCAACCGTGGTACCTAAGATCGTTGAACCGATTATCCAAATGGGCCAAGAACTTCCTCAATCGACACAATTTTTATTGGCATCGAGTGAATTTATCCAGAATTGGGGCATCCAATTACTGTTGTTGATCATCGGTGTGATTGTGTTGATTAAGACCGCTCTGAAAAAGCCGGGTGTTCGCATGAGTTGGGATCGCAAGCTATTAAGCATTCCACTGATCGGCAAGGTCGCGAAAGGAATTAATACCTCTCGTTTTGCACGAACACTCTCTATCTGTACCTCGAGTGCGATTCCTATCCTTGAGGGGATGAAGGTTGCGGTTGATGTAATGTCGAATCACCATGTGAAGCAACAAGTACTGCAGGCGTCAGACAGTGTTAGAGAAGGGGCAAGCCTGCGTAAAGCGCTCGATCAAACCAAACTCTTCCCTCCAATGATGCTGCATATGATCGCCAGTGGTGAGCAGAGTGGTCAGTTAGAGCAAATGCTAACAAGAGCGGCAGATAACCAGGATCAAAGCTTTGAATCGACCGTGAATATCGCGTTAGGTATCTTTACGCCAGCACTTATCGCTTTGATGGCAGGCTTAGTGCTGTTCATTGTGATGGCGACTCTGATGCCGATGCTTGAAATGAATAATTTGATGAGTGGTTAATCAACTGCTCATAAGACGTTAGTTTTTGGATTAACGAGAAGAAGGACATTATTACCTTCAACTCGCTGTCTGTAATTTGGAGAAAATAATGAAAAACAGAATGAAGAAACAATCAGGCTTTACCCTATTAGAAGTGATGGTTGTTGTGGTTATCCTTGGCGTATTGGCGAGCTTTGTTGTACCTAACCTATTGGGTAACAAAGAGAAGGCTGACCAACAAAAAGCCATCACTGATATTGTGGCGCTAGAGAACGCGCTAGATATGTACAAACTGGATAACAGCGTTTACCCAACAACGGATCAAGGTCTTGATGCATTGGTTTCTAAGCCAAGCAGCCCAGAGCCTCGTAACTACCGCGACGGTGGCTACATCAAGCGTCTGCCAAACGACCCATGGGGTAACGAGTACCAATACCTAAGCCCTGGTGATAACGGCACTATTGATATTTTCACTCTTGGTGCTGATGGCCAAGAAGGTGGTGAAGGTATTGCGGCGGATATCGGCAACTGGAACATGCAGGATTTCCAATAAGCTTCAGCTTATTGTTTGATTCGTTATTGATGCTTGATACGTTATTGATGGTAGGACGTAAACAGATGGAGTCTAAAGGTGAAAACTAAGCAAACACAGCCAGGTTTCACCTTGATTGAGATTCTCTTGGTGTTGGTACTACTGTCAGTAACGGCGGTTGCGGTGATCGCGACCATTCCTACCAATAGCAAAGATGTTGCTAAAAAATACGCTCAAAGCTTTTATCAGCGAGTTCAATTACTCGATGAAGAGGCTATTTTGAGCGGCTTAGATTTTGGCGTTCGAGTTGATGAAAAGAAATCGACCTATGTACTGATGGCGCTTAAGTCTGAAGGCTGGCAAGAAGTCGATTTTGAAATAATCCCCTCTTTAACTGAACTACCGGAAGAACTCGCATTGTCACTGACCTTAGGTGGTGGCGCATGGGAAGACGATGATCGGTTGTTCAACCCAGGAAGCTTGTTTGATGAAGATATGTTTGCTGATCTTGAAGAGGAAAAGAAGCCGAAACCACCACAGATCTACATCTTGTCGAGTGCTGAAATGACGCCATTTGTATTGTCGTTTTATCCAAATACCGGAGACACCATACAAGATGGTTGGCGTATTCGAGTATTGGACAATGGTGTGATTCGACTGCTAGAACCGGGAGAAGAAGATGAAGAGGAATAACCGTTCTCCTTATCGTTTTCGTGGTATGCCCCTTGGTTCTCGAGGAATGACGCTGCTTGAGGTATTGGTTGCGCTCGCTATCTTTGCGACTGCGGCGATCAGTGTGATTCGTGCTGTTACTCAGCACATCAATACCCTCAGTTATCTCGAAGAAAAAACCTTCGCGGCTATGGTCGTTGATAATCAAATGGCTTTGGTGATGCTGCATCCTGAGAAGCTAAAAAAAGCGCAGGGCACACAAGAGTTGGCCGAGAGAGAGTGGTTTTGGAAGGTCACGCCAATCGATACTAGCGATGATTTATTAAAGGCGTTTGATGTGAGTGTGGCAACCAGTAAACAAGCTTCTCCAGTGGTCACGGTGCGCAGCTATGTGGTCAAGTAAAAGCGTGTCGTTAGCTCAGAGCAAGTCGCTAAGTAAGAGCATGTCCGCCAATAAGCGTGTGCCTCGTAAACAAGGACTATCTTCGAAAGGGAGAGGCTTTACCTTAATTGAGGTTTTGGTCTCGATCGCTATCTTTGCCACGTTAAGCATGGCGGCTTATCAGGTAGTAAATCAGGTTCAGCGCAGCAACGAGCTTTCAATCGAGCGCAGTGCTCGTTTAAATCAACTGCAACGTAGCTTAGTCATTTTAGATAATGATTTTCGCCAGATGGCGGTGCGACAATTTCGTACCAACGGTGAAGAAGCATCATCTAAGCTGATCTTAATTAAAGAGTATTTACTGGATTCCGACAGCGTTGGCATCATGTTTACTCGCCTTGGCTGGCATAACCCACAGCAGCAGTTTCCTCGCGGAGAAGTCACCAAAGTGGGTTACCGCATTAAAGAAGAAACGCTTGAGCGTGTGTGGTGGCGCTACCCCGATACTCCTGCAGGACAAGAAGGTGTGATTACGCCTTTGCTTGATGATGTTGAAAGCTTGGAATTCGAGTTTTATGACGGAAGCCGCTGGGGGAAAGAGTGGCAAGCCGACAAATCGCTACCGAAAGCGGTAAGGTTAAAGCTAACCTTGAAAGATTATGGTGAGATAGAGCGTATTTATCTCACCCCTGGTGGCACGCTAGATCAGGCCGATGATTCTTCAAACAGTGACTCTTCAAGTAGTAATGAGGGGAATAATGACTCATCGAACTAATAAGTTTGCACTGACAAGGTCTGCCATGGGGCGCAAGCAGCGAGGTGTTGCGCTGATCATTATCCTGATGCTACTGGCGATAATGGCAACCATCGCAGGCAGTATGTCGGAACGCCTGTTTACTCAATTTAAGCGCGTGGGCAATCAACTGAATTACCAACAGGCTTACTGGTACAGCATTGGTGTCGAAGCGCTGGTGCAAGACGGCATTAGGCAAAGCTACAAAGACAGTGATACCGTCAACTTGAGTCAACCATGGGCGTTAGAAGAACAGGTATACCCGTTGGATTATGGTCAAGTTAAAGGCCGTATTGTTGATGCTCAGGCATGTTTTAATCTCAATGCGTTGGCTGGTGTGGCGACGACTTCAAGTAACCAAACACCTTATTTAATTACGGTTTGGCAAACCTTGTTGGAAAACCAAGATGTTGAGCCTTATCAGGCCGAGGTTATTGCACATTCAAGCTGGGAATTTGTTGATAGTGATACCCGAACCACCTCTTCAGCTGGTGTAGAAGACAGTACTTATGAGGCGATGAAGCCATCTTATTTGGCAGCGAATGGCTTAATGGCCGATGAGTCCGAGCTACGCTCGGTTTATCAAGTCACTGGTGAGGTGATGAATAAGGTTCGCCCCTTTGTTTGTGCTCTGCCGAGCGACGATTTCCGTTTGAATGTGAATACTCTTACGGAAAAGCAGGCGCCGTTATTGGAAGCGATGTTTGCCCCCGGCTTAAGTGAATCGGATGCCAAACAGCTGATAGACAAACGCCCATTCGATGGTTGGGATACGGTGGATGCGTTTATGGCTGAGCCTGCTATTGTGGGTGTGAGTGCCGAAGTCAGCAAAAAAGCGAAAGCATATTTAACTGTAGATAGCGCCTATTTTGAGCTAGATGCAGAGGTATTAGTTGAGCAGTCACGTGTACGTATACGGACGCTTTTCTATAGTAGTAATCGAGAAACAGTGACGGTAGTACGCCGTCGTTTTGGAGGAATCAGTGAGCGAGTTTCTGACCGTTCGACTGAGTAGCGAACCACAAAGCCCTGTGCAGTGGTTAGTTTGGTCGACAAGCCAACAAGAAGTGATAGCAAGTGGCGAACTGTCTAGCTGGGAGCAGCTGGATGAGTTAACGCCTTACGCTGAAAAGCGTAGCTGTATCGCTTTATTGCCGGGAAATGAATGCTTAATTAAGCGTGTTGAGATCCCGAAAGGTGCTGCTCGCCAGTTCGATTCTATGCTGCCGTTTTTATTAGAAGACGAAGTCGCACAAGATATCGAAGACTTACACCTGACTATTTTAGAGAAAGACGCAACGCACGCGACAGTGTGTGGTGTGGAACGTGATTGGCTTAAGCAGGCGCTGGATACTTTCCGCGAAGCGAACATTATCTTTCGTAAAGTATTGCCTGATACCTTAGCGTTGCCTTTAGAAGATCAGGGCATCAGTGCGCTGCAGATCGACCAACATTGGTTATTGCGTCAAAGCAACTATCAAGCAGTGTCGATCAATGAGGCGTGGCTAGCGATGTTCTTACAAAGCGATTGGGTTGCCTTAGATGACGAAGAGCAATCACCAACGATTTTTAGCTACACCGCACTGCCAAGTGATGACGTTCAACTGCAAAGTGGCATTGAGTGGCAAGCTAAACCTGCGGAACTGGTGATGTCTTTACTGAGCCAACAAGCCATTACAAGTGGCGTAAACTTACTGACTGGCACCTTTAAAACCAAATCTTCATTCAGTAAGTACTGGCGTGTATGGCAAAAAGTAGCGATCGCAGCTTGTTTGCTGGTGGCGGTGATCGTCACTCAGCAAGTCTTAAAGGTTCAGCAGTACGAAGCACAAGCCGAAGCGTACCGAACGGAGAGTGAACGTATTTTTAGAAGCGTACTTCCGGGCAAGCAACGTATTCCGACGGTCAGCTACCTTAAGCGCCAGATGAACGACGAAGCTAAGAAGTATGGTGGCTCGGGTGATGGTGATTCCTTACTTGGATGGCTAGCGTTACTGCCAGAAACTTTAGGACAAGTGAAAGCCATCGAAGTGAATAGTATTCGCTACGACGGCAACCGCTCAGAGGTGAGATTGGAAGCGAAAAGTACTGACTTCCAATATTTCGAGACTGCGCGAGTGAAACTTGAAGAGAAGTTTACCGTTGAGCAAGGGCCATTGAATCGTAATGGTGATGCCGTATTTGGCAGCTTTACTCTTAAACCCCATCAATAACCTGCGTAAGGAGATCAGTGATGAGAAATATGATTGAGCCACTCCAAGCGTGGTGGACTTCAATAAGTCAAAGAGAGCAACGACTAGTGATTGGTTGCTCAATTCTATTGGTGGTCGGTGTCGTTTATTGGGGGCTAATCCAGCCACTCAGTCAGCGAGCTGAACTTGCGCAGACCCGTATTCAAAGTGAGAAGCAACTGCTGACTTGGGTAACCAATAAAGCCAACGAAGTGGTGGAGCTGCGAGGAAGTGGTGGGATTGTTGCTAGCCAGCCTCTGAATCAATCTGTACCAGCTTCTATGCGTCGTTTCAAGATTGAATTAATTCGAGTTCAGCCGCGTGGCGAGATGCTGCAAGTCTGGGTGAAACCTGTGCCTTTTAATCAGTTCTTAGATTGGCTGACATACTTGAAAGAGAAGCAGGGTGTCGAAGTTGAGTTTATGGACATTGATCGCTCCGATAACCCAGGGGTTATTGAGGTCAACCGACTACAGTTTAAACGAGGTTAATGTGAAACGCGGTTTATCTTTGAAGTTAGGTTTACTTTTTGGCGGCATCTTTATTGTCTTTTTCTCGGTTAGTCTGTTGCTGCATCTACCGGCCTCTTTTGTACTCAAACATGCACCGGCTGTGCGTGGCTTGAATATTGAAGGTGTTGAAGGAACGGTTTGGCAGGGCAGCGCCAATAATATCGCCTGGCAGCGTGTTAATTACGGTTCAGTGCAGTGGGACTTCCAGTTTTCTAAGCTATTTCAAGCCAAAGCAGAACTGGCGGTTCGTTTTGGTCGTAACAGCGACATGAACTTGTCAGGTAAAGGGCGTGTCGGGTACAGCATGAGTGGCGCGTATGCAGAGAACTTAGTGGCCTCAATGCCTGCTATGAACGTGATGAAATACGCCCCAGCCATTCCAGTCCCGGTTTCAATTGGTGGAAAGGTTGAGCTGACGATCAAGCATGCGGTTCATGCTCAACCTTGGTGTCAGTCTGGTGAAGGTACTGTGGCTTGGTCTGGTGCTGCAGTCGATTCACCTGTTGGTTCGTTAGACCTTGGTCCTGTGATTGCGGACATAACCTGTGAAGACAGTACAATTGCAGCCAAAGGCGTTCAGAAGAGCACTCAAGTAGACAGTGAGTTCTCAGCGAGTCTAACATCTAACCAGCGCTACACATCTGCAGCGTGGTTTAAACCGGGTGTTGAATTCCCGCCAACGATGCAAAATCAGCTTAAATGGTTGGGTAATCCTGACAGCCAAGGTAAGTACCAGTTTACTTATCAAGGTCGTTTTTAGCTAAACGGCTAAGGGTCACTAAATTACGAGATATAAAAAACGGGCACCTCACTGAGGTGCCCGTTTTGTTTGTTCTGAGAATCTAGAGGATATCTGACAGTTAAAGGGAGCAAACTCGCCTAGTCTTTGCCTTGCAAAATTTCTACCCACGGTAAATCTGCATCACCGAGTACAATGAAGTTCGGGTTTTCTAGCGTTTCTCTTTCATTGTACGAAAGCGGTTCTAGTTGAGTACTTAAGATACGTCCGCCAGCTTCTTCAACAATGCACTGCGTTGCGGCGGTATCCCACTCTCCGGTTGGTCCAAGGCGCAGATAACAATCCACAGCGCCTTCTGCGACTAAACAGGCCTTAAGCGCTGCTGAGCCTAGAGGAACCAAATCATAATTCCATGCTGAGCTCATACGGCTAGTGATGCGATTGATGTCCTGGCGACGGCTGATCGCCATGGCGATTGACTGGTTTGGCAGCTCGTGACGATGCGTTTTGATTTTCACGCTGTCATTAAGGTCTGGGATCTTCCAAGCGCCTTTGCCACTGTAAGCGTAATAGCTCACACCTGAAACGGGTGCGTATACCACGCCCATCACTGGCTTGTTATGCTCGATTAGGGCGATAATTGTCGCGAAATCACCACTTCGTGCGATGAACTCCTGGGTGCCGTCCAGTGGGTCAACTAACCAGTAGCGATCCCATTGAGAGCGTTGCTCTAGGCTGATGTCGGCGTCTTCTTCGGATAATACGGGAATATCAGGCGTCAATTCACTGAGTTTTTTTAATATCAGCTTATGTGCTGCAAGATCGGCACTGGTTACTGGAGTGTCATCACTCTTAATGAACTCTTCGTAATCCTTTTTCTCGTAGATCTCTAAGATGAGTTGACCAGCAGAGCGAGCAATCTCAATGACAGAGGGTAGGAGGTGAGACAAATCTTTTGTTATTGGCATAAATGTTCTCTTACTCTTAGAGCGAGCCTGAATGTTCTAGTTATTGTTTAATACACGAAGGCTTAAAAGCAGGGCTGTAATACTCCGAGCCTCACAGAAATCGAGATGTGTTAACAGTTCTTCGGCTTGAGCAAGTGGCCAGCGCACAATATCGAGAGGCTCTGGCTCATCACCTTCTAGCTTTTCTGGGTAGAGGTCTTCTGCAATAAACAGCGTCATTTTGCTAGAGAAGTAAGAGGGTGCAAGGATCACTTCCTTCAGCGGAGTAAGCTTGTTGGCACCGAAGCCTATCTCTTCTTTGAGTTCGCGAACGGCGGCTTCGTTTGGCTGCTCACCTGGATCAATCAGCCCTTTTGGAAAGCCAAGTTCGTAGCGTTCAGTTCCCGCTGCATATTCACGTACTAATAGAATATCGCCTTGCTCAGTAATAGGAACCATCATCACTGCGTTGCGCCCGCTGGGCTTCATGCGTTCGTAAGTGCGCTCTTCGCCGTTTGAAAAGCGTAAGTCGAGAGACTCGATAGAGAATAGTCTTGATTGAGCGACAGTTTGTTTAGCCAAAATCTCTGGCTTGGTCCTTTTCGTCATTGCGCTCGCTCCTTAGCTCATTGGAATTCTTTCTTATAAAGTCATTCTAATATAGGGGAAATGACCTTGAGTTCCTAGATCCGAGTTTTCATATCCGAAAATTATTGAAGCAGGAATCGATTACGATCACTTGAATACCTTACTCAAGATGGTAACGAGGTGAAAATATGGTTGTATAGCAAAAGAGTATAGAGAGAACGCGATAGTCCTAACTTGCTTATCCACATAACAAAAAAGGTTGATGCTTGCGCATCAACCTTTCAAATAACAACTAACACTAAATCAGTGATTAGTAGTAAGAGTGCTCACCACGATCGTGCTCAGTTGCATCACGAACAGCAGTCAGTTCACCTTCAAACTGTTGAAGAAGTTCTTTCTCGATGCCTTCTTTTAGCGTTACATCAACCATAGAACAACCGTTACAACCACCACCGAATGCTACAATAGCTGCGCCGTCTTCAGTGATTTCTACCAAGCTAACGTGACCGCCGTGACCAGCAAGTTGTGGGTTAACTTGTGTTTGAATTGCGTATTCAACACGTTCTAGAAGTGGTGCATCGTCTGCGACTTTACGCATCTTAGCGTTTGGTGCTTTAAGCGTTAGCTGAGAGCCCATTTTGTCAGTAACGAAGTCAATTTCAGCTTCATCTAGGAACGGTAGGCTTAGCTCATCTACGTATGCAGAGAAAGCTTCGAATTTAAGCTCTGTGTCAGACGCTTCGATAGCATCTGTTGGGCAGTAAGAAACACCACACTCTGCGTTTTGTGTACCCGGGTTTACCACGAACACACGAATGTTTGTACCTTCAGGCTGCTGTGACAGCAGATTGGCAAAATGAGTTTGAGCTGTTTCTGTAATAGTAATATTTGACACGACGAATACCTGAGTAGATTTGTAGGTTATTAGCGCCATTCTACTCCTGTCAGATTTGTAATTCAGCCCTTTTTTGTTGGATTGCTGTACAAGTAGTGATTCACAGCTTTTATCCAGAGGGCTCAGGAGTGCGGCAGATGCAGTAAATATCAATCCTTTTAACGTCCACTTCAAGTAGTAATTGGCATAATTGATACACAGTACTGCCGGTGGTTACAACATCATCAATTATCGCGACGTGAGAGGGGATAGTTCCTTGAACGTCTTGTTTTCGCAGCGCAAAAGCGCTCTTTAGATTGTGTAATCGTGCGGATTTAGTCAGCCCCTGCTGGGAAGCCGTTGAGCGAATTCGACGAAAGAGCACATCACTTTCAACGCCAAGCTCTTGAGCCGTGTAGTCGGCTAGCAGCTTACTTTGATTAAAGCCGCGATGAGTATATCGACGCCAATGCAGCGGCACGCTGGTGATCAGCGGAGCAGGATATTCGATACGTGATGCCAATAGCTTAGATAGATCACGTGCAAACCAAAACTTATCAGCGTACTTCATTTGCTGAATGTAACCTGCTGTAGGGAAGGTGTAATCGCCGACACAGTAGAGGCGATGCCAAGGTGGAGGTTGAGATAAGCACTGTCCGCACTGCTCTACTGTGAGCAGTGTTTTTAAACCACATCGTTGGCAGCGTGGTACTGGCTGAAAGAGTTTGAGACAAGAATTGCACCATCGAGGATGTGTATCACTGGGCAGTTTATCAAGTTTGCACAGGTGGCATTGAGGTGTGACCAGACGTGGTGTGTGTTTTTGTAGCCAATCGGATAACATAGCTCGTGATGCTTTTGGGTTATGGTGTTCCTTTTGCTCACCATACTGAAAAGCGCGGATTATCGCTGATGGAAAAAGTAGGGAATATTGAGAATGAGTGACGCGTTATATTGGCATGTTTCTGGGCAAGGGCCTGATTTAGTACTGGTTCACGGCTGGGGAATGAACGGTGCGGTATGGCAACAAACCGTTAATGCATTACAAGCTGATTTTCGAGTGCATGTTGTCGATTTACCAGGGTATGGACACAGCGCGCACTGCCACGCTCAAGATCTTGAAGAGATTGCTCAGCAGCTTTTGGCCGAAGCACCAAAGCAAGCGATTTGGGTGGGTTGGTCACTTGGAGGCTTGGTCGCAACGCACATGGCTCTCCATCACTCAGATTACGTGAGCAAGCTGGTGACTGTCGCCAGTTCTCCCAAATTCGCCGCTGCAAAAGAGCCCGTGTTATGGCGAGGCATTCAGCCCAACGTATTAAGCGCATTCACCGAGCAACTGGTTGAAGATTTCCAAACCACCATCGAACGCTTTATGGCATTGCAAGCCATGGGCAGCCCTTCAGCAAGGCAAGATGTAAAACAACTCAAGCAAGCGGTGCTGTCTCGCCCGTTGCCGAACCCTGACTCATTATTGGCAGGATTAAAGATGCTGTCGGATGTCGATCTGCGTGAACAACTGCCTGAGATTTCAGTACCAATGCTACGCTTGTATGGTCGATTAGATGGATTGGTGCCAATCAAGGTTGCGAAAGACTTAGGCACAGCCTTGCCTCATACCGAGCAATACATATTTACCCAGTCTTCGCATGCACCGTTTATGACCGAAGCGGATGCCTTTTGCAGTGAGCTTGTCAGCTTCGCACAAAAATAATTGCTAAATATATATCCGGCTTGGTCGATATATAAGCTAATACCAATCACAGTAAGTAAGTGTTCAAAAATAGCGTAGGTAAAAGGCTTGAGAACAAGGCAGCTTTTTTTTGACAAGTAGTTTCGATAAGTAGTTATTCTACAATCAAAAAATCTAACGCCGTTATCGAGCATTTTAACAAGCTAGGATGATCAGTTATTTACTACGATTGGTATAACACCAACGTGTTGCTTGATACTCAGACCTAACTCTCTCCTGAGCTGATTGCGCTAAGTTGGGCTATGCCTGTTGTGCTGACTCACAGTACAACAGCGTTATAGCAAAAACGATGGGCGATTCTTGAGGAGAGTTCGCGATGATTGTGTCACCTGCAACTGCAGTGAGTGTGCCACTAATCGCCCCGTCCGTTAATGTGCAAACAGAGCAAGTTGCGCGTGATAATAGAGTCCGAGAGCCTGTTGCTCCCGCAGTAGCATTGGCGAGAACCAATGCAGAGCGTAAGGTAAAATCAGACGATAAACGAAGGCAGCAGTCGGCTTGGGATCCTTCAGACCATCCAGGTTATGAAATGGAGAACGAGTCAGAGGCCAATTCGGTTAGCCAAGAAGAGCCACAAGACCCTTTTGATCGGCTGTTCAGCTTATTGGCACTGAAAACATACAGTGCTGATCAAGGCAAAGGTTATACCATGCGTTTCCGCCTGCCAAAGCATGTTTTAGATGCGGCGATTCAGGAAGGACAGATGGAGAAACGACGTAAGGTCATAAAGTATCATTATGGTCATGCTGTTGCGCCTCATGCTCCGTCAGAGATGTTGGTCGTATTATAATTATACTCTTCATACTTGAAGCTGCAGCGTTGTTAACTGCGTAAGTTCACCCTAATCACATAGAACCCCTATGCTCATAGGGCTGAACTTACTTGTTGCCTAGCTGCAACTCCAATTATTTTGAGTATAAACACGAAGAATACAACCAAGCTTCGATGTCTTTTTTGAACACATAATAAAAAAACCTGCATACCCTAAGGGATGCAGGTTTTCTGTTTTAAGCACATCAGCTTTTTAGATGAGCTAATGGATTACTTTTTCGCTTTAGCAAAAGCGGCGGCGAATGCTCCACCCATTGCAGCGTTTTGTTGCGGCTCTTCACGACGGCGTTGGCCACCTTGCGAGTTTTGATTCGAGCGGTTTTGTGTACGAGGTGCACTTGAACGTTGAGCACGGTTGTCTTGTCCAGGCTCGTCCTTCATACGCATGCTCAGTGCAATACGTTTACGCTGAACATCCACTTCCATCACCTTCACTTTCACGATGTCGCCCGCTTTAACCACTTCACGTGGGTCAGAGACAAAGCGATCGGTGAGTGCTGAAATATGAACTAAGCCATCTTGGTGAACACCAATATCAACGAAGGCACCAAAGTTAGCCACGTTCGATACCACACCTTCTAGAATCATGCCTGGTTCTAGGTCTGAAACGCTGTTTACGCCATCTGCGAAGGTTGCAGTCTTGAACTCAGGGCGAGGGTCGCGTCCCGGCTTATCCAGCTCCTTGATGATGTCGGTGACCGTTGGAACACCAAAGTTTTCATTGGTGTAATCAACCGCGTGCAAACCACGTAAGAAGTCGGTGTTACCCACCAGAGATTTGATGTCTTTGTGGTTTTTCTCAGCGATGCTTTTCACTACTGGGTAAGCTTCTGGGTGAACCGATGATGCATCCAGTGGGTTTTTGCCATCCATAATACGTAGGAAGCCGGCACACTGTTCAAAGGCTTTTGGCCCCAAGCGTGCGACTTTTTTCAGTGTAGTACGTGCTTCAAAACGACCATTTTCATCACGGAAGTCCACGATGTTCTGAGCGATGGTGCTAGACAGGCCAGCAACACGAGTCAGTAGCGCAGCCGAAGCGGTATTCACATCAACACCAACCGCGTTTACACAGTCTTCGACAATCGCATCTAGGCGCTTAGCGAGCATAGTTTGGCTCACATCGTGTTGGTATTGGCCCACACCGATCGATTTAGGGTCAATCTTCACTAGCTCTGCCAGTGGATCTTGCAGACGACGAGCAATAGACACCGCACCACGAATTGATACATCCATGTTCGGGAACTCTTTTGCAGCTAGTTCAGACGCGGAATACACCGATGCGCCCGCTTCGCTAACAATGATCTTTTGCGCTTTTAGGTTGCCGCGTTTAATTACGTCAGCCACAAAGCTGTCGGTTTCGCGTGAAGCCGTACCGTTACCAATCGCAATCAAATCAACATTGAATTGACGAACCATCTGCTCAACCACGTGTGCCGATTTGTCGTATTGCTTTTGAGGTGGGTGAGGGTAAATAGTTTCTGTTGCCAAAACCTTACCGGTTGAATCCACGACAGCGATTTTCGAACCGGTACGTAAACCTGGGTCCAAGCCTAAGGTTGCTCGAGGACCAGCTGGCGCTGCCATGAGTAGGTCTTTTAGGTTGGTTGCGAATACTTCAATCGCTTCGATCTCTGCACGCTCTTTCATTGCGCCCATCAATTCAGTTTCCATGTGCATAGAAACCTTGATGCGCCATGCCCAGCTAATCACTTGCTTACGCCAAGCATCCGCAGGTGCGCTGCTTAGGGTAATGCCGTAGTGATCAGAGATGATGTTTTCGCAGTATGAACCACGTACACCTTCTTCTTGCTCTGGGTCTGCGTTCATTGCCAGTGTTAAGAAGCCTTCATTACGGCCTCGTAGCATTGCAAGAGCACGATGTGACGGTACTTTGCTGAGTGTTTCGTTGTGCTCGAAGTAGTCTTTGAACTTCTCGCCTTCTTGCTCTTTATCTGTCACTACACGAGCGACTAGCTCTGCGTTGCGTGTTAGGTGTTGGCGAATCTTTTCTAGTAGGTTTGCGTCTTCCGCAATGCGTTCCATGATGATCGCACGAGCACCATCGAGAGCAGCTTTGGTATCGGCAATGCCTTTATCGTTGCTGATGAAGTTCGCCGCTTCCGTTTCTGGATCGTGCTGCGGTTCATTCCACAGTGTGTCGGCAAGTGGTTCTAAGCCCGCTTCAATCGCGATCTGGCCTTTAGTGCGACGCTTTGGTTTGTAAGGTAGGTATAAATCTTCTAGACGAGTCTTGCTGTCGGCTTGAGTGATATCACGCTCGAGTTCTGGCGTGAGTTTACCTTGGTCTTGAATCGACTTAAGAATCGTTTGGCGACGATCATCAAGCTCACGAAGGTAAGAAAGGCGACTATCAAGGTTACGTAATTGGGTATCGTCTAAGCCACCCGTGACTTCTTTACGGTAGCGGGCAATAAAGGGAACAGTGTTACCGTCGTCAATTAGGTTGACTGCGGCGATGACTTGCTCTGAACGAACATTCAGTTCTTCAGCAATCAGTCGACAGATAGCTTGGCTCATCCGATGAATCTCTTATTTAATATCGTGACAAATACATGGGGGTGAGCGTACGCTTTTTCTAGCTATGACTGTGTAATTATCCTGTCAGAAGTCGAATTTCCGTTTGTGATACCCGCTTTGTGCGAGATCTCTTACAAGTGATGTGAGACTAAGTCGCTTTAGACCGATGAAATCGTCTTGATGTTACACTAAGTTGCTGATTTTATTTGATTGTGTGTTTGTGGGCGTATTTCTCACCTGAAATGTTTTTTAAGACTATCTAGGAAACACGGCCATTTGCCGTAATATTTAACTTGTCGACAGGGAGTTGGCAGGAACAGGAAAAAGCCTAATGGACTAGGTATCTTCAGGATGAAGATTTGATTACTTAGGATGAGTGGTCAGCAAGGAAGTGATAATCTCTGGATGAGATTCGCCAGTCAGGATGACAGGCTAGAATGGACACCGCTAGGATGGCGATGAACAAAAAGGAAATTGGTTAAAGGATTTAGCCACTATCAAGGAAAGATGCAGGGAGCACCTTATCTCGAAGAGATAAACAGTAGCCGGATTGCTGCGATAGAGACTTAACCCCGCTAGGCGAAAGCCTTGCGGGGTTTTCTTTTATCTGGAGTTTGGGTTTGCTGAACACTCAGTTTATCGCTAAGTGTTTATTAAGTTTGGTTATTCGTTGTCTGCGTAGCGAATCGAGTTAATGAACCACTCTTTGTCGCCTTCCGGTGTTTTTACCGTAAACTCGTCATCTACTTCTTTCTTGAGCAGAGCTCTAGCCATTGGTGAGTCGATAGAGATATAGCCTTTAGCATCGCCGTAGATCTCTTCTGGGCCGACAATTCGAAACTTCTTAATTTCCCCATCATCATTCTCAATTTCGACCCAAGCACCGAAAAATACCTTACCTTCTTGTTGTGGCGAGTAATCAACGATCGTGACATCAGGTAGGAACTTTCTTAAAAAACGCACTCGGCGATCGATCTGACGAAGTAGACGCTTATTGAAGGTGTAATCTGCGTTTTCTGAGCGATCTCCAAGGCTTGCCGCCCAAGTGACTATCTTAGTAATTTCAGGGCGTTTCTCGTGCCATAAGTGGTCATGTTCTGCTTTGAGCTTGTTATAACCTTCTCGAGTAATAAGTTTGGTTTTCATAAATCTGACTTAATGAAATGATGATCTAAGATAGAATATATAGAAAGGCAACATACGTTAACAATTATTTAGGCGACTTTTTCTCCAATAATGTTACATTTTTAATGTCTTATACCAATATACAATTTACCAAGAATGCTTAACCTTAGGTTTAAGCTTTAATAGGTGGAACCATTACATGCAAGAAAACTACAAAATTTTAGTGGTCGATGACGATGCTCGTTTACGTGCACTGTTAGAGCGCTATCTGTCAGAGCAGGGCTTTCAAGTGCGTAGCGTGGCAAACAGTGAGCAGATGGACCGCCTGTTAACCCGTGAAAATTTTCACTTGATGGTATTGGATTTAATGTTGCCGGGCGAAGATGGTCTATCGATCTGTCGTCGTCTACGAAACGCAAACAACTCGCTACCAATCCTGATGCTTACTGCAAAGGGTGATGAAGTGGATCGCATTGTGGGCTTGGAAGTGGGTGCTGATGATTACCTGCCAAAACCATTTAATCCACGTGAACTGCTTGCTCGTATTAAAGCTGTACTGCGTCGCCAAGTCATTGAAGCACCGGGTGCACCAAGCACAGAAGAGTCTGTGGTTGAGTTTGGTGAGTTCCGCTTGAACTTAGGTACTCGCGAAATGTTCCGCGGTGAAGAGCCAATGCCGCTTACTTCGGGTGAATTTGCGGTTCTTAAGTCCTTGGTAACGAATGCTCGTGAGCCAATGTCTCGCGATAAACTGATGAACATGGCTCGTGGCCGTGAGTATTCAGCAATGGAACGTTCTATCGATGTTCAGATTTCACGTCTGCGTCGTCTAGTGGAAGAAGATCCAAGTAAACCTCGTTATATCCAAACGGTGTGGGGCTTGGGTTACGTATTCGTTCCAGATGGCAAAGCTGTGTAATTCAGCTTAATAAGCTCTACAGTAGCTTTATCGATTCTGTGAATCTTACGGGTCATCTCATTAATATGCGATGGCCCGTTTTCTATTCAGCACAATGGTTTAGAGTTATAGTCATATAACACTTTCTTTATCTTTCTACATCTCGGGTACCCCATGCGTATACGTAGCTCCTTTACTCAGTCGATAGTGCTTTTCTTAACGCTATTGGTCGCTAGCCAAATTTTTTCTTATTACGCGGTGTTTAACTATGCGTTGATGCCAAGTTTGCAGCAGTTTAATAAGATTTTGGCTCACGAGCTAAACCTGGTATTGGACCAAGGCAGTGATATCGAGATCGATGCGCCATTGCGTCAGCGTGTGCTTGAACAGCTCGGGGTAACCGTTCACGCCAAGGGCAGCGAAGCGGCGGGTGAGTATTACCATGCGGTCGCAATCGACCTGATGAGTGAGGAGATGACCAAGGAGCTGGGTTCTGAAACTGAAGTGCGGCTGATCTTGGGTAAAGAGAGCTATGTGCTTTGGATGGACATTGCGCAGTTACCCAACTCTTTAATTCGTATTCCGTTATCAGAGCTGCAAGAAGAGGATTTTGCACCACTGTTTCGTAACAGTCTGATCATGGCGCTGTTGATTGTCGCAGGTGGTTGGCTGTTTATCCGATTGCAAAACCGTCCGTTGATCGCGCTAGAGAAAGCGGCGCAAGGTGTCGGGCGAGGTGATATTCCACCGCCATTGCCAGTTCAAGGCGCACAAGAGATTCGCTCGGTAACTCGAGCCTTTAACCAGATGTCGAAAGGCATCCAAGAGCTAGAAGAAGACCGCGCCTTGTTGATGGCGGGTATCAGCCATGATTTACGTACTCCGTTAACGCGTATTCGCTTAGCAACCGAGATGATGTCGCCAGAAGACAGCTATTTGGCGGAAGGCATCATCAGTGATACCGAAGAGTGTAACGAGATCATCAGTCAGTTCATGGATTACCTAAAGCCTGTTGACAGAGACTCATTCCAAGCGGTGTTTGTCGATGATATTGCGCGAGAAGTCTCTAGCTCTGAAGGTGGCTATGAGGTCCAGATTGAAACCGATATTCCAGAAACCATGAAACCTGCGTTGGGCAACCCGATCGCAATGAAGCGTGCTGTGAGCAACTTGGTGGTGAATGCGCTGCGTTACGGTAATGGTTGGGTCAAGGTATCAACTGGTATGACGGCGGATAACAAGCTTGCTTGGGTGACGGTAGAAGATAACGGGCCGGGTATTCCACAAGACCAGATCGGAAAGCTGTTTGAACCTTTCACGCGTGGTGACACGGCTCGTGGTAGCGAAGGAACGGGCTTGGGCTTAGCAATTGTGAAACGTATCGTTAGCCAGCATCAAGGTGCTGTTGTGGTCAATAACCGCAGTGAAGGTGGCTTAAAAGCGCAGATCAGTTTCCCGGTTAAGCCCTAGTTATCATCGGTCCGTTTGATGACGATAAGTTCGGTTCGGGGAACGGTTAAGAGATCCCCGACTCGGTCATTCTTCCCTCTCCGAGGATGACGAATTGCTAACCATGGACTTTGATGATGAAAGTTTACTTTGATCGTCATTCCCTATCGTGAGGAACGAGCGAATAGGGAATCTCGCTCTTGCTTGATGAAAGTAACGCACACTAAAAAGGCTTCCTTGAGGAAGCCTTTTTTACGTTTGAATACGGTCTCAGTGTTAACTATGCCTTAGTGTTAACTACGCCTTAGAGTAAACATCGCGTTCACCCAACCAACGGTTGATGATCGCCTTAGCATTGTCTGGGTAGCTATCGTGAATATGACGCGCAATACGCTGCACTTCAGGTATCAAACGTTGGTCACGAATTAGATCGGCGATCTTGAAATCAGCCAAGCCAGTTTGTTTGGTACCGAGCAATTCACCGGGGCCACGGATTTCTAAGTCGCGCTGTGCAATCACAAAGCCATCGTTACTTTCACGTAGCACACCTAGGCGTTTCTGAGCGGTTTTAGACAGCGGAGAGTGATACAACAATACACAATGACTTGCGACCGAACCTCGGCCGACACGGCCACGCAGTTGGTGCAGTTGCGCTAGGCCAAGACGTTCTGGGTTCTCGATGATCATTAAGCTCGAATTCGGAACATCCACACCAACTTCAATCACGGTTGTCGCAACCAATAGATGCAGCTTGTTCTCTTTGAACTCTCGCATCACCGCTTGTTTCTCGGCGGGTTTCATACGGCCATGGACTAAACCAATTTTTACGTCAGGCAGTTTGCGTTGTAGCTCTTCTGCTGTATCAGCTGCAGCTTGAGCTTCCAGTACTTCCGATTCATCAATCAGCGTACATACCCAGTAGGCTTGTTTGCCTTCATTGAGACACGCATTTTTCACACGTTCAACAATGTCATCGCGCTTGGTATCAGGAATTGCCACGGTTTGAATTGGGGTTCGTCCCGGTGGCAGTTCATCAATAATCGAAGTTTCGAGGTCGGCATAGGCCGTCATTGCTAACGTTCGTGGGATTGGGGTAGCGGTCATGACCAACTGATGTGGGTAGTAGCCTTGCTTTGCGCCTTTCTCACGTAGCTCTAATCGCTGGTGGACACCAAATCGGTGCTGTTCATCAATGATCACTAAACCAAGATTTTTGAACACGACATGCTCTTGGAACAGGGCATGAGTACCGACCACCATTTGCGCTTCGCCACTGGCAATACGTGTTAGTTCAGTTTCACGAGCTTTGCCTTTGAGCTTACCTGCTAGCCATCCAACTTGAATACCCATTGCCTCAAACCAGTTGGCAAAGTTAATCGCGTGTTGTTCTGCGAGTAGTTCAGTGGGTGCCATAAGTGCTACTTGTTGACCGTGTTCCAATGCGCGAACCGCCGCCAGTGCAGCGACTAAGGTTTTACCAGAGCCCACATCACCTTGCACTAAACGCATCATAGGATGCGGCTTTTCCAAGTCAGCTTCGATCTCTTTGGTCACTCGTGCTTGGGCATTGGTTGGTGAAAACGGCAGCTGAGCCAGTAGCTTATCTTTAAGGGTGTTTACTGGAGGAAAAGGCATTGCCTTGTCTTGCTGCCCTTTGCTACGAACAGACAACATAGACAGGTTTTGAGCCAGTAACTCTTCCATAATTAGGCGCAGTTGCGCAGGGTGCTTGCCTTCATCAAACAGCTCTAGGTCAATGCCCGGGGGCGGCCTGTGAATGGTATGCAGTGCTTGTGCGAGGGTAATTTGGTGGTCGTATAAACCTGATGGGAGAAGCTCGTTAACTGCGGCCTTGTCGATTAGCTCTAAGGCTTGATCGGTAAGATTACGCAGCGTGACTTGTCTTAGCCCTTCGGTGGTTGGGTACACCGGAGTCAGATTGGCTTCAACGTCTGGCTGTTGCCTCGGCGCAAAGAATTTGTAGTCAGGGTGGACGATCTCAAGCCCCATATTACCGCGCTTGATCTCACCATAAGCATGCACTTGTTTGCCTTCGGCAAAGTTATTCTTCATGCCTGCAGTGAAGTTGAAAAAACGCAGTGTAATAGTGCCATTACCATCACTGATCTTTACTGCGAGCATCTTACGTTTACCGAAAATGGTATCGACGTGCATTACCTTGCCTTGCACTGCTGCCCATAAACCAGCATGCAGTTTTACGATTGGATAGATACGCGTTCGATCTTCGTAGCGCAAAGGCAGGTGAAACAGTAAATCTTGTACGTTGTTAAGCCCAACCTTCTCCAGTTTCTCTGCGACTTTTGCGCCGACTCCAGATAAAGAGTTGAGAGGGATAGCAGATAAAAGCTGTGACATAACAAGGCTCATAAACGTAAGAGAGATGATCTATTCAAGCATTTTACTGGATTTTTGTACAGGCAGGAATGGGAGGGAGCGCGGTAAATACTAGGATTACGGTTATAAAAATCCCCTTAAGCGATAAAGCATTAAGGGGATTTAAATTCTTGGCAAAACTATTATCAAGTTTAAACGTTAGTTCTTACGACGTCTTACTTTCAGCGCGTGTGGCATCACACGTAGCTTTTTCATAATACTTGCAAGATGAACACGATCTTTGGTGGTCAGCAAGATAGTCACTGTGTACAGGCGTCCATCACGTTCTTCAGTTGAAATACCGTGAATGTTCGAGCCTGTTTTCGAGATAACGTTAGTTAACTCAGCCAGTGCACCTTGGTGATTCTGCAGATCAACCTGAAGTTCAGCAGTGAACTCTTGGTCGTAATCGTCAGACCATTCAACCGCCATGTATTTGTCTGGTTCTTTCTGGTAACCACGAACGTTTGGACACGTTTCACGGTGAACCACAAGGCCACGACCTGGCGATACATGGGCAATGATGTGATCATCTGGAATTGGGTGACAACAGTTAGCGAACGTCAGTAGTAGACCTTCAGCACCACGGATAGCCAATTTCTTCCTTGGTGTGTCGCTGTTGTTTTCCACTTCAGTCAGTTCGTCAGCATCACCCAGTAGACGACGAGCAATAACGATACTCATCAGCTCACCAAGACCAATCGATGCCAGTAAGTCTTCAACATTGTCTAGGCGAAGATCAGACAATACGTGGTCGATATTCTCTTGGCCGATATCGCCAATAGAGTGTTCGCCAAGTGCATGATTCAGTAGACGACGGCCTAGCGTGATCGACTCTTCACGACGCATCGTTTTCAGAACCTGACGGATCTTAGTACGTGCACGTGATGTCACCACGTAGTTGAGCCATGCTGCATTCGGACGTGCGCCCGGAGCACTGATGATCTCAATGGTTTGACCGTTCTTCAGTGATTTGCTGAGTGGGTAAGGGTTCATGTCTACACGAGCACCTACACACATGTTGCCGACATCGGTATGTACCGCGTAAGCAAAATCGACCGCTGTTGCGCCTGCAGGAAGTTCGACAATGCGACCCTTCGGCGTGAACACGAAGATCTCATCTGGGAACAGATCAGACTTAACGTTTTCAATGAATTCGAATGAGTTACCCGCGCTTTGTTGCAGCTCAAGTAAGCTCTGCATCCAACGTTGTGCTTTAACCTGTGCGGTTGTGCCATTACTGCTGCGTGAGCCGTTGCCTTTGTAAGACCAGTGCGCTGCGACACCTTTGTCTGCCATTTGATCCATATCTTCAGTACGGATCTGAACCTCAACTGGCACCCCGTGAGGGCCGATCATTGACGTGTGCAGAGATTGGTAGCCGTTGGCTTTTGGTACCGCAATGTAATCTTTCATGCGGCCAGGGCGAGGCTTGTACAGGCTGTGAGCCTGACCAAGTACGCGATAACAAGTATCTGGGGTATCAACCACGACGCGGAAAGCGTAGATGTCCATAATGGTGTGGAAGCGCTGCTCTTTAGTTTTCATCTTGTTGTAGATGGAGAACAGGTTTTTTTCACGACCAAGTACGCGAGCAGGCAACCCGACCTCTTCAAGGCGGCCTTCAATTTCGCTATGGATACGTTGGATCATTTCCTTACGGTTACCACGCGCAGCTTTCACTACGTTTTTAAGTACGCGATAACGGTTAGGATAGAGGGCTTCAAAGCCCAGCTCTTCTAGTTCGGTCTTGATGTTATGAATACCAAGACGGTGAGCTAGTGGAGAATAAATCTCTAGGGTTTCACGAGCAATACGACGCTTTTTGTCAGGACGAAGTGCCCCAAGCGTGCGCATGTTGTGAGTACGGTCAGCTAATTTGATCAAGATAACGCGGATGTCTTGCACCATGGCGAGAACCATCTTGCGGAAGTTCTCTGCTTGCGCTTCTTTGCGATCACGAAATTTAAGCTTATCCAGCTTAGATACACCATCAACCAATTCAGCAACGGTATTGCCAAATTTTTCCTCTAGATCTTCTTTAGTGACATCACAGTCTTCGATGACATCATGAAGCAGAGCAGCTTGCAGGGTTTCGATATCCAGACGCATTTCTGCCAGGATTCTTGAAACAGCTACAGGGTGGATAATGTATGGTTCACCGCTTGAGCGGGTTTGCCCTTCATGGGCGTCTCTCGCTACCACATAAGATTGACGCAGAGCCTCAATTTGAGGCTCTGTTAGGTATTCTTGGGCAACGTCTTTGAGGCTATCGAATAGATACAAATTAAAGGCCCGGAAGGTTAATTAGTTCGAATGACGCTTTTTGCGAATATGAGCTAACGAGTGTGAGCGATGCTGCTTACTGCTGCAAGTTCAGCCGCTTCTTGCTCTTGTTGCTCTTGACGTTCACGAGCATCTAGTACGTCTTTAGTGATAAGACCTTCTTCGATTTCGCGAAGAGCGATAACCGTTGGCTTATCGTTTTCTTCAGGCACTAGTGAATCTTTACCGCCAGTTTGCATTTGACGTGCGCGGCGAGCCGCAATAAGAACTAGGTCGAAACGGTTGCCAACTTTTTCAACAGCGTCTTGAACAGTTACGCGTGCCATGAGGACTCCAAATAGTAATTAACTAATAAATTTTTGATGACGAGAAAGTATACAAGTTTAACTAGATACTTTCTAGATCACCGTATACTTATCTCAATAGAAAATCTAGGGGATCTAGATTATTCCGCTAATAAAGCAGTAAGCATGCCGCTGTATTTCGCTGCTTGCTTATCTTCTTTTAAGCGTTCCGCACGAATGATAGCTCTGAAGTCCATTAGGGCTGCATCAAAGTCGTCATTCACGATCACATAATCATATTCTGCATAGTGAGAAATCTCTGATTTTGCTTCGCTCATGCGTTTCGCAATAACTTCGTCGCTGTCTTGACCGCGAACATTCAAACGACGCTCTAGTTCACCATTTGATGGTGGAAGAATGAATACACTCTTCGCTTGAGGCATTTGTTTACGGATCTGACGAGCACCTTGCCAGTCGATATCTAGGAATACATCGATACCGCGGTTTAGGTTTTCTTCAATCCAAACGCGTGAAGTACCGTAGTAGTTGCCGAACACTTCAGCGTACTCTAGGAATTCACCTTTAGTAATAAGGTCTTCAAAATGATGCTTCTCTACGAAGTGGTAGTGAACACCATTTTCTTCACCAGGGCGCATACCGCGAGTGGTGTGTGAAACAGATACCTTCATTGCGTAGGTTGGATTGGTTTCTAGCATTGCTGAGATCAAGCTCGACTTACCTGCGCCACTAGGTGCAGATACGATGTAAAGAGTACCTTTGCCCATCTGTATATTTCCACTGTTGGTTGGATTGAGTGAAGGCAATAAACCCACACTTTAAAAGATAGCACTGACTCTAATTTTTGTTCCGATGGCGCATCTACTAATTGTGCCGTTGGTTACGTCTATAAAGAGATAACGAGTAAAACTAATAGAAGCAACTGGTGAAAATTAGGTCAGAAAAATGGAGGCGAAGAGTAGCATATTTAGATGATTGAGAACAACTGGCTTGATCGTTATTTATTAGCGAATGATCTTCTCAAGGATCTTTGTATAAATGTAATGACTCGTCATCGGTACTTTTTTATGTGATCTGGACAAAATTTGTTGAAGTTTTAATCTCAATCCTTACAATCCGCGCAAACGATTAAATGCTGTATATATCTAGTGATATGGACTAGATGTTTCTACTACCGAGCCTACCTTGGTGACTACAGTTTTTAGTGTAGAGACCTCTCTATTCTCACAGCATTTGAATCACCAAATTCTTAATTTATTGCAAAGGTTTTGTTGTGAGTACCGATTCCACCCTGAAAGCCCAGAACACCTCTGGCTCGCTTGATTCGATGTTTAAAATCACTGAAAGAAAAACCACGATTGGCACTGAGCTGTATGCGGGTTTCATTACTTTCTTGGCGATGAGTTACATTCTGGCGGTTAACCCAGCAATTTTGGGTGATATTCCAGGCATGGACAAAGGTGCCGTGTTTACTGCAACGGCTCTGTCTGCGGCAATCGCAACCCTAATTATGGGCATTTGGGGCAACTACCCTGTAATGCTAGCGCCGGGCATGAGTATGAACGGCTTTTTCAAAGGTCTGCTGTTAAGTGGATCTGTTGCCGTGCTTTGGAATGAAGCGCTGTTCGGTATCTTCCTATCTGGTATTTTGTACCTTGCGTTCTCATTGACCAATATTCGTAAATCGATGATTGAATCGATTCCTGAAGATTTGAAGTTGGCGATTACCGTGTCTCTCGGACTGTTCATTGCTTTCTTAGGTCTTAAGAATGCGGGCATCATCGTTTCTAACCCATTCGTATTGGTAGGCTTAGGCGACATTTCTGATCCAAAAGTGATCATCGCTTACGTGAGCATCTTCATCGCACTGGGTTGTATGGTTCGTGACATCAAGCTAGCAACGTTCATCTCATTCGTTTCTGCTATCGTGTTGACGATTCTTGCTGACGTCTTCATGGGCACTTCAAACGCACCAATCCCAGAGCAGTTCATTGCTATGCCACCAAGCATGGCAGGCAGCTTCGGCGCTATCTTTGATTTCTCTGCTTTCACGCCAGAGAAAATGTTCGACCTACTGTTCATCGTACTTATATTCTTGATTGTCGATTTCTTTGATGGCTTGAGCACCATTGTCGGCGTTGGTCGTGATGCGGGCATCATCGATAAAGACGGCAAGGTGCCAAACGCGAAATCGGCTCTAGTAGCAGATGCGGGCGGTACTGTGATTGGTTCAATTCTTGGTACCACATCGATCACTGCTTTCTCTGAGTCTGGCATCGCTTCTTCTCAAGGTGCAAAAACGGGTTTGGCAGCAGTCATGGTGGCTGGTCTGTTCCTAATCTCGCTATTCCTATACCCAATCTTCTCTATCTTCTCGGCTGCAATGGTTGCACCGGCGATGGTAGTAGTCGGCATCTACATGGTAGGTCGTCTTGGTCAGATCAACTGGGAAAAGAAAGAGTCACGCATTGCAGCCTTCTTTACCATCATGTTCACAGTGCTAAGCTTCTCTCCAGCGAACGGTATGGCGATGGGCTTCATCAGCTACGCATTCACAATGGTTGTCGCAGGTAAGCGCAAAGAAGTACACCCGCTTATCTACGGACTGTGTGTGGTGTTCTTAACTTACCTGATTCTGCTTTAAGGCTAATTAGTCACTAAGAAGTCGCTAAGTAAAAGACAAACAGATGGCTCTGCAGTGAATGCGGGGCCATTTTTGTATTTGTTGCTTTTTACCGTTGCTTCTTAATGTTGGTTACCGATGAGTTGATGGCGTTAGCCTAAAGTCGGTGCTTTGACAGTACGCGACTTATATTGATGCATGCTATTGTAGAGACTGGATTAATTATTTTTTGAAGAGTGACTATGCCTTCTCACTTACCTAAATCTTTTAGTAAGCCGTTTTTAAAAGTATTCCACATTATGGAAGCGGTATTGCTGGTGGCGATCACGCTCGCGACCTTGTTTGCGATGGTCGAAGAGTTCATGCATGTCTTCGCTGAACGCCGAGTGCAATTGACCGACATTCTGCTGATGTTTATCTATTTAGAAGTGTTGGCGATGGTTCAGCAGTTTGTGATGAACGGTAAGATCCCAGTGCGATACCCAATCTATATCGCGATGATGGCGATTGCTCGTTACATCACTTTGGGCATGAAAGAACTCGATGCGGTATTGATCGTTTGGTTATCTTTAGCGGCATTTATCTTAGCAGCAGCAACTCTGTTGATTCGAGTCGGTCACCATTACTGGCCATATGTCGATCTCAGAACTAAGCAGCCGGACGAGTAAATTTTTTGAGATCAAAGTCTTACAAATCAAGCCCGGCGACCTAGCTGGGCTTGAATTCAAGCCAACCGAACAAAAAAACATCAAATTGTCCAAATAACGCTTTACAAGCAGGCTCAGATCACCAAGAATGGCGTCGCTCTGTTCTCAGGGTTATTAAATGAAACATCCAGTTGTAAAGTAGAACCCTTAGTATTGCTTCATTGTTATTCTCAGTGTTTCCCTTAGCTTCATAGATACATTAAATAATTCAAGCTTTCAGCGCATCGCACTTTTGGCGATTAATTTTTTATTTTTATATAAGGGACACATCATGTCTAACAAAGTAAACGGCGTAGTAAAATGGTTTAACGAAGAGAAAGGCTTCGGTTTCCTAACTCAAGACAACGGCGGCGCTGACGTATTCGTACACTTCCGTGCAATCGCTTCTGAAGGTTTCAAGACTCTTAAAGAAGGCCAACAAGTGTCTTTCGAAGTAGAGCAAGGCCAAAAAGGTCTTCAAGCTGCAAACGTTGTAGCTCTATAAGATTTTAAGTCGGCGCAGGTTGCAACAGCAACTTGCGTCACTTTCCCAGCTTAATCTTCACTTTCTATACCTCTTCTGCTTTAACTTCTTATCTCCTGTTTAGAAATTTTTATTTCCCTCTGAAATACCCTTAATACCTTTTTACTCTCGTTATCCCATTATTTCGTTATACCCACTACTTCGTTACCCCCTTATCGCAATCCACAATCTATACTTCGTTCTAAGTTACTTTTCCGGTTCAACTCTCTGATCTCCGATTTTTGCTCATTTACTTACGGTGATTGGCATTATTGTATCCACAAAAAAAGCCCCTAAAACTAGGAGCTTATCTTGATCTAATCAACACTGTTAGTTAATCAACACTGATTCAGTTAATGGCTATTCAGCGTGTTACTGACAAACTGTTATTCAATATTCTGGATCTGAATACCGATTAATTAAAATAAACACATTAAATCAATGGCTTAATTTTAATTTCTTGTCTATTTATATTTATAACCACCATTTTAACCGCCGCTAGAGTGAGATGATTCTTTGTAGGCGTTTAGAATTAACTTTTCAATGTATTCATTCTTGTTCTTACCATCCTTCAGTGCTAGTTCATCAAGCTGGCTTTTGACATTGTCCTGAAGAACAAAACTACACGCTTTCCGACCTTTCATATTGTCTCTGTGTTTCTTTTGGTGCCATGCTTTGTTGATGTTAATCAGGAACAGTTTTTTACTTTCAGCACTGGCGTACCAAGCATCAAATGAAGCACATAAAGCTAGGTATCGTTCTTTTGCGTTCTGTGGAAAGACCCCAAGTATCGGAGGGCTAGATGTTGTATTGCTGTTCTGAAAGTACGAAGTAAAGTAGCCCCATGCCCAAACACATTGTTCTTCATCCTTTGGATTTAACCAGCGTAAAGGTTTGGGTGCTATAAAGATGGATTGCCATATCTGTTTCATTGTAGCTAGTTGTTGGCGCTGTGCTTCAATTGTCCAATTCCCCATATCAAAAAATCGAACTATTTCAGTGTGGCGTTCTTTTGAGCTACTTGGCATAGGGTTTAAGCCGCATGCGTTATAAAACTTTCCAAACTGTGGAGCCGGGTACGAGCCGGGGACTTGCAAGCTGAGTGACTGATCAATTGCTATATATACCCATGCCCAGTAGTTACAACGTTCATCAACTTTTAACCAGTCAAATTCATCCAATGGGAGCAGGTATTGCAATGCTTTGTCTTTTAACTCTTGTGCACAATCTTCCTTCTTAACACCGTATTCATACATACCATCGATGGTTTGATTAACTATAAGTATTGCTTCTGATACGGTTGCAGGTTTGGGCCTTTGAAGAGGGTTGTTTTTAAATAATTCATAGATGAAGTATTCAGCTTGACGAAGGTTTATACCTGTACTTGATACCCATGATGGAACACTAATTTCCGGAGTCATAATATGATTACTAAGTAGTATTTTTGGTTGCATTTAATGTAGTTATAAAGTGGTTATATCGTCAATGTTGAGTGGTGTTTTATGCGTTTGATATATCAATATTTTAATTATTATCAGCTAGTTAGTTTTATTTTTCGTTGGTTTGAGTGTGTTTTTAGAAGTTAGAGCTCTTGTGTTGTAGCGGTGGCAAGAAGAATTTAGGGCAGCTGTTGCACTAGACCGCGTTGGCTATTGAGCTTTGAATGAGAAAAATTGGAAGAGTCATTGTATGTAAAAGTGGCAGTCATGGAATGGTATAACTTCAGAGTGACTTCGGTTCCAATCACCCTAGCTAGATCCAATCTTTGGCTCTCCATCGACATGACTCCGGTACTACAGCCTTGAAAGAAACAGTGCTCTTAGTGGATTAGTTATATAGCTACTTAACAAACACTCTTTATAAGAGCATTACTAGCAGTACAACACTCAGTAGCCACACTACTGATGAATGCAGTACATGTTGTTGTGTCGGTTAAGATCTCTAGCCATAGGCAATAGAGATTCACTCACTGCTACGGCAGAACGGTTTTATGTAAATTGTTATGCATCATTCTCTTTCTATGTGAAATCAAATAACACATAGGAGAGATTTTCATGAACATGTTTCAATTTGCTCAAATCCCAGCTCAGTATGGTTCTTTAAACCAACGTCACCTTGCCCGTATCAATGACACTGTTATGGGAGCCCTAGCGATCCATCCTAGAGTACTCATCGCTCGAATTGATCTACGTATACCTAACAATGGGGGGAACTCTGACAACCCTTTAGATCGTGATACACCGACTTGTTACCCGAATACCGATGTTGATTTGATGAAACGGTTTATTGCTTCATTGAAAGTTCAGATGAATTTCGACCAGAGGAATAAAGCCAAACAAGGGAAGCGTATCTACCCGTGTCCGTTAAATTACATTTGGGTAAGGGAACGTAGTACGAGTCATAATGAACATTACCATGTGGCATTAGCGGTCAATCAGGATGCTTACTATCCATTTGGTAGGCTTCATTACGAAGGTACTCTTGCTTGTATGGTAAACAGAGCATGGGCTAGTGCATTAGGGCTTACGACAGATGAGATTGAAGGACTAGTTCATATCCCTGAGCGTCCAATGTATACGTTGAACCGTAATCACCCACCAGCACGATTTCAGAAAGACTTAGGTGAGGTAGCGGTTAGGTTAGCTTACTTGGCAAAGGCTGAGACTAAGATACTTGGTGATGGTCGCCGTAACTTTGGATGCAGTAATCCAAGAAAGGGACTGATTTAAGGCAGAACTAATCTTCGAGTTTATCTTGTCAGGAAGATGTTTGATCAAATGCGTTAGCACGCTTTCCTCTGCTTTTCTTCTTGATAGTGAGTAAGGTTAGACTTCCCCTATAGCAGGTTAGTTGTCACAAATCCTTATAACTGGGCTGTTATAAAATTACAATTAAAATACAATTGCACGCATAACAATTTGACAAGGAGTGAATTGATGCCATTGCCATTTATTGCCGCCGCTGCCGCAGGTGCACTAACATACAAATATTTTTCGGGAAATGATAAAAAAAAGACTAGTTCCGCACGGGATGTAACTGAAAAGTCATTAACTAAAGAACAAGAAAGGGAATTGTGTTTTCTTGTGCAACTAGCTACCTCTGCTGCTTATGCCGATGGTGATATGTGTGAAAAGGAGAAGTCCATTATTCAAAATTATATAGATAATGAAAAAATGGAATATCCCTCCTCTAAAAGTTTGCAAGAGTTAAAGATTAAAGAGCCATTGAGTATCGCTGAACTTCATCGGTATTGGGGAGCAATTAAAAAGAAGGAAGGGAGCTGGGAGGCTTTCATTGAGGAAGTCATCAGCGCTAATGACCAGCATACTCATTGTGAAAAAGCATTTTTATTCAGAATGAAGTTAATGTTTGAAGGTTTACCGGATCAACAGTTGTTCATGTTAACCGATGAGGAACCTCGAAGCACATTATCCCTAGACTATATAAACGTTGACTCATTGCCAGAGAATTATGTGATAAACAGTTCAGTGGTCGGTGAGTTTTTGATAGAGCACCCAGCACAAGCTCGATGCGAGCAAAGAGAGTTGATTTCAGTATCAAATTTTTTTGATGATTCATTTTTGACCAGCCAAGATACTGAATTAGTCAATGCAGCTCGTTTAGCAGGTGCTAAGAAAGTAACCATATATTCTGGTAGCAAACGCTCTGAAAGTATTTCCACGGATAAAGAGTTAAGAGGGAAAGCAAGCATTGGCCCACAATCTGGCCATCTAGTTTCAGATGTGGGAGCTTCTAATGCTTATTCGAGTGCAGATAAAAAAGTGGTTGTTTATGAGTTTGAAGGCAATACCACAAGCGCTATGACTCGGCTGAAGTCTATGTTTACTTCACCAGAAAAAGAGTTACTCCGACGGTCTACATGGTTGCAAAATGATGAAGAACTCACTGAATTCGTGAAAGGGTGTTTTAGTGATAATAAACTGACTTACTTTAAAAGAGAGTTCAGTACCGAACGTCAAAAAAATATTATTAATTCTGCAATGATGGCTGCTGATTGTGACTTGGTGAAAGTGTCAGCCGAAGCTAAGAGCTCACTGCAAGAAAAAGGTAAATTCTACGAAGAGTCAGTGAAAAAATACGAGGTAGCTTTTGTTTAAGCAAAGTATGGGTTTGAGGCGTAGGGCGTGTTGACCAGCAAACGTTGCCCGAAGGGGACGAATAAAAGCGTTTTACTCTTTGGTGAGAGGGTTTACTTAGAATGACTAGGCTACTTCCCCCTCGCTGCGATTAAAACTTTTTATCTCGAACTAAATTCAACTGGGAAAGGTTATATTGTAGATTTTTAGTGTGGACGTCCACACTAAAAATCTAGAGCATTCTCAGAGCAGTTATAATTAGTTTGTGCTTAAAAGCGTGTTTGAACATAAAAATAGGTAGGTAATTGCCTCTTTTAATCAACTTCACACATTCGAGTTAAGCGGCAGTTTGAAGATGGATTGGGTGTTGTCTTTTTTGTATTCACAGAATTAACTCCCTAAAGTCATTATCAATATCATCTTGTGTCACACCAATGTAGCGCAGTGTGACACCTTCTGAACTGTGGCGAAGCATACGCATCACCCGCGCAATATCTTTGGTGCTTTTGTAGAGGTGGTAGCCTCTGGTCTTTCGCATTGAGTGAGTCCCCAACGGAAAACTAATCTCTTCACCAATCGACGAGAACGCTTGGCTAACCGCTCGACGACTCAATGGGTTGGCAGCTTTGTTCATCGCTTGTTGGTTTCGGTAAGATTGAAATAGGTAAATGTGGTGTGGATTCTCCTTTTTAATGCGGAGGATGATTTCTAAGCTTCTTGGGTTTAATGCAATCTGGGCCACTTTGCCCGTCTTTGACTCACGGATGGTTAAACGGTCTTCTTCGATGTCACTGAACTTAATCGCCAGTAAATCAGAAATCCGTAAAGCGAGATTGATACCCACATTCCAGATATCTGCCATTTGCTTACTATGCCGTATTTCTAATAAGTGGCCGATGAGCTGGATAGTGTCACGGTTTTTCACCGCTTGAACTTCTGCCATAACGCAGCTTCCTTTTTTCGATGAAAATGATGATTAGAGGAACTTCAAAGCAAGCCAGAAACGAAAAGCCTTGTTCCATAAGGGTTGGCAAGTTCCCAAATTGCTAAAATGGGAACTTGGATTCTTTTCAGCTCTTGGTGACTTTAATTTGGTCAAACACACCATCAGATAGATATTCCAAAAAGTTACTTTCCCATGTTCGATAGAAAGATTTCACTTCTCGATGTGCTAGAGCGCAAGGAGCTAAAAACATCTGCCTGAATATGTTGCTCTCAATATTGAAATCAAGCTCGATGGCTAGCTCTGGATAGACACCTTCAGAATAGGCAAAGTCGGTGATGTAACAGAGTCGCCACTTATCACCTTCATTGCGGATCATGATTTCTATTGGATGATATCCACCAGCTTCAGCGTTATAGCTCGTGTCACGAAAGTTAATGGTTAAGGTATCTGAATAGTAATCAAGGCTCGCTTGCTGAACCTGCTTAGTAATAGCGTTATGAAAGCGAGTTGAGATAGGCAGCACACAAGGGTGAAACTGCATTGTTTGAATTTTGGTTGCGGCTGGCATGGTATGCCTCCTTGGTTAGTGGTTATGCGATAGATGATTCAGTGGGCGTGTCGACATTGACGAGTGTTGCTTGGATACCGTCAAAGGAGCCTTGTTGGATTTGCTTGAGGAAAGACCGTTCATAGCTTTGATATAGACTGGTTACTTGTGGCTGGTGGAGTTCACAGCATTCAATGTCCGGTTGATAGAACCATCCACGTAAGAAATTGAAGTAAAGCTCGACCTCCAGCTTTTCGGTTTGCTCATCTGAGTAAGCAAAGCTAGTCACAAAGACGATGCTCCAATGACTACCGTTTGATTGGTTTGTTGATCTATTGAGTTGGATCTCTACAGGATGAAAACCACTACGATCTTGGTAGTAGTTCGATACTCGAAAGTTAAGGGCGATACGTGTAGCAAAGGTCGGGACATCTAATTGCTCAACAAGAGCATTAAGGTATTCCACCAGCAGTCGATGCGGTGTGGTTTGGCTCATAGCAAACCTCGCTCAGCAAAAGACACACATTGCTCACCTACGACGACATGATCCAATACTCGGATATCAACCAATGCTAAAGCATCAGAGAGACGCTGAGTGATCCTACGATCTGCTTGTGAGGGCTCAGGCAAGCCAGATGGATGATTGTGACCAAAGATCACCGCCGCCGAGTTGAGTAGTAATCCTTCTTTAACGACTTCTCTTGGATAGACGCTAGCGGCATCGATGGTGCCAAAGAACATCTCCTTGTATTCAATTAGTTGGTTTTGATTATCAAGAAACATCACGGCAAACACTTCTCTGTCGTAATGCGCCAGTTTCATCTGTAGATATTGCTTAGTGTTTTTAGGGCTGGTGAATGAGCCAGCCCGAGCATACTTGGCTGCGAGCATAGTTGCAGCGGTCTCTAGGATTTGACGAAGCTCTGTAGGTTCGTTTGGCGTGTAATGATTTGAATGCATGTACTTTCCTTCTTGTGCGTTAAAGGTATGTGCATCCAAGTAATATGTGGCTAAAAAATAATGGAATCCCTCCCCATAGAAGCAGCCCAACTACGCTGGGCCGCTTTAGGTTATGGTCGCTGTTTATCTTGTTGTTTAGCCCAGTTGTAACCACTCACAACGCCATAGATGAACAACTCTATTAGTGTCTTAGTAGGTTGGTGGGGATTCACCATTCGCCTCCTTGTTTATGTGGTACAAGCCTGCGCCAACGATAAAGCCAGCAATAAAAACAAATGGCATAAGTGCCTCCTGCTTAGTTTGATTTTAAGAAAAGTGCATAAATGGAAACCTGCGACTAGCTGGCTTCAGAAAGGTAATGTGTGGTTGAAAAAAGTTAGAGTGTGGTGATTTACGTAGTGGAGTAATTAACTGCACATTCTCTTTATCTCATGAGTTGAACTAACCGGAATTCATCATGAGATTTTTAAAACTACAACAAGTAATGGACAAAACAACACTGTGCCGCAGTAGCATTTACAACCTAATCAAAGCGGGTGACTTCCCGAAGAACGTCACTGTAATGGGTAAACGTAAAGCCTGGTTGGAAAGTGAGGTTGACGATTGGATGATGAGCAAAATGGAGTCAATTGAATTGCAATGCTCTGAGGGCTAAGAATTGTCACTTGCGTTAAATAAGCGATTGAACCTTCTTTATCATCGAATAGTTCTTGCCTTAAATTTGTTGCTTAGATAATTTATATAAATTAGCTAAAAGTATGTAACCGCATGCAAATTAAAGGCACAACAACATGACCGAGCAAGCCATTTTCGACAGCATCAAGCAAGCCTTAAATGATGCCCCTCGCAATCAATACACCGCAGAAATGCACCTGCAAATGATCAAGTATGCTGATGATCTGAAAAGCATCACAGCTAAAGAGTTCTGCGAAGGCGTGGGCTTAAAAAGTAGCTTCGGTACTGAATTCTCAAAAATGCGCAACCTAACCACTCGCTTAAAAGCGGCTGGCTTAAACACAACACAATTGTAACTGCCCAACTCTCATCAAGGTTTTCAAAAATAATGGCCATTAAAAAAACAGAACTTTATTCATCCCTTTGGGCAAGCTGTGACGAACTGCGCGGTGGTATGGATGCCAGCCAATACAAAGATTACGTACTGACCATGTTGTTTATGAAGTACGTATCAGACAAATACAAAGGCGACCCTTACGGCATGATTGTGGTGCCAACAGGTGCCAGCTTCAATGATCTGATTGCGCTTAAAAATGATAAAGAAATTGGCGATAAAATTAACAAAATCATTGCAGCCCTTGCCGAAGAGAATGACTTAAAAGGCGTGATAGACGTAGCCGACTTTAACGACGAAGACAAACTTGGCAAAGGCAAGGAGATGGTTGACCGTCTGACTAAGCTGGTGGGTATTTTCCAAGGCTTAGACTTGTCAGATAACCGCGCTGATGGTGACGATCTACTAGGCGATGCTTACGAATATTTAATGCGTCACTTTGCGACAGAATCAGGTAAATCTAAGGGCCAGTTCTATACACCTTCAGAAGTATCTCAAATTCTAGCTAAAGTGGTAGGTATTACTAAGGACACCCCACAAGATGCGACAGTGTATGACCCGACTTGTGGTTCAGGCTCGCTACTATTAAAAGCCAGTGACGAAGCACCACGCGGCCTATCTATCTTTGGTCAAGAGATGGATAACGCCACCAGCGCATTGGCACGCATGAACATGATTTTGCATAACAATGCGACGGCTAAAATCTGGAAAGGTAACACCCTTGCTGACCCGCAATGGAAAGACGCCGCAGACAAGTTGAAAACATTCGACTTTTCAGTAGCCAACCCTCCGTTTTCTAATAAAAACTGGACCAGTGGCCTAAACCCAAAAAACGATCTCTTTAAGCGATTTGTTTGGGGGACACCACCAGAAAAAAATGGCGATTACACTTTCTTGCTGCATATCCTTACCAGCCTAAAAAGCACTGGTAAAGGTGCGGTGATCTTGCCGCATGGGGTGTTATTCCGTGGTAATGCTGAATCTGATATTCGTGAAAACCTAATCAAGCAAGGCTACATAAAAGGTATTATTGGTTTACCTGCAAACCTGTTCTACGGTACGGGTATTCCTGCTTGTATTATTGTTATCGATAAAGAGCATGCGCAAAAAGCAGTAGCCGATCTTGATGAGAATGGTAACGGCAAGATGCAAGGTCGCTCAATCTTTATGATTGATGCTAGTAAGGGCTTCATTAAGGATGGCAATAAAAACCGCCTGCGTAGCCAAGACATTCACAAAATCGTAGATGTATTTAATAAGGGGTTAGAGCTAGAGCGCTTTAGTCGCTTAGTCACCATTGATGAAATCGCTAAAAATGACTACAACCTTAATATCCCTCGTTATATCGACTCAAGTGAGCCAGAAGATCTACACGATTTAAGTGCCCACCTACAGGGCGGTATCCCAAATAAAGATATCGATGCCCTTGAGCATTTCTGGCAAGTTTTCCCAAATATTCGTGCCACTTTGTTCGGTGAAAAACAAGGTCAAGCAGTGCGAGAAGGCTATAGCCATGGTTTAGTAGAAGCGAGCAAGGTAAAAAGCAGTATTCTGGCTCATCACGAATTTAAAGACTTCGCTAACCGTAGTTTGTTGCCTTTTACGGCATGGACTAAGCAGGCACAACTTAGTGAGATAAAGCAAGGTGACAGCCCTAAAGAGCTTATCCATGAGATTTCTGAGCAACTACTAACAGGTTACGCTAACAGCGAATTGTTGAGTAAATACGACATTTACCAAATTCTCATGGATTACTGGGCCTATACCTTACAAGACGATATGTATGTGCTGGTACAAGATGATTGGCAAGCAGGCAAAGTTCTGCGTGAGCTGGTGGTGGTTAAGGGTGAAAAACTCAAAGAAACGCCAGACTTAATCATTAACAAGAAAAAGTACAAAGCTGAGCTTATTCCACCAAGCCTCATCGTGTCCCGCTATTTTGCTGATGAACAAATAGCGATTAACGAACTGCAAGCCAAACAAGACGCAGCAACTCAAACGTTGGAAAGTTACCTAGAGGAGCAAAGCTCAGAAGAAGGTTTGTTGGTTGAAGCTATTAATGACAAAGACAAAATCACCAAAGCTAGCGTAGCTGCAAGAACCAAGCTCGTAACCGATAGTGAAGAGCTGGCTGCCCTTAAGCAAGCGACTAAACTGTTTAATGCCGATGCTGCCGCTAAGAAGGCGGTAAAAACTGCGCAAGAAGCCTTAGATTTAGCTGTCTTCAACCAATACCCGAGACTGAGCATTGATGAAGTGAAAGTTCTTATCGTTGAAGATAAGTGGCACGCCATCCTACAAACTAATATTGTTGCTGAGATTGAGCGTGTAACCCAGCAAATGGCCAGTCGTGTCAAACAGTTGGAAGAGCGTTACAGCGCACCACTGCCAACACTCACTCAATCTGTGGATGATTTGAGTGACAAAGTAGCAGGCCATCTGAAAGCAATGGGTTTGGAGTGGACACTATGAGTCAAGTCACAAGCCAAGTAGTACCTGATGGATATAAGCAAACTGAAGTTGGGATTATTCCTAATGATTGGGCTTCCCTAACTCTTGATGATGTATGTTGTTTTGTAGGCGGAGCGCAACCTGAAAAGAGTACTTTTAGTTACAAGCAGCAGCCCGGCTATATTAGACTTATTCAAATTCGAGACTACAAATCAGATAAAAATACTGTCTATATTCCAGAAAAGTTAGCTCGTAAAAAATGTGATGAAAATGACATCATGATAGGCAGATATGGTCCGCCTATATTTCAAATTCTAAGGGGTATTGAAGGTGCCTACAATGTAGCCTTAATCAAGGCGATACCAGCAAGCTGTATTAATAGGGAGTTTCTTTATTACATTTTAAAAGATGAGCAACTTTTCGAGTTGATGGACACGTTGTCACAACGTTCATCTGGTCAGACGGGAGTTGATTTACCTGCATTAAAAGCATACCCGATAGGCTTACCATCAGAAAAAGAACAAACCGCTATTGCCACTGCTTTATCTGACGTCGATGCATTATTCGATGAGTTAGAAAAACTCATTGCTAAAAAACAAGCGATTAAAACCGCTACCATGCAGCAACTACTGACTGGTAAGACTCGTTTACCGCAGTTTTCAATTTACGCTGATGGCGACAAGCAAGGGCAAATCAAAGGCACCAAACCAAGTGAGCTAGGTGAAATTCCTGAGGATTGGGATGTTGCTAGGATGGGAGATGTTTCAAATGTTAATCAAGGGTTACAGATAGAAATTGAACAAAGAAAATCATACCAGTCAGAAATATCTAAGCCTTATATAACCATTCAGTCACTAAAATTAACAGAGCCGACAGAGTTCATTGATGAGTACTCCTCAGCCGTCTGCTGTGTGGAAGATGAAATTCTCATGACTAGAACAGGTAATACAGGAATAGTTGTAACTGGTGTTACAGGTGTTTTTCACAACAATTTTTTTAAGATTGTTTACCAAAAATCCAAATTAAATAAGGATTTTTTTGTATGCTTTTTACGTTCTTCAGATTCAAAAAAACGGATATTGGATAAAGCAGGGACAAGTACAATCCCTGACTTAAACCATAATGATTTTTATTCATTACCAATTATATTACCCTCGAAAAAAGAACAAACCGCCATTGCAACAATCCTCACTGATATGGATAAAGAGATACAGGCGCTACAGCAACGCCTATCTAAAACCCGCCAAATTAAGCAAGGCATGATGCAAGAGTTGCTCACAGGTAAAACTCGCTTGCCGTTTGATAAGGTTGATACGAAATCGCAAGGAGAGCCCGATGCCAACTGAGCAAAGCCTAGCGCAGTTACAAGCGTTACTACGTGAGTTGTGCCACCTGCCAAACGAAACCGAGTGGGTGGAGTTTAAACATAACAATGCTGATGCGCCAATGGTGGGGGAGTATATCTCTGCTTTGGCCAATTCGGCAGCCTTGCTCGGTAAGCAGTCTGCTTACATTGTGTGGGGAGTGGATGATAAGACTCAAGAAGTGATTGGTACTGACTTTAAGCCTGCTTCCGCTCGCCATAAACAGCAAGAGTTAGAAAGTTGGTTACTGCAAAAAACGGCCCCTAAAATCCATTTTCAGTTTTATGCATTTGAAAGCGCCAATGAAAAACCCGTAGTGATTTTAGAAATACAAGCCGCAAGCCATACCCCAGTGCAGTTTGATGGCATCGAGTACATTCGCGTAGGTTCGTACAAAAAGAAACTGCGTGAGTTTGCTGAGAAAGAGCGCGAGTTATGGCGTGTTTTTGACAAAGTCCCGTTTGAGCAACAAGCGGCAACTGAGAACAGCAGCGCTGAAGAAGTGTTGCAACTGCTCGACTACCCTGCTTATTTTGAGTTAACAGCTCAGCCCCTGCCAGAAGGTCGCGACGGTATTTTGGCCGCCTTGCAAGCAGATCGGCTGATCAGTAAAACCGATAGTGGCCATTGGAGCATTGCTAACGTAGGGGCGATATTGTTTGCTAAAAAGCTACAAAGTTTTCAGCACCTTGGCCGCAAAGCCGTTCGCCTTATTCATTACCGTGGCAATAGCCGTGTTGAAACCGTGCGAGAGCTGGTGGGCAATAAAGGTTATGCCGCAGGCTTTGAGGGCTTGATTGACACCATCAAAACCTTGCTTCCAGCCAACGAAGAGATTGGAAAAGCCTTTCGTAAAGAAGTGCCTATGTATCCAGAGTTGGCTATTCGTGAGCTAGTGGCCAACGCCATCATTCACCAAGACTTTGCTATTACGGGCACAGGCCCAATGATAGAGCTATTTGATACCCGCATGGAGATAACTAATCCGGGTATACCGTTGGTGGATACTGATCGATTTATTGATACTCCACCACAAAGTCGCAATGAAATGCTGGCCTCGTTTATGCGCCGTATCAACGTGTGTGAAGAGCGTGGCACAGGTATTGATAAAGTTATATTTCAAACCGAGTTGTATCAATTACCTGCCCCTATCTTTGAAGTTACCGATAGGCATACTCGCACGGTATTGTTTGGGCATAAGCCATTTACGGAGATGGATAAGGAAGATCGTATTCGTGCTTGTTACCAGCATTGCTGTTTACGTTACGTAAGCCGTGAACACATGAACAATGCCTCTTTAAGAGAGCGCTTTGGTATCGAAACCAAAAATAGCGCTACGGTGAGTCGAGTGATTAAAGATGCAGTAAGTAGCGGACTGGTTAAGCCTTATGATCCTGAAGCTGGGGCCAAAGCGATGCGTTATGTGCCTCACTGGAGCTGATTTGCTTGATCGTTGCTTGATGAATTAGCAATAATTTCCAGTTTATCCACTTACTTTTGATTTAAGTGTTTGATTTATTAGGACTATAGTTTGCTTGATCGTTGCTTGATAGCTATTTGCTAGAAAGAGTTTGATAGAAAGGAATGAATGGATGAGTACTGTAGGCCAAAAAGAGCGTGCAACCCAAGATCGCGTGGTTCGATTTTTTCGGGACCAGTTAAAGTATGACTACCTAGGTAACTGGGAGTACCGCGAAGGTAACCGCAACGTTGAAACTAATCTACTAAGCAGTTGGTTAAAAAAGCGTGGCGTACCTGAAGCATTGATTGCACGTACTTTACGTAAGTTGGATATGGCCGCAGCACTGGGTGAAGGTAAAAAGCTTTACGACGCCAATAAAGAAGTCTATAGGTTACTCCGTTATGGCGTAAAAGAGAAAGAAGGTGCAGGTGAGTTAAACCAAACAGTATGGCTAATTGACTGGGAAGACATAGAAGCTAATGACTTTGCTATAGCAGAAGAGGTGACAGTAAAAGGCGAGCATAAAAAGCGGCCTGACATTGTACTGTATGTAAATGGTATTGCTTTGGGCGTTATTGAGCTTAAGCGTTCGTCTGTATCAGTGAGTGAAGGTATTCGTCAAAACCTCGATAACCAGAAAAAAGCCTTTATTCGTAACTTCTTTACCAGCATGCAGCTAGTCATGGCTGGTAATGATACCCAAGGCATTCGTTATGGCACCACCGAAACCACAGAGAAATACTATCTAGAATGGAAAGAACCAAGTAGTGATACCGCTCTACCACAGGCTGGTATTACGGTTGATACCATCTTAGATACTCATCTAGCACAACTGTGTGATAAGAAGCGCTTCTTACAGCTAATTCATGATTTTATTGTGTTTGATGCTGGGGTTAAAAAGACCTGTCGCCACAATCAGTTCTTCGGAATTCAAGCCGCTAAAAAGCATGTGAACTCCCACTCAGCTAACAAGCAAGGTGGGATTATTTGGCATACCCAAGGTTCAGGGAAAAGCTTAACCATGGTGTGGTTGGCTAAATGGATTAGAGAGAACGTGAGTGACTCACGCGTACTCATTATTACTGACCGCACTGAGCTTGATGAACAGATTGAGACGGTATTCTCTGGCGTTGATGAAGAAATCTATCGTACTAAAAGTGGCAGTGATCTCATTGCCACCTTAGGTGAGCCTAATCCATGGCTGCTGTGCTCGTTAGTACATAAATTTGGTCGTAATGGTGAAGACGATAACGATAACGAAGAAAGTGAAGTAGCTACGGATGAATATATTGAATCGTTATCTAGTAGTGTGATGAGTAACTTTACCGCTCAGGGTAAGTTGTTTGTGTTTGTTGATGAATGCCACAGAACCCAGTCAGGTAAGCTGCATAGCGCAATGAAAACCATTTTACCTGATGCGATGTTTATCGGTTTTACCGGGACACCGCTGATGAAGAAGGACAAGAAAAAGTCCTTAGAGGTGTTTGGCCCTTATATTCACACCTATAAATTCAATGAAGCGGTAGAAGATGGTGTGGTACTCGATCTACGCTATGAAGCGCGTGATATTGATCAACATTTAACTTCACAGAAAAAGGTTGACCAATGGTTCGAGGCGAAGACTAAAGGTATTTCTAATCTCGCGAGAATGCAGCTTAAGCAGAAGTGGGGGACTATGCAAAAGGTGCTGTCGAGTAAATCTCGCTTAGAACAGATTGTTAGCGATATCTTGATGGATATGGAGTTAAAACCAAGGCTAATGGATGGCCGAGGCAATGCAATGCTGGTGTGTGCCAGTGTGCATCAAGCTTGTGTAGTGTATGACTTATTTAGCAAAACTGATTTAGCGGGTAAGTGTGCCATTGTTACCAGTTATCAGCCAGTAGCGGGCTCAATTAAAGGTGAAGAGTCGGGAGAAGGTTTAACCGAGAAATTATTTAAGTACGACACCTACCGGAAAATGTTGGCAGATTATTTTGAACAAAGTGAAGACGATGCAGCAAAACGTGTAGAAGAGTTTGAAAAGTTGGTGAAGAACCGATTCATCAAAGAGCCCGGACAAATGCGTTTGCTTATAGTTGTAGATAAGCTGCTAACTGGTTTTGACGCGCCTTCAGCGACCTACCTTTACATTGATAAGAGTATGGCTGATCACAACCTGTTCCAAGCTATTTGCCGTGTAAACCGTCTTGATGGTGAAGATAAAGAATACGGCTATATTATCGATTATAAAGATTTATTCCGTTCTTTGGATAAAGCGATTAAAGACTACACCGCAGAAGCGTTTGATGGTTACGACCAAGATGATGTTGCAGGTCTGCTTAAAGATCGTCTAGTGCAGTCTCGTGAAGATTTAGACAATGCGTTAGAAATGGTTCGTGCCTTGTGTGAACCTGTAAAAGCGCCACGTGATACAAAAGATTTTATCCATTATTTTTGTGGAGAGTCGGGTGTTGAACCTACTGATATCGATGAGCGATCAGAAAAAGAAGCACTTCGTTTAACCTTGTACCAAGCAGTAGCTAAGCTTTTAAGGGCATACGCCAACTTGGCTAATGAGATGGAGCAAGCGGGTTATTCACCTACTGAGGCCAACAGTATCCGACAAGAAGTTATCTACTTTGAGAAGGTACGTGATGAGGTTAAGTTAGCCAGTGGCGACTTGCTGGAAATGAAGCGCTTTGAACCTGCCATGCGCCATCTTCTGGATATGTACATTCGTGCTGATGATAGTGAATTACTCATGGATTTTGAGGAATTAGGTCTCATTGATTTAGTGGTGAATAACAACGGTGAAGGGTTAGATTCATTACCTAAAGACCTACGCGAGAATGAAGAAGCGATGGCTGAGGCTATTGAGAACAATGTGCGTAAAACGATTGTGGATGAAAACCCAATCAACCCGAAATATTACGATCAAATGTCGTCACTGTTAGATGAGATTATTAGACAGCGCCGCGAAAAAGCGCTGAACTATCAAGAATACCTTGAGCAGATCAGAGAGTTGGCTAAACAAGTGGTAAACCCTAGCGGTAATCGTAGCGCAAGTTATCCTGATTCTGTTGATACAGCAGCTAAGCAATCACTGTATGACAACTTGGGTAATGATGAAGTGCTGACAGCCAAAATTGATACGGCTGTACGCTACACTAAAAAAGCCGATTGGTTAGGTGACCGCTTTAAAGAGCGTGAAATAGCTAACGCTATTCGCGAAGAAACCAAAGGCTATGACGTTGATATTGTGGAAGTGATGGAGCGAGTGAAAGCGCAGAAGGAATATCATTAATGTCGGTAACAGGCAGTGAAGATATTCTTATTGGCGGTATAGAGGTTCAAGTCAATCGTAAGGCGATTAAAAACTTACACCTAAGTGTATTGCCTCCCCAAGGGCGTGTACGTTTGTCAGTACCACATGGTACTGGTGATCAAGCAATCCGTTTGGCCATTATTAATAAATTAGCTTGGATAAAGCAGCAGCAGGCAGACTTTGCTGCTCAGCCTCGCCAATCAAGTCGAGAAATGGTGAGCGGTGAAAGTCATTACCTTTGGGGTAAACGCTATCGACTTAGCATTGTTGATACCTTGGGTAAGCATACCGTGACAGAAAAAGGCGTAACTAAATTAGAGTTAGCAGTTACAAAAAACACCAGTGTTGATAATCGTCTAAAGTTGCTTAATGTTTTTTATCGCAAGCGAATGCAAGAATCTATCGCTAAGTTGCTCCCTCATTGGCAAACGAAGTTAGGTGTTGAATCAAATGATATCGGCATTAAGAAGATGAAGACCAAGTGGGGAAGCTGCAACATACAAGCAAAAAGGTTGTGGCTTAACCTAGAGCTAGCTAAAAAGCCACCAGAGTGTATGGAGTACATATTGGTGCATGAGCTAGTCCACTTGATTGAACGCCACCATAACGAGCGCTTCAGAGCCATTATGGATAAAAATATGCCCGACTGGCGTGAGCGCAGAAACTTACTTAATAGCTTGCCTTTGGCTTATGAGGATTGGAGTTATTAGCCAAACCTAATAAATTTTAAAGAGGATGTGATTGCATCCTCATCTATGGCATCAGCTTTTGAATGCTTTCAGCTAGTTGAATTAACGCATCTCTCCGCTCTTCCAAATAGTCATACTGATCATAAATACCTTCAACACCTTTTAACTTGTGATTCAAGCATCTCTCGGCCACATGGCCGGGGGTGCCTTGTTTTGCCAGTAGCGTACGGCAAGTGCGGCGTAGGTCATGTACAGTAAAGTGCGGCATGTCACCCATCAAATTAGGTGGTTGTTTCTTTTTACCAGCTTCATGACCAAATAGCTTAGTAATCGCTCTGTTAAGCGTGTCGGGGCCCATGTGAGGGCTCTTGCTGGCTCGTCGGCTAGGTAACACATACTCTGAACCAAAACCTCTTACCTTTAATTCCTCAAGCCACTCCAACACTTCTGGTGCTAATGGAATAGTAAAACCCACATTGGTTTTACTACGCTCCTTCGGTAAGTGCCATAAGCCATTCTCTAGCTCAAACTCTTCCCATTTAGCTTCACACAATTCAGATTTACGCACACCTAAACAAACCAATAATGCACAAGCTAGGTAGTTATCGCGGCTAAAGTTAGTGCTGTTCTCTCTAGCGATACTAAAGAACTGCTTTAGTTCATCTTCAGTCAAGAAGCGATCTTTACTTTGCTCTATGCCGCCAGCGTCCCTCACAGTAAATGCAGAGGCTGGATTACCTTGAAGAAGGTCAAGCTTAATCCCGTGATTAAACAACTGCTTACAGTGGCCTAGAGCGTCATTGGCGATAGTTGGACGACCAGAGTCATTAATCGCAGTGATTGTTGAGCGAATATCTCGTGCGGTAATTTTATCGAGAGGGATGTCGCCTATGTGTGGGGCGATATCTTTGGTGTAAACACGCTTGGGGATATTAGGGTGCTTGAGGCGTTTAACTAAGGTTGGGTACCAATCTTCAAATAAGTCATTAACAGTTTTAATGCTTTCTTGTTCGGCACGTTTGCGTTGCAAGAGGGGATCGAAGCCTTCACGGACTTGCTTCATCTTAGTCGCAGCTTCGAGACGGGCATTAGCTAAAGTAAGGTCTTTAACTTTACCAAGCGTCATTTCACGGCGCTTTTTATTAGAGGTAAAGCGTAGCATCCAGCTTGCAGTACCTGACGTTGGCACCACTAGGTATAAGCCCTCACCATCAGCATGGCGCTGTGTTTTCTCGCCACCAGCCTTAATGAGCGCTTCTACTTTCTTAACTGATAACTTAGCCATAACCCACCTCAAATAGTGCATGATTTTGGTGGATATTGCTTTACCCACCACTTACCTTTGCAGTGAGTCTATCATACCCACCGCATTAACCACCAGTTAGTGGTGGTTAATGGCGTATTAAAGCATACGGTGATGGAAAGTGTTGTTGCCTAAGTTGTTGTATTTTAATTATTTGAATGCACGTAAATACAGGTATAACTATTATTCAATATTCTGGATCTGCTCACGCATCTGTTCGATAAGAACCTTAAGCTCTACGCCTGATGCTGTGATGTCTGTGCTGATAGACTTAGACGCTAGCGTGTTTGACTCACGGTTGAACTCTTGCATCATGAAGTCTAGCTTACGGCCACAAGCGCCACCTTTCTTCAGTACTGCATTTGCTTCTTTCACGTGAGAATCTAGACGGTCTAGCTCTTCTGCTACGTCTGACTTCTGCGCAAGTAGGATAAGCTCTTGCTCAACACGAGAACCTTCAAGTTCGATTTTCGCATCTTCAAATTTGGTAAGAAGACGCTCACGTTGCCACTCTAGGATCTCAGGCATGCGTGCACGAACTTTCACTACTTCTTCAGTGATTGCATCTAAGCGCTGTACGATTAGCGCCTTCATGTTCTCACCTTCACGAGCACGAGCATCAATGAACTCTGCGATAGCATCGTTGAATGCTTCAAGTAGGTCTTTGTTGATGGCATCCATGTCTTGCTCTGGCGTTTCCATCACACCAGGCCAATTCATGACTTGGAATGGGTTCAAACGGCTGTCTTCACCTGTCATCGTCATTACTTGGTTCGCAGCATTGATTACTTGCTGAGCCAAACCTTCGTTAATGCTTAGTTCGCCCTTTGCAGCAGGGTTTGCTTCAAAGCGTAGGTTACATTCAACCTTACCGCGTGCAAGACGCTTACGGAAACGCTCACGCAAGATTGGCTCTAAACCACGGAACTGTTCAGGCATACGGAAGTAAGTTTCTAGGTAGCGTTGGTTTACACTACGGATTTCCCATACTGCGCTGCCCCAATCGCCTTTTACTTCTTTGCGTGCGTACGCGGTCATACTATAAATCATCGAATTTTCCTGTCTTTTATCATTCTGAAAATAACGCGCACGCATAGTATCACGATATGGTGTGCTCTCGAAGCCTGTCGCTTTTCACTGTAAATAGCCTTTCGTGATAAATAGCTTTGAACGGTAAATAGATTTGCACGATAAACTGCTATATAATCTTGCCCCAATCAAAACTGTCTCACCCCTTTCTTAGGTGATGCACTCTTTCGATAGTAAATCACTTCAGACTGTTAATAAGGTAGATACCAATGCGTCCAAATGACCGCGCTGTAGATCAAATTCGTCCAATTAAAATTACTCGTAACTACACAGCTTATGCTGAAGGTTCTGTATTAGTTGAGTTCGGCAACACTAAAGTTCTATGTAATGCGACGGTAGAAGAAAACGTACCGCGTTGGTTAAAAGGCCAAGGAAAGGGTTGGGTAACGGCTGAATACGGCATGCTGCCACGTGCAACGCACACTCGTAACCGTCGTGAAGCGGCGAGCGGCAAGCAAGGTGGTCGTACGATGGAAATCCAACGTCTGATCGCTCGTAGCCTACGTGCTGTTGTTGACCTGAAAGTAATGGGTGAAATTATGATCACTGTCGATTGTGATGTTATCCAAGCAGACGGCGGTACTCGTACTGCTTCTATCTCAGGTGCAAGCGTTGCAATGGCTGATGCTATCAACAGCCTACTAGCAAGCGGCAAACTGAAAAAGAACCCAATGAAAGGCCACGTAGCGGCAGTTTCAGTGGGCATCGTTGGTGCACAAGCACTGTGTGACCTTGAGTACGTTGAAGACTCAGCAGCCGATACCGACATGAACGTTGTAATGACGGAAGACGGTAAGATGATTGAGATTCAAGGTACCGCAGAAGGCGAACCGTTCAGCCACGAAGAGCTGATGCAGCTTTTAGCCCTGGCTAATAAGGGCATTGCCGATATCGTCGAAGCGCAGAAAGCTGCGTTGGCCGACTAGTCATTTTTAATAGCTCCCAATTTGGGGGCTATTTTTTTGTCTGTAAAACCTGAAAGGGTGGTACAGGGCGTAAGTTAAGTTTTATTGAGTAAACATAGAGGATGAGCATGAAAGCATATCAACGTGAATTTATTGAATTTGCACTAGAGAAAGAAGTACTTAAGTTTGGTGAGTTTACTTTAAAGTCTGGCCGCAAGAGCCCTTACTTCTTCAATGCTGGATTGTTTAATACAGGTCGTGACCTAGCGCGCTTAGGTCGCTTCTACGCAGCAGCATTGGCTGATTCTGGCATTGAGTTTGATGTACTATTTGGTCCTGCATACAAAGGTATCCCAATTGCAACGACGACAGCGGTTGCACTAGCGGATCACCACGATGTAGACACGCCTTACTGCTTCAACCGTAAAGAAGCGAAAAACCACGGTGAAGGTGGCAACCTTGTCGGTAGCGCGCTTGAAGGTCGCATCATGTTAGTGGACGACGTGATCACTGCAGGTACTGCGATTCGTGAGTCGATGGAAATCATCCAAGCAAATGGCGCTGATTTAGCGGGCGTGCTTGTTGCTATCGACCGTCAAGAGAAGGGCAAAGGCGAACTGTCTGCGATTCAAGAAGTTGAGCGTGACTTCGGTTGTGCGATTATCTCAATCGTTAGCCTGACTGACTTGGTGACTTTCCTTGAAGAGAAAGGCACAGACGCAGCACATCTAGAGTCAGTAAAAGCGTACCGCGCTCAATACGGCATCTAATACTACTCGTAATTAGACTATAGGATGCACAAGGGGCTGATGATTCATCAGCCCCTTTTCTTTTGGTTCAGTATTCAGTATTCATTATTTATAACGAATGCCGCGCTCCACTTCTGGGTCTTCCATGGTCTTAAAGCGCTTGTGCAGCCACATCCACTGTTCTGGTGCTCTTAAGATAATCTTCTCAAGGTAGCGGTTCATGTAGGCGGCAGCCGCTTTCTCATCTTTCTGTGGATAGTCATCTTCGATCGATTCATCGGCCATGATCTCATACTTGCCATCGGCATTTCTAAAACCAGAACCCGGAACAAGTGCGCATCGGCTCGTATAAGCCAGAATACTAGTGCCTGTTGTAGTACATGCATCTTCTACTGCGAAGAAAGGCACAAACACAGACTTGTTACGACCGTAATCATGATCCGGTAGGTAGAAAAGGATCTCACCTTGACGCAGGATTCGAATCATACGCTTCACGTCTTTACGGTGAATTAGGCGGTTGCCGTTTTGAGTACGACCACGGTATTGAATGAATTCATAAGCCGGATTGTTGTGCGGGCGATAAACACCTAAACCAGAAATACCGAGAACAGCCATTGCTCGCGCAGTGATCTCTAGGTTTAAGGCATGCACACAGCATAGAAGAACACCTTTACCGTTGGCTTTATGTGTACGCAGTGTTTGGGTGTCTTTATCTACTAGGATTCGCTTGAAACGCCACGTTGGCCAGAACCAGGTAATGCCGGTTTCGATGAGTGCCATACCTGTGTTCTTAAAGTTCTCACTGACCATTGCCGCGACTTCATCTGCTGGCTTGTCTGGGAAGGCGAGCTCCAAGTTACGTGTTGCTACCGCGACGCGCTTTTTACCATAGCGAGCACCCAAAGAGCCTAACGATCGGCCTAACAGCAGTAAGAGGCGATAAGGGAGAACGTTAACAATAAGCGCCAATAACCCAAAACCAAACCATACACCCCAATATTTAGGGTGAAGTAGAGCTAGAGTAAAAGGCGGCTTAGTAATCACGTGTTGTGCTGTGCCGTTTGCTGAAGAAGTTTTCGTCGTCATAACCATCACTTAAGATTTGATTGCCACTTAATTTGATTGCTACTTAATCTGAGCGCTTAGCAGTGCCCAATAAGCATCAAAGTTTTCTGTTGGTTGATATTTGAAGTCTGAGCGAACAAATCGATTCAAGCTGCCTTCAACTTGACCGAGCAGTTGAGCGGCTAAGATTTTCTCATCAACCGGGAATGATTTCCCTTCACGAAGCTTTCTTTCACGCAGGATCTGGCGAAGTTGCGTCTCAATGCGTTCGAAAAGTTGGTTGATGCGATCACGCAGGCGTTCATTTTCAAACATTAGAGCATGACCAGATAAAATTCGAGTCAGGCCTGGGTTACGTTCTGAGAAAACTAAGATAAGTTGTAGTACTAGGCGTATGCGCTCTAGCGTGTCTTTCTCTTCATCCAGAATACGGTTGATTCGAGACATCAACGCTTCTTCAATGAACTCGATCAGGCCTTCAAACATGCGGGCTTTGCTTGGGAAGTGGCGGTATAACGCAGCTTCAGAAACACCCACTTGCTTGGCCAACTTTACCGTTGTGATACGAGAAGCACCTTCGGTCGATTCCAACATTTGTGCGAGAGCTTGTAGGATTTCTTCACGACGGTTTGATTTTCGAGTACCAGCCATCTATTTACTTCCTTTCCTAAAGATGAGGATTGAGTGAAGAAGGATTATAAACACCATTCAATTCTGTTTCCTAGTTTTGTAAGCCCTAGGTCAACAGAATCGAGAGGTGTCAGCAGATTATCAGAGCAAATTTGTGCGTTTATACATTAATAAGCTGTTGGATCTGATCGAGGATCTGGAAACCAAGTGTGTCTTTGCTTTCCAGTGGCAGAGATTTATCGCCGCCTTTCCAATAAAGGTGCAGCTCATTGCTACTGCTATTGAAGCCTTGGCCTTCAACTGAGACGTCGTTGGCGCAGATCATATCGAGGTTCTTTCTTTCCAGTTTACCGCGTGCGTACTTCTCAACATCTTGAGTTTCTGCTGCGAAGCCGACAGTAAATGGGCGACCTTCGGTCATTGAAGCGACAGAAGCGACAATATCTGGGTTTTTAACCATTTGAATGGTCATGTCGTCTTTACCGTCGACCTTTTTAAGCTTTTGGTCTGCAATGGTCTCAGGACGGTAATCGGCAACTGCGGCGCAGCTGATGAAAATATCGTGTTGAGAAGCGTTAGCAGTAACGGCATCAAACATCTGTTGTGCGCTGTCGACATCAATACGATTAACTTTATTTGGCGTTGCTAATGAAACAGGGCCGCTGATTAGAGTCACTGTTGCGCCTTGTTTCGCGGCTGCTTCAGCCAGTGCATAGCCCATCTTGCCCGAGCTGTGGTTGGTAATGTAACGCACAGGGTCAATGGCTTCACGAGTTGGACCCGCCGTGATTAACACAGAGCGACCAGCAAGAGGTTTAGGTTGGAAGAAGTCTTCACAGCGATGCACGAGCTGCATAGGCTCTAGCATGCGACCCATTCCCACATCACCACACGCTTGTTCGCCAGCCGCTGGCCCCCAAACTTCACAACCACGACGTTTTAGTGTCGCAATGTTCTCTTGAGTCGCAGGGTGGCTGTACATTTGTTGGTTCATTGCCGGAGATACCGCAACTGGCGCATCGGTTGCTAGAACCAAAGTGGTCAGTAGGTCGTTACCCATGCCCGCTGTCATACGAGCAATCAGGTCTGCGGTTGCTGGCGCTAGTAATACCAAATCAGCCCACTTTGCGAGCTCGATGTGCCCCATGGAAGCCTCAGCAGCAGGATCAAGCAAACTATCAGACACCGGCCTTCCAGAGACGGCTTGCATAGTGAGAGGAGTGATGAACTCCTTGGCTGCATTTGTCATCACGACTTGTACTTGCGCCCCACGTTCAATTAAGCGTCGAGTCAGTTCGGCACATTTATACGCAGCGATACCACCACTAATGCCAAGTAGGATTTTTTTCCCAGCTAGGCCTTGTAGGTCAGCGTTATCCAGTTGATTAACCAATGTTTGCATGATTCTGTTCCTTAATTTCTCTGGGACTTACGATATCAGAACAAAGGATTAGTGCCTAGAAGCAGAATTAGAACAGATTTGACGCTCATCAAGTTGGTGTTATCAAACTTATCAATTACACGGTTTTGCTAGTGACTCGTTTCCTTTTATCTCTACCGAAGGATCTCCGATTACGATCTCATTAAGGTGGTGGGTCGTGTTCATGACTAGTGATTAGCTTTTATATGCCAATAGATAAAATACCTGCCGAATCGATGCCGAGAGAAAAGTTGTTAAATAGAGGGCCTGATTCTTTGAGTGATGCGGAATTGCTCGCGATATTTCTGCGAACAGGGACACAAGGAATGAACGTGTTGGAACTTGCTGACAAGTTGATCAAAGACTTTGGCTCGCTCCGTCATCTTTTTTCAGCAACGCAGGAAGAATTTTGTGCCCATAAAGGGATGGGGCAGGCCAAGTATGTTCAATTACAGGCTGTGTTAGAGATGACACAGCGCTATCTAGCAGAGACGTTATCTCGCGGAGATGCACTCACTAGCCCTAGTCATACTAAGCTTTATCTTTCGAGCATGTTGCGTGATCGCCAGCGAGAAGCCTTCTATATATTGTTCCTCGATAACCAAAATAGGGTAATCAAAGACGAAGTTATGTTTGAAGGAACCATCGATGCCGCATCGGTTTACCCACGGGAAGTGGTTAAACGGGCACTTCATCACAATGCGGCGGCATTAATCTTGGCTCATAACCATCCTTCGGGTGTCGCGGAGCCCAGCCAAGCGGATAGGAGGATTACACGCCGATTGACCGACGCATTAGCGCTGGTGGACATCCGAGTTCTCGACCATTTTGTCGTTGGAGATGGCGAAGTTGTCTCTTTTGCAGAGCGTGGATGGATTTGAATCACATTTTAGGTTGTTAGTTGCGTTAAATCTGCTATTATTCCGGCCACATTTTTAGACCTAAAATCAGCTCTGATTACTCAAGCAAGCTGCGCTGCACAAAAAAAGATCACGAAATCCGTAAAAAGGATCTGTTCGGGTCTTGAGCAATGCGTGTCAAGTTAGTATAATGCGCGACCTTTGATAGCCTTGTATGGATTTTCCATAACGGTTTTTACCTTCTATTTTAATTGATAGAGAGGTTCGGCCACCAAGGTTGATATCGAGCTGAAACGATTGGAGAAGACATTCATGTCCCGAGTATGCCAAGTAACTGGTAAGCGTCCAGTAACGGGTAACAACCGTTCACACGCACGCAATGCTACTAAGCGCCGTTTTCTGCCGAACCTACAAACTCATCGTTTCTGGGTAGAGAGCGAAAAACGTTTTGTTAAACTACGTCTAACTGCTAAAGGCATGCGTATCATTGATAAGAAAGGCATCGATGCTGTTCTTGTTGATATCCGTGCACGTGGCGAAAACGTTTAAGAGGAATTAAGCAATGGCTAAAGGCATTCGTGAGAAAATTCGTCTAGTATCTTCTGCAGGTACTGGTCACTTCTACACAACTGATAAGAACAAGCGTAACATGCCAGGCAAATTTGAGATCAAAAAGTTTGATCCAGTAGTTCGCCAACACGTTATGTACAAAGAAGCTAAAATCAAGTAATTGATGCTTTTTTTGCTCTTCTTCAGTAGAAGAAAGAATTGAAAAACCCAGTTTAATCGCTGGGTTTTTTTATATCTACAATTTGAGGAACTCAATTATTCTTGCTTGATATAGCCTCTGATAGATAGAAATCTGTACAACATAGAAAGTATTGCCACTTTCACGATATACTGAATGTTCAATAGGTTAGATGAGCAGAATCAGATGAGATATCGTGGACGCCGGTGGAACAACATACTCATGTTCAGTGTGATCGCTTTTATTGGCGTGTTAAACCTTCCAACATTGATCAAAGCGTACCTTATCGAGCCTGAACCGCAGGTTGATAGCCCTTATCCTTATCTCCTGAACCCAACAGCAAAGCTTCAAGCGTTACACTTTGCTAAGTGGTCTGTCATTCAACAAGATAATCAATGGGTTTACCAGTTCGAAGATACTGACTTTCCTCAAGCCACCAATGCACAAGAGCTGTCACAACGTTGGAAAGAGCTTGTGGGCACGGAAGTCGACTCACAGACCTACACAGACCTTACGCCTCGGTTAAATACACCACACACCATCGAAGTATGGTATCAAGACCAAGAAGAGCCCCAGCGTATTACCTATTATCAATTGCCTGAGTTCTGGTTGTTAAAAAACTGGAATGATCAGTGGTTGGCGGTGTCTATTGAAGAGAGCTACCTGTTTCCAAGCTTTAACGCTAACCACTCCTCTAAATCGGACGACTAACTATGCCTGAATTACCCGAAGTCGAAGTAAGCAGAATGGGGATCTCGCCTCATTTAGTCGGTGAGACCATTAAAACTCTTACTTTTCGCACGCCCAAGCTGCGTTGGGATATCCCACAAGAGTTAAAAGCATTAGAAGGGCAGATGATTCGCTCCATCTCGCGCCGTGCAAAGTACCTATTGATTGAAACGGATACTGGCACTGCCATTGTTCACCTTGGTATGTCTGGCTCACTACGCGTATTAGACGCTGACTTTCCAGCAGCCAAGCACGATCACGTGGATCTTAAGCTCACCAATGGCAAAGTATTGCGCTACAACGACCCTCGCCGCTTTGGCGCTTGGTTGTGGTCGGCGCCTGATGAAGTCCACTCTGTGTTGCTTGGTTCTGGTCCTGAGCCGTTAACGGACGACTTTAACGCTGATTACATCGCTGAGAAAGCAGAAAAGCGTAAAGTCGCAGTCAAGCAGTTCATCATGGACAACAAAGTGGTGGTTGGTGTGGGTAATATCTATGCCAATGAAGCGCTATTTGCTTCACGTATTAGCCCTTTGCGCCCTGCAAGCAAAGTGACAAAACAAGAGTGGGTCTTGTTGACCAAAGAGATCAAACAAGTGCTCGCCACCGCCATTAAACAAGGCGGTACTACGCTAAAAGATTTCGCACAAGCAGATGGCAAACCGGGGTATTTCGCCCAAGAGCTGCAAGTGTATGGGAAAGCGGGTGAAAAGTGCCCAAGCTGTGAAGCTCTGATTCAAGAATTGAAAATAGGGCAAAGAAATACGTTTTTTTGCGAAGAGTGCCAAGTATAAAAAACTGAACGCGCGTTCACTTTTTACTGCTAGTAGATATAAGTGCTAGTCGCTACAATTACATTAATGATATGAATTGAGAATAGTAGAATGAAATATTTAGTAACTGGCGTTGCCGGTTTTATCGGATCTGCAGTGTCAGAGCGACTATGCGCAGCAGGCCATGAGGTTGTCGGTATTGATAACTTGAATGACTACTACGAAGTCTCTTTAAAGCATGACCGCCTTAAACGTATCGAACATGAAAACCTGACCTTTATCGAGCTGGATCTCGCTGATAGAGAAGGTATCGCTGAGCTTTTCGCACAGCAAAAGTTTGACCGCGTGATTCACTTAGCGGCGCAAGCTGGCGTTCGTTACTCAATTGATAACCCAATGGCGTATGCCGATAGCAACCTTGTCGGTCACTTAGCTATTCTTGAAGGTTGTCGCCATAATAAGGTTGAACACCTCGTTTATGCTTCATCGAGTTCCGTTTATGGCTTGAATCAAAAAATGCCATTCCATACAGCAGACAGTGTTGATCACCCGATTTCACTGTACGCCGCGACTAAGAAGTCGAATGAGTTGATGGCGCATACCTATTCTCATTTATACGACGTACCAACGACAGGTCTTCGCTTCTTTACGGTTTACGGCCCTTGGAGTCGCCCTGATATGGCGATGTTCAAGTTTGCGAATCTAATCGTAGCGGGCAAAGAAATCGACATTTATAACAACGGCGACATGATGCGTGACTTCACTTATATCGATGATATTGTTGAAGGTATTATTCGTGTGCAAGACCGAGTTCCAGCTAAACAGCCAGATTGGACAGTAGAGCAAGGCTCACCAGCAACCAGTTCAGCACCATACCGAGTGTTTAACATCGGTCATGGTAGCCCAGTTAAATTAATGGACTACATCGAAGCCTTAGAAGGTGCTCTAGGTGTTGAAGCGAAAAAGAACTTCATGCCAATGCAACCAGGTGATGTGTACGCGACTTACGCTGATACGGAAGATTTGTTTGAAGCGGTTGGTTATAAACCTCAAGTGAAGATCCAAGAAGGCGCGAAAGCTTTTGCGGATTGGTATAAGGCTTACTACTCACTATAAGAGTTAGTTTCTCTTATAAAAATAGCGCTCAATGAGCGCTATTTTTGTTTTTCGGAGTAGATAAAGAGAATTATTTGGCTGTTTTTATTGTGATTTCGTTTGCTACTTTTTGAGGTACAAACTGGCTAATATCCCCTCCGTGTATAGCGACTTCACGAACAATGGTTGAAGAGAGGAAAGCATACTCTTCTGAAGGGGTCAGAAATACGCTTTCAAGGCCAGGTAGGAGCTTACGATACATGCTAGTGAGACCAAACTCGTACTCAAAGTCCATGGTTGTTCTTAGACCACGTACTAATACGTTTGCTTGCTGCTGTTTAGCAAAATCGACCAGTAACCCCGAAAATCCCTCTACAGACACGTTAGGTAAATGAGACACCGCATCACGTAACAACTCTACACGTTCATCTAACTCAAACATGGTTTTTTTACTTGGGCTCGCTGCTACTCCAACAGTGATATGGTCAAACATGCTAGCGGCACGAACAATGATATCAAGGTGGCCATTGGTCACCGGATCAAAAGTTCCTGGATAAATAACGTGTGTGCTCATTTTAGCTGTCCTTGCTTAATGTAGTGTTCGAATTCGGTGCTTTACTAGAGTTTAAGGCCTTATCGAGTTGCTGCTTTACCATATCGAGTGTGATGTCTTTCATCAGGTCATCGCCTTTAGCACGGGTTCCCCATGGAAGGTCTGCGACTGGTTTACCTTGTTGTGCTTCTACGTGCTGTTGATAAACACTCACTACGATATCGAGATCGTTGTAAGGTCCTGTTCTACGAGGGTCGCTGTGTGCGTACAAGCCGATTACAGGCGTTGACTGCGTAGTTGCCAAGTGGGCTGGGCCAGTATCAGGTGCCAATACCACCGTTGCATGTTTCAGTACGGCAGTCAGTTGCTTCAAGTTCGTTTTTCCAATCAAGTTGGTTACTGGCGACTGGCATAATTTTTCGATGTCGCTACCAAGGTTAACTTCTCTTGGTGCCGGAGAACCACATAACACCACTTGCATGCCTTGTTCGACAGCATAATCAGCAATAGCTGCATATCGCTCAGTTAACCAATTGCGTGAATCTTTGCTTGCAGCTGGGGAGATAACCAAGGTCGGCTTGTCTGCCATGGTGCTAATTGCGAGTTGTTCATCTTCAGGTGTTAAAGGGATATCCCATTGAGGCTTATCGAAGGGGGCACCAATGTAGCGAGCAAATTCGGCAAAGTTATCCAACACATGAAACTTATCTGAAATAGGTAGATGGTGGTTGGTAAAGAGTGACTGCATTTCACGAGTACGGTTTTTGCCAAATCCCACTTTGCACTTCGCCTTTATCCCCCAAGATAGCACGCTGGCTCTGAGTGCGGCTTGCATATGCAGAAGTGCATCAAATTTACGATCAGATAGCTGACGCCATAATTCACGCATTCCTTTGAAGCCTTGTTTCTTATCGAAAACAATCACCTCAATACCGGGTAGATCGCCGATCAGCATGGCTTCTATTTTGCCCGTTATCCAAGTGATTTTCGTTTCAGGCCACTGCTTCTGGATGGCTTGAACCACAGAAATAGCATGACAAACATCGCCAATCGCGGAGAGGCGAAGTATGCAAAGAGATTGAGGTGCAGTTGAGAACAGTGACATAAAGTGCCCGAAAAAAGTGAATAACATCAGAATTATGCAGATACTCGCATTAGTTGTAAAATAGCAATGACGAAAAGCGACCCAAAGGCCTCATAGATGGAAACGATTAGCACCAAGAACCAAACAATTTGGTACGACCCTGAACTTTTGGCTCAGGTACCAGAGGGCGATATCGCTCAGATTTTTGAGGCTGAATATTGGCAGCAACAAGACGCCATTTCAGGCAGTGCTCAAGGACGCGGTACCACATGGTTCATTCAGCTTGATGGAATACAGGCCGCATTGCGCCATTATCGCCGTGGCGGATTGTTTGGGAAGCTAGTCGAAGACCAATATCGTTTCTCTGATTGGGAAAGTACGCGCTGTGCAATGGAGCTTAATGTTCTCAAAGCATTGGCAAACGCAGGTGTGAATGTACCGAAGCCCATTGCTGCTAGAGCCATTAAAAGCGGACTATTTTATCGTGCTGATCTGATGTCGGAACGGATTCCCAATGCGAAAGATCTGGTTGATGTCTTGGTTTCTGATCCAATAGATGCGGATGTTTATCGTCGAATTGGCCAAGAGGTACGCAAGATGCATGATGCTGGGGTTAATCATACCGATCTCAACATTCATAATATCTTACTTGATGACTCGCAAATGGTGTGGATCATTGATTTTGATAAGTGTGGGCATCAAGTGGGTGATGAGTGGAAAGAAGGTAACTTGAATCGCTTAAAGCGCTCGTTCTTAAAAGAAGTAAACAAGCGCCAGATTCAATGGCAAGAGCAGGATTGGGAACCGTTATTGCAAGGCTACCAAGGTTAGTTGCTGTTAGTTAAGAGTGGTGACTAGCTAAGAAGGCCATTAGCTAAGAATGGTCATTAATTAAGAATGTATGCCAAGGTTTTATCCAACGCCCCTCGGTTCTGATCAACCACTTGATAAGCCGCTAAGCCTCTGTTTTTACGCAAGTCAGGCTGAGAGAATAGCTCTCTTAGCTGGCCTGCAATTTCATTACTGTTTTGACAAATAGTGACAGCTTGAGCTTCAAGTAGTTTGTCTGTGATCTCGCTAAAATTAAAGTAGCTAGGGCCATTCAGTAAGGGTAGCTGTAGAGCTGCTGGTTCTAGAAGATTGTGGCCACCTACCTTATCGCCTACAAGGCTTCCTCCCATAAAACACACATCAGCACCACCGAGTAGTACTAACATTTCTCCCATCGTATCCGCTATATAGACTTCAATATCAGAGGCGATGGGATGTTGGCTCGTTCGAGTGATGGTATTGAACTGGTGCTGCTTAGCCAACTCAGTGACTTGACTAAATCGCTCAGGATGGCGAGGAACAATAACGAGTAACGCAGTTGGGTGGTCCTTTAGAAGCTGCTTATGAGCGTCTAAGATAATCTCATCTTCGCCTCGGTGAGTGCTGGCCGCTATCCATACACAGCGCTCAGAGCCAATTGTTTCACGTAGCGCTTTGCCTTTTTCAACCTGCTCAGAAGAGACCTCAATATCAAACTTGATGGAGCCAGTCACATGCACTGATGCTTTATCTAATCCTAGCCTTACAAAACGTTCTGCATCACTAGGATATTGACAGAGCACTTGAGAAAGGTTTTTCGCTAGAAGGTTAAAGACAGATTGGAATTTAGCATAACGCAGGCACGATCGTTCAGATAGGCGAGCGTTGAGTACCGAAATCGGTATTCCGGCTTTCGCAACGTAATGTAACGTGTTTGGCCAAAGCTCTGTTTCCATAATCAATATTTGCTTTGGTTTTACTGATTTAAGGAAGCCTCGTACACACCAAGAAAAATCAATCGGCATGTAGCGATGTTCGACCAAATCACCCAGCTTGTCTATTTGCTCAGCACCTGTGCTGGTTGTCGTGGTAACAATGATGGCTTGATTTGGTTCTCTCTGCTTCAATTGCTTGATAATAGGTATCGCAGCAATAGATTCACCCACCGACACCGCATGAATCCAGATAGGGCTTTTACCTTGAACTTGCGGTGTGATACCGAAATGCTCTTTCCAGCGCTTGCCGAAACTTGGTTTGCCGGGTTTGCTCTTATAAAGCCCATAGAGGAGTAGTGGAGAGGCCAATGACAATATAAGAGTGTATATAAGTCGTATAAGCATAAGAATATAAAAACTTTGAGAGTAAAACGAAGAAACATCGTAGATTAACTCTATCTTAAGTTAGAATGTGATTTTAGAAAACAGGCATTAAAGGGATAAACTGTGAACTGCCAAAAACGTCGCTATTTGATGTACATATCACAAAATTATTCATATGCAATCTTGCGCCCTTTACAAAAAGTAATCTTGGAACATCAAGGGGAAGTGCGTTGGTTCTTAGAGGGGAATGAAGTTGATGATAGGTTTCTATTGCATGACGAGGTTCAATTAAACAGTATTGCCGAGGTGAATAAATGGAATCCTGATGCTGTATTTGTACCGGGTAATGTCGTTCCTAGTTTTATCCCCGGCGTTAAAATTGGGGTTTTCCATGGTTTTAATTCTGGAAAGCTCAATCGACGTGGCAGAGAAGATCATTTTGAAATTCGCGGGTGCTTTGATATGTATTGCACCCAAGGCCCTCAAACAACGGCACCATTTTTGGATCTAAAAGCGAAGCATGGCTTTTTTGACGTTGAAGAAACTGGCTGGCCAATGTTGGACCCATTGTTTTCACAACATAATGAAAATCCATACTTAAATAATGACGATTCTCGCCCTATCGTTCTAATGTGCTCGACGTTTTCACGTAATCTCACGTGTGCCCCTCATTTGTATGAAGAAGTGAAGCGTATGTCACAAAGCGGGAAGTGGCGTTGGTTCGTACAATTTCACCCTAAAATGTCGACAGAAATTGTGGATATGTATAAGTCCCTTGAAAGTGAAAACCTAACCTTTGTAGAAACAGATAACGTCATTCCATTACTTCAAGCAGCAGATGTTATGCTGTGTGATACATCTTCGGTGTTGTTAATGTTTTTACTTCAACATAAACCAGTCGTAACTTTTAATAATCAAAGTCCTAAGTCTCACTTGTTAAATATTAAGGAGAAGTGTGAAGTTGAAGGGACTTTAGAATTGGCGTTGTCACGACCAAGTAATTTAATGGAAGAGGTAGAGGCATACTGTCAGTTTATTCATCCGTATAATGATGGTGAATCTAGTCTACGAGTATTAGGTGCAACTAACGCTTTGCTCGATAAAGGTACCTCACACTTGAAGAGTAAACCGCTCAACTTGTTAAGACAATATAAAATGAGGAAAGTGCTAGGGCACTGGAACTTTTAAAACTATCGAAAGAGAACTGTTATGAGAAAGCACTCACTATCCGTTATTTTAATTACAAAAAATGAAGAAGACCGTGTTGAAGTATGTTTAAAGTCGGTAGTGGATATTGCTGATGAAATTATTGTATTAGATAGCGGTTCAACGGATGCAACGGTTGATATATGTAGAAAATATACAGACAACGTGACTATCACTGATTGGCCTGGTTTTGGCAAACAAAAACAACGAGCGTTAGATAAAGCGACATGTGATTGGGTGTTATCAATCGATGCTGATGAAGCTCTAGACCCTGAAATGAGCAAGGCTCTTATTGAGTTGTTAAAGCAAGATCAAATCAAGCATACCGCGTATAAACTTCCTTGGGGAGTGACGCTCTATGGAACAACGCTTAAGCATGGTCGAAGTGCTCGTGCTGTGCTGAGACTCTTCAAAAGAGAGGGCTCTCGTTATACGTTGGATGAAGTGCATGAAACTGTTGTACCGGGACAAGGGACGACAGGTATTCTGAAAGGCTATTTGCTCCACTATACTCATCGAGATTATGGGCATGGCCTAGATAAGGCTGCAAAATATGCGTGGCTTGGCTCTCAGAAGTATCACCGAAAAGGAAAGAAGAGCTCAGGTTTATTGGTGGCTTTGTTACGTGCTATTTGGACTTTCTTTTTAATCTATGTCATTCGTCGTGGTTTTTTAGATGGTAGTGTTGGATTTATTGTGGCAATGACCTATGCACAAGTGAATTTTAACAAGCATGTTGGCTTGTGGATTATTGAAAATTGCTCAGAATATTAGTAAATGGGGCCCAATAGATGAAGATTTTAGTTTGTGCATCTTACTTACATGCATGGAACAGTTTACGCCCTGAAGCCGCGATCTTTATTGAGCTTGCGCGTCAAGGTCACCAAGTCACTATCATGACCCAAGGTGAGTCTGAGCATCTCTCAAAGTTAGAAGAGTGCGGCATTCGAGTCGTTGATGGTTATCCAAAGCGTAAAATTTGTTTTGATACCATTAAAAAGATTCGCCACGAGCTGAAAACGCATGATTACGACATCTGCTATGCTTTTAACTCTAAGACGATCCCCAATGCCGCGTTTGCGTGTATTGGCTTTAACGTTAAATTAGTCGTTTATCGAGGTACAACCGGAGGGTTATATCGACATGACCCTAGTGCTTATTTAACGCAACTTCACCCTCGTGTAGACGGCATAGTATGTGTTTCTGAAGCGGTTCGACAAGATGTGGTGAAGCGCGTTTGGAAGAACAAAGATAACGTTGTTACCATATACAAAGGGCATGAATTGGATTGGTATAAAGTGCCACCAACTGAGCGCTCTGAGTTTGGTTTGAATGAAGATGATGTAGTCGCGATTACTGCAGCGCATGTAAGGCCAAGTAAAGGTATATCTGTTTTACTTGAGGCGACCAAATACATTACTGCACCGAACTTCCATTTGATCTTAGCGGGCAGCGGCTACGAGCCTCATTTTGATGAGATGAAAGCAAGTCCTATGAGTGAGCGTATTCACTACATTGGTCATCGTACTGACATCCCTTCAATCATGTGTATGGCTGATTTTCAAGTTCAGCCATCGATTAGCGGAGAAGGGCTACCACGCACGATTGTCGAAGCGATGGCAAATGGCACAACCTCAGTAGTGACAACTACCGGTGGCGCTCCTGAACTCGTTGTAGATGGCGAGACTGGTTATATTGTCCCGACTGGTGACGCCAAGGCGTTAGGGGTGGCTATGGACAAGCTCGCACAAGATAAGGCAAAGTGCACAACAATGAGTGAAGCGGCTAAGAAGCGCCTAGATGAAAGCTTTAGTTCACGAGTGACAGTGAAGAAGCATTTGGAGTTTTTTGAGAAACTACTAGCCAGGTAGTTAGAAATTAATTTGAATTTAAAATTCTGAGTCTACAGACTAAGAATATAAAAGACATAATAGAGTAGTTGAATATGCTAAATAACAAAACAGTATTAATTACAGGTGGCACAGGTTCATTTGGTAAACAGTTCATTAAAACGATTTTAGAACGTTACCAAGATGTAAAGAAAATCATCATTTTTTCTCGTGATGAACTAAAACAGTTTGAAATCAAGCAACAATACCCAGCTAAGGATTTCCCTCAACTGCGCTTCTTTATTGGCGATGTGCGTGATCGTAATCGTATGATTCAAGCGTGTGAAGGTGTTGATGTCATTATCCACGCCGCTGCGATCAAACAAGTAGACACTGCTGAGTACAATCCGACTGAATGTATTCGCACCAATATTGATGGCGCAGAGAATGTGATTAGTGCAGCTCTTGCGTGTGGTGTGAAAGATGTCGTTGCTCTCTCGACCGATAAGGCATGTGCACCAATTAACTTATATGGTGCTACGAAACTTGCATCGGATAAGCTATTTGCCGCTGCGAACAATATTAAAGGCTCAAAAGACATTCGTTTCAGTGTCGTACGTTACGGCAATGTTATGGGCTCTCGTGGTTCAGTTATTCCATTCTTTATGCAGAAAAAAGAAGAAGGTGTACTGCCAATTACACATGAAGAGATGACGCGTTTTAATATTTCTCTTCAAGATGGCGTGAATATGGTCATGTATGCACTTGAAAACCATTTGGGTGGTGAGATCTTTATTCCTAAGATCCCTTCGTACAAAATTCTAGACATCGCTGAAGCTATTGCGCCGGGCATGGCAACGATGGTTGTTGGCATTCGCCCAGGAGAAAAACTTCATGAAGAAATGATCACTGATACTGATTCTCTCAATACGATTGATTTAGGTCGTTATTACGCGATCCTTCCTTCTGTCTCTTTTACATACACAGAAGATGAGTACATGAATCACCATAAGGCTGAGAAAGTGCCTTTTGGTTTTAAATACAACTCAGGCACCAATACTGAGTGGGAAACGATTGAAGGTCTACGTGACCTAATCAAAGAACATGTTGATCCTAAATTTACAGTGTGAGTAGAACAGTGATTCCATACGGCAAGCAAGATATCAGTCAGCAAGACATTGATAGTGTAGTTGATGTCCTTAAATCTGATTTTCTAACTCAGGGGCCACAAGTTCCTGCGTTTGAAAAAGCGTTAACAGAACATACTGGTGCTCAGTACGCGTTAGCAGTGAATAGTGCAACCTCGGCTCTGCATATCGCTTGTTTGGCTTTAGGTTTGGGGGAAGGTGACTGGTTGTGGACAACGCCTGTTACTTTTGTTGCGTCTGCAAACTGTGGTCTTTATTGCGGAGCTAAAGTGGACTTTGTTGATATTGATTCAGCAACTTATAACATGTGCCCTAAAAAGCTAGAGCAAAAGCTAATTACTGCTAAAGCTACAGGAACTCTACCTAAAGTCGTAGTTCCTGTTCACTTATGTGGTCAGCCTTGTGATATGGAATCCATTGCTAAGCTAGCCAAAGAATATGGCTTTAAAGTCATTGAAGATGCTTCTCATGCTATTGGTGGTCAATATCATGAACAACCAATCGGTAATTGTAAGTATTCTGATATTACAGTGTTCAGTTTTCACCCTGTAAAAATTGTCACAACGGCTGAAGGTGGTGCTGCATTAACGAACCAGAAAGAGCTAGCGGATAAAATGGCTCTCTTGCGCAGTCATGGTATTACACGAGATCCTGAAATGATGACGGAAGCTTCTCATGGTGGCTGGTATTACCAACAGGTTGATTTAGGTTTCAACTACCGCATGACAGAACTTCAAGCGGCGTTGGGTGTCACGCAAATGCAACGTCTTGATGAATTTGTTGCGGCGCGCCATGTGTTGTCTAAGCGTTATAATCAAATGTTATCTGAATTACCCTTGGTACTTCCTTATCAACTTGAAAACACATACTCAGGTTTGCATTTATTCGTAATTCGTTTGAAGTTGGATGAGATATCATTAACTCATAAACAAGTGTTTGACGCCCTGCGTGAAAATGGTATCGGTGTTAATTTGCATTACATTCCTGTGCATACTCAGCCATATTACCAAGCTATGGGCTTTACTGAAGGGGAATTCCCTGAGTCAGAACGCTACTATCAAGAAGCCATCTCACTGCCAATGTTCCATGGTATGACGGAAGAACAGCAAAATACCGTTGTTCGTGTAGTAACTGAAATTTTGACAGGTAAATAATGAACGTTGCTATTATTCCTGCACGTGGTGGCAGCAAGCGTATTCCTCGTAAAAATATAAAGCACTTTCATGGCAAACCTATGATCGCTTACTCAATCGAGGCTGCACTTGCTTCGGATTGTTTTGATAAGGTTATTGTCTCTACTGATGATGCTGAGATAGCCGAGGTAGCGATAAAGTATGGTGCTGAAGTGCCATTTTTACGGCCTTCAAATATCTCCGATGACTATGCTACCACTATGGATGTGATACACCATGCAATAACTTGGTGCGCTAATAATGGCTGGGATATTGGTGATGTTTGTTGTTTGTACGCCACTGCTCCGTTTGTTTTACCTGAAGATCTTCAGAAAGGCTACGAGCTACTTAGAGGAAATAGTGTGCAATTTACATTTGGTGCCACATCGTTTCCTTTTCCGATTCAGCGTGCCATTAAGCTTGATGAGCAAGGCTATGTTTCGATGTTTTCGCCTGAGAACGAACAGGTAAGATCACAAGACTTGGAAGAAGCGTATCACGATGCTGGCCAGTTTTATTGGGGTCGTAAAGATGCTTTCCTGAATAAACTATCGGTGTTTTCCAGCCACTCTAAGGCCGTGCTCTTGCCGAGAAAACGCGTTCAAGATATTGATACCCAAGAAGACTGGGAACTGGCCGAATCTCTTTTTTCAGCATTGAGGTTAGGATAAACAATGAAGGTTACCTTCCGAGTAGATGCGTCACTATTTATCGGTAGTGGCCATGTTATGCGCTGTTTGGTGCTTGCTGATGTATTAAAGAGTAAAGGTTTTTCTGTATGCTTTGCATGTTTGCCTCAGCCTGGGAACATGATTACATATATCCGCGATAGAGGCTTTGACATGTTAGAGCTGACTCCCTCTTGCCTACAAATGACTCCCTCCCATAGCGCTGATTATAAAGCTTGGCTTCAACGTAGCGTTGAAGAAGATGCAAATGACTTTCTATCTAAAGTTGATTATTCCGAGTGGGTGATTGTGGATCACTATGCGCTGGACCATGAATGGGAAAGCATCATTATTGGTAAGCTGTCATGCGCTATTTTATCGATTGATGACCTTAACCGTGAACACTGTAGTGATATTATTCTTGACCAAAACCTATGGCCGAACATTTCAAAAAGATATTCGGATTGTTCTGCTACCAAGCTCCTTGGTCCTGAATATGCTCTTTTAAGAGAGAGCTTTTCAACATTGCGGGATTCGCCCCGAGATTCAATATCTAATCAACTCTTAGTTTTTTTTGGTGGAACAGATCCTACAAATGAGTGCGAGAAGTTTATTCTTGCAGCAAATGAGTTTAAGAGGCTCCCGTTTAATACTATTTTGATCACGGGGAGAATCAACCCTCGTTTTGATGCTTTGATAAAGCTTAATCAAAATAGCAATGTTTCTATATACAAAAATTTAGAGAGTTTTGATTTATCTTTAAGTAATAGCAAATATGCAATTGGCGCCTCAGGAGTAAGTAACTGGGAGCGGTTTTGTCTTAGGGTTCCTGCCTCGATAGTTTCCGTAGCGGAGAATCAAGTATTACTTTCAAATTACTTGTCAGATTTAGGGTTTGTTGAATACTTAGGTGAAGGTATAACGACGAGTACCGATACTTATGCAATTGAGCTAGCGCGTTTATGTGAAAGGTGGGATTACATCAAACCTTTTAGTGATTTTGAAGTTGATGGCTTTGGTGCGAATAAGGTCGCTCAAACAATGGAGAGCTTTTGTCGTGAAACAAAGAGTGATTAAATTTAGGCTACTTGAAGAAAGTGATTTAGAAGAAATTCTCGCTTGGAGAAACTCTCCAGATGTTAGAAAAAATATGTACACCTCTCATGAAATCACTATGGATGAGCACAAGTCATGGTTTTCTAGCATGTGCAAGGATAGTTCAAAAGAATATTTTCTAGCAGAGTTAAATGGAGAGCCAGCAGGTGTTGTTGGATTTACTGATATAAATCGAATTCCTGGAATCGCTTCTTGGGCATTCTATGCATCGCCCAATGCGGTAAGAGGCACAGGTTCTTTGATGGAATATCGAGCGCTAGAGCATGCATTTACTGAATTAGATTTGCATAAATTACGCTGTGAGGTTTTAGGTTTTAATCAACCGGTAGTGAAGTTACATTCCAAATTTGGCTTTAAAGTTGAAGGTACTCATCGAGATGCTTTCTTCAATGGGACTGAATATCACGATGTAGTACATTTGGGTATCTTTTCACATGAATGGAAAGGTATTAGAAACCTTATGAAAGATAAATTGAGAGTATACGAAGAGAATGAATAAAAACATATACATCGATAATCGAGAAATTGGTCCAAATTGTCCTCCATATATTATTGCTGAACTTTCTGCTAACCATAATGGCGATATAAACCGTGCTTTTCAGATTATGGAAGAAGCAAAAAAAGCAGGTGCTGATGCGATTAAACTTCAAACCTATACCCATGAAACAATCACTATGGATAGTGACTCGGAAGAGTTTCAAATTCATGGCGGTTTATGGGATGGCCAAACTTTGTATGAGTTGTATAAAGAAGCGCATATGCCTTGGGAATGGCACAAGCCTTTGTTTGAAAAAGCAAAAGAGTTAGGTATTACAATCTTTAGCTCACCTTTTGATTTCACAGCTGTAGACCTATTGGAAGAACTTGACGCTCCCGCATACAAAATAGCATCTTTCGAAGTGGTTGATTTACCTTTGATCAAGCGTGTTGCTCAAACTGGTAAGCCGATGATTATTTCAACCGGAATGGCCAACGAGGAAGAGATTGCAGAAGCAGTAAAAACAGCAAGAGACAATGGGTGTACTGAATTAGTTGTACTGCACTGTGTAAGTGGGTATCCAGCACCAGCTGAACAGTACAATTTAAAAACTATTGCCGATATAGCCCAACGATTCGAAGTCTTGTCAGGCCTTTCTGATCACACGATTGACAATGCTACTGCGGTTGCTTCGGTGACTCTAGGTGCATGTTTGATAGAAAAGCATGTCACGATGGATCGAAACGGTGGTGGCGCAGATGATAGCTTTTCTCTTGAGCCTCATGAGTTAGCTGCATTATGTAAAGACACGAAAACGGCTTGGCAAGCGATGGGGCAAGTGAACTACGAAAGAACAGAAGCTGAAAAAGGTAATGTTAAGTTCCGTCGATCTTTATATGTAGTAAAAGACATAGCGAAAGGTGAATTGTTGGTGCCTGAAAATGTTCGTAGCATCCGACCTGGGTTTGGTTTAGCGCCAAGACACTACGAAGACGTTATAGGAAAAAGAGCTTTATCCAATATAGAAGCAGGAACCCCTTTAGCTTTTGGATTATTTAAATAAAATATTATGTCATTTTAGATAGCTGGATAGAGATTCTCTCTCGAAGGCTATCTTTGTTTATTTCTAATTTACTTATGATATCTACAAAGTTAGACACTTCGCTATCAGGAATTAACTTATATATGTTACAATACTCTTCCATACCGATACCCGCTGAAGAGTTAATTGATATTATGTTAACAGTGTCTGTACTAGATAGTAAATAAAGCTCTAAAGGCTGTTTGTTCGATAAGAAAGTTATCCCTCTTTCTTTGAAAGACAAATAATCTAATTCATTTTCTTTCGGATGTAATTTTAAAACTGGTTCAAATCCTTTACTTCTACTTTTCGATATTATCAAATCATAAATTTCATGAAAGAAACCGTTATCAATAAGCTTTCCCTTCAGTTTATTGAATGTTGGCTGCGTGGCAATAATTAGTGTTTTCCTATTTAAAATATGAGAACTATCAAACTTGAAGCAGCGTTGAATATTTAAAATATTCGTTTTGTTTTCAGATAAAACTAGTTTTTTACCTTTACTTATTACAGATCTAGGTAGTTTTTCTGGATGTATCGCATAAATATAATTACATTGTTTTCTCTCGCCAAACACATAGCGCTTCGGGTTTTTATTTGAGAGTAAGCGAAGGAGTTGTTTCGGTTTAGAGTCTATTTTGTGTTCAACATAATTGCCCATACCATCTTCAATCATTGAGTACGATGCCGATAGTAGTCTAAATAATCTAGACATTTTGTTATTGTCATTATATAGAAATAGGGTGTTGATTGTGCTATCAACATTCAAATTACCATCGTATTTTTTAAATAACATTATGAGGTAAGATTTTAAATTATCAGGTATGGACCAACCACGTAATGCACAGAATAAGAGGTATTTTCCTTTAAAACCACTTTCCTTCATATACATTACTAGCTGCTTTCTACTAACCAGGACTAGCTCAATATTATCTGGCAATTGTTCGCAACTTAAGCTTTTAGGGTCAACGTGTTGATAATCATAGAAAAAAATTATCATTGAAGATGTGGCACTACCTTGTGATTTATACAGACTAAAAAGTAGATGTCTTACGGTAGAGCAAATATATAGGTCCTTATTTTTCATCTTCCTCCCCTAACTTTACTAGACATAGCTGAACTCAAAATAATACTAGTCCAGACTAGATAAAAAATTGTTCCGGAATTGTGATTGAAAAAAGCTTGCGTGAGGCAATAACCAACCATAAGTATAACGCTTACTATTCCAAGTAGACTAAAGTTCTTAGCATTTTCACAAGACGATGAGCTGTTCAATATCTTAAAGAAAAGGAACAAGGGTACTAAAAATATAGCTATTAAAGCACTTAGTCCTATTATCCCTGTAACCGAAGCTGCCTCTAGAAATTGATTATGCTCATGGTAAGTCATTCGAGATACTTGCTTATCTATAATGCCAGCATCACCTAATGATTTTCTTTTTTCGAGTCTTCCATCAGTGCCAGCACCCACTAATGGGTTTTCTAAAAAAGTGATTGATGCACTTTTCCATAAGTTGAGTCGAATCCCCACTGAGGTAAAGGCATTGGTGCTTGAGTTGTACTGGCTGTAATCACTGATAGCTTCATTGACTCGAGAGGTAACAGTATCATTAGTACTAAGAGTAGCAACTGCAAGTGATATTGAAAAAAGAGTTAATAGGATAACTTTGATACGGAACAAGTTGAACTTGTAGTGGATAATTACAAGCGTAGCAACAGGAACGAGTAACCAAGAGCCTCTACTTTCAGATTGCAAACTGGCCCAAGATGCCAAGGCGAATGCAATCAAAGACATGATGGAGAATAGATAGTTCTTCTTTTTGATTTCCAATAACGCTATAGCTAGACTAGACATAGCAAATGTGGTGACCATGCCACCCGTCTGAATCTGCATGTAACCTTCAAACCAAAGGTTAGGAATACGCCCATCAAATGCTCTTAGTTCGGGATAATTTTGTAAAAAGTATAGGGCAACTACCGCTGAACAAATTGAGGCTATATTTATCCCGACAGCGAGGCTCCTCCATGATGGTGGGTAGCGCAGTAGTGCAATAAAAATAGGAATAGTGAGCAGCGCTCTACTCGGCTTGTCTATAAAGCTCCACTTCTCACCATGGATAAGCTTTAATACGACAAAAGAGATGAAATAATAGCAAAGTGTATATAAAAAAAGCTTTTCCTCAGAGCTTAGTCGGGGTTTATGCCTTTTGAAACATAAGCTGGTAATACAAGCGAGCAGTAAGATAATACTGGAGTAGTTGTATCCCGAGCCATAAGCAATGCATATAACAGGAAAGCAAGCAGCAAAAAAGGGTACTGTTTTTGTCTTAGAAAAATGAGTAGAGGACATTGTATTGTGGTTAATTACTATAAGGGTTTACATTACTATCAGGACGAGTCTTAAGCAGCCTTAAGATCCACATATATTGCTCTGGGTTTTTGCTCACGTAATTTTCAATACATTGGTTCATCATACGAGCGTCCTCTTCTTCGCTTCCTGTTGGGAAGGGTAGAGCAGGGTAGAAGTCCAGGGCGTATTGGCCTGTACTGCTATCGTATTGAGCAAACAAGGGCACAATTTTAGCTTTACTTAGTTTTGATAGGCGACCAAGGCCTGAGATAGTTGCTTTTTGAGTCGCGAAAAAGTCAACGAAGACACTGTGCTCACGGCCAAGATCTTCATCAGGGAGGTAGTAACCCAGGTACCCATCACGTACCGACTTGATGAAAGGTTTGATACCACCACTGCGATCATAAACACGACCGCCGTATTGCACGCGCTGTCGGTGCATTAGCCAGTCACTGAGTTTGTTTTTTTGTGCTTTCGCCATCGCAGATACAGGTAAATTGCGTGAAGCTAATAATACCGCTGGGATATCGATAGCCCATGTGTGTGGCACCAGCAAGATCACATTCTCGCCACTGTCTGTAATATCGGTTAGGTTGCTCAGGCCGTTTATCGAAGTGTTATTCTCTAGCCAAGTTTTACTCTTGAGTGTCAGTGAAGCAAATCCCATCAAAAATGAGATGGAAGTAACGTATGACTGATAGAGAGTCTCTTCGCGCTCTTCGATAGATTGCTCAGGGAAACACATCTCAAGGTTAACTCGAGCCCGGCGGTTAGCCTTATTCTTAATTTTTACAGCTTGCTTAGCCATAAACTTAGCTAATGCTAAACGAATGCTGTTAGGTAAGAAGCAGACTAAAGACGATAACAAAACAGCAATCCAAGTTCCCCAGTATTTAGGTGCTAGAAAACCCCATTCAAACTCAGGGTTGTAAGCTTTTGGATCAAAATCATTGCGTTGTGTGGTCATTCATTCACTACATTATTTAAATCAGAGAGTTAACTTAATATCGGTCACTCTGGGAATGATTATATTCGTTAGACATTCCCAATAATACACGCTAAAAGTAGGGTGTATTATTGGTCCTAATCTGAAATATACCGTTAAGCGTTTACGATCTTCATGTACTCAGCAACGCCATCGGCTACTGCTTTAAACTCGATATCGCAACCTGTACCGCGAAGCTTCGTTAGGTCTGCTTGAGTGAATTCTTGGTAAGCACCTTTTAAATGCTCAGGGAAAGGAATCGTTTCGATTTCGCCTTTACCATGGTGCTTGATAACTGCCTTGGCGACTTCTTCAAACGACTCAGCATTGCCAGTACCTAGATTAAAGAGGCCTGATACCCCATTCTCTAAGAACCACAAGTTTACAGCCGCAACATCACCTACATACACAAAATCACGCTTAAAGGTTTCGCTACCTGCGAACAATTTCGGGTTTTCACCGGCATTCATTTGGTTGTTTAGGTGGAAAGCGACAGAGGCCATGCTGCCTTTGTGTTGCTCGCGTGGACCATAAACATTGAAGTAACGAAACCCTACGATTTGCGAAAGCGTTTCGTTGTGTGCTGCTGCATCCGCGGTTAAGCGACGAACGTAGTTATCAAATTGTTGTTTTGAATAGCCGTAGACATTCAATGCACCTTCGTACTCTCGCTCTTCGATGAAAGTGTCGGTCTCACCGTAAGTTGCAGCTGAAGAGGCATACAAGAAAGGAATTTCACGCTCAACACAGTAATGAAGTAGCTCTTTTGAGTATTCATAGTTGTTGAGCATCATGTATTTGCCATCCCACTCAGTGGTAGCAGAGCATGCTCCTTCATGGAAAACAGCTTCAATATGACCAAAATCATCACCGGCCATGACTTGAGTTAGGAAGTCATCACGATCCATGTAATCCGTGATGTCTAGGTCTACAAGGTTCTTAAATTTCTTACCATCTTTTAAGTTGTCGACGACTAGAATATCGTTGTGGCCCGCTTCATTAAGCGCCTTAACAATATTGCTGCCAATCATGCCAGCACCACCCGTTACGATAATCATAATTTCTAACTCTTTTGAATACAAAACTGTCACGAGTATAGCAAGGAATGGATAAAGCGGGCTAGTGGAATAATTCCCCAACCAGAGTATGATACGGCAAGCTAAGTTATAAATTATGTTGAGTTAATTACTCAAAACTATAGGTATTATCATGAAGATTGCAGTAGCCGGTACAGGGTATGTGGGTCTATCAAACGCTATGCTTTTGGCACAACATCATGAAGTCATTGCGGTAGATATCATCGATGAAAAAGTGGCAATGCTAAACAATAAGCAGTCACCGATTGTAGACAATGAGATTGAGCACTTTCTATCAAATAAGACGCTGAACTTCATGGCAACAACGGATAAAGCCGCTTACAAAAATGCTGAATTTGTCATCATTGCTACACCTACCGATTATGACCCTAAAAACAATTATTTTGATACCAGCTCTGTAGAATCTGTCATCAAAGACGTCATGGAGATCAATCCTGATGCGGTGATGGTTATTAAATCAACGGTGCCGGTTGGCTATACCGAGCGTATTAAGCAAGAGCTGAACTGCGAAAACGTCATGTTCTCACCGGAGTTTTTGCGTGAAGGCAAGGCCCTGTACGATAATCTACACCCATCACGTATTATCGTTGGTGAATGTTCTGAACGCGCTAAAGTGTTTGCGAATCTTCTTGTGGAAGGTGCGGAAAAAGAAAACATCGACGTACTGTTTACTCACTCAACGGAAGCAGAAGCAGTAAAGTTATTCTCAAATACTTATCTAGCGATGCGAGTTTCTTATTTCAATGAGCTTGATTCTTACGCGGAAGCGCATGGCTTGGATTCTCGTCAGATCATAGAAGGTGTTGGCTTAGACCCTCGTATCGGCAATCATTACAACAACCCTTCATTTGGTTACGGTGGTTACTGCTTACCAAAAGACACCAAGCAACTATTAGCAAACTATCAAGATGTACCAAACAACATTGTGGGTGCGATTGTTGATGCAAACCGTACCCGAAAAGACTTCATTGCGGATTCAATTATTAAGCGCTCGCCTAAAATTGTCGGTATTTATCGTTTGATCATGAAGGCGGGCTCTGACAATTTCCGTGCTTCTTCCATCCAAGGGATCATGAAGCGTTTAAAAGCCAAAGGCATCGAAGTCGTCGTGTTTGAACCGGTATTGAAAGAAGAGCACTTCTTTAACTCGAAAGTCTATTCTGATCTTGCTGAGTTCAAAGCGGTGTCCGATGTGATTGTTTCTAATCGAATGGTAGAAGAGATCGCAGACGTTGCAGATAAGGTGTACACACGAGATCTGTTTGGCAGTGATTGATTCGGCTCTATTTTAGCTAATGCTAATTAGACCAGATGTTAACAGCTCGATCTATCCGTTTAGTGGCGATATACTGAACCCCTAAACGGATAGGGATACTAATAACTAATGAAAACACGTGACAAGATTGTTTACGCTGCTCTAGAGCTTTTTAATGAGCACGGTGAGCGTAGTATTACGACCAATCATATTGCTGAGCATATCGAGATTAGCCCTGGTAACCTCTACTACCATTTCCGCAACAAGCAAGAAATTGTCCGTGACATCTTTACTCTCTATTCGACAGAGTTACTTGAAAGGTTCACACCGATTCAAGGCCAACAAGAAAGCCTGACGTTACTAAAGACTTACTTAGATTCTATCTTCACACTGATGTGGAAGTACCGATTCTTCTATGCGAATCTGCCTGAAATATTGTCACGTGATGAAAAACTCCACCTTGATTACATGGCCGTACAAGAAAAGCTGCAAACGAATCTTGTCGATATCATGCGAGCCTTCGTTGAGTTGAACCTGCTCAAAGCAACGGATACGGAAATGAAATCGATGGTCACTTCTCTTCACTTGATCGCATCGGGTTGGTTGGCGTATCAGTCTGCGATGTCTCCAAAAGCCCAAATTACCGAGCAAGTCGTTCATCAAGGAATGCTGCAGATGATAGCGACCGTTAAACCAATTGCGACCGCGCAAGGTTTTGAACAGCTGACATTATTAGAAGATGGTGTAAGGGCGTTGAACTCTAAATAGAAAGAGACGAGTAAGCGGTATACGGGATTCGAAGAAAGATACTCGCATCCCGTATCTGCTCTTTATCGAACTAACCAACTCTTCGGGTTTTGGGCTTGGCTGTTTCTGCGAATCTCAAAGTACAGTGAAGGGCGCGTTTGGCCGCCAGTGTCACCAGCAAGCGCAATCGCTTCGCCAGCTTTAACCTTGTCACCTTCTTTCTTTAAAAGTGCTTGGTTAAAGCCGTAGAGCGTCATATCACCTTTACCGTGGTCAAGTAGCACCACTAATCCATAGCCACGCAGATACTCTGCAAATACCACCGTGCCAGAGTAAACCGATTTTACCTGCTGACCGTACTTGGCGTTTATCACCATGCCTTTCCAGTTAATTTGCCCCGTTTGACGTGAACCGTAGTTATGTAGAACTTTATCTTTGATCGGCCAAGGCAGCTTACCTTTACGTTTTGCTAGGCCATCCATCGGGACTGCATTACGTCGTTCTCGAGCCGCTTTTTCTGCTTTCGCTATTTCAGCTTTGAGGCGTGTTTCATTTCGCTGAAGCTCTGCTAGGTAATTCTTGTCACCCGAGATGTTTTTCTTGATGCTGCCAACCGTTTTCTTACGCTGCGTTTGAGTTTTGGCTAACGTATCGCGCTTGGTGGTTTGCTGTTTTAGCAGTGTTGCTATCTGTTCTTGCTCAAGTTGACGCTGTTTGTGGCTTTCTTCTAATTCAAGTTGCGTCTGTTCAATCGTTTTAATGGTTGCGGAGCGAGCTTTGGCAAGGTGCTGGTAATAATGACTGATGCGATCTTCTTCTACACCGGTGTTGAGAATGTGAGAAGAAGCCTTAGCTCGACTCGTCATGTAGTAAGTCTGAATGAGCTGCTCTAACTTGTCTGTCTGGACTTTTTTCTGTGCAGTGAGCGCTTTAATCTTTGTGTCTAAATTAGCAATATTAGCATTAGCAGTATTGAGCTGCTTTTTACTGTCTAGAATCGCTTTTTCAAGTGAAGCGATGGACAGCTCCTGCTTCTTGAGGTTTGCCTGTAGGCTATCGAGTTTCTTTTGCTGGGAAGAGAGCGCTTTCTGTTGACGAGAGATTTCGCTTGATACGCCTTTCAGTTCACCTTGAGATGCAGCAAATGATGATGAAGACAAAAGAGCAACACCAAGGCTGGCAGATATCAAAAGAACAGTGCTCATTGATTGAACGGGTTTCATCATTATCGTCATTTTGCTCTTATTAATAATCAGCATCTGCTGCGAGTCTTTTCGCATCTCGGCCATCGGCTATTCGTCGGATCCCGAATCTGCTCTTAAATCCCATCACCATGGATGAAGTTCTGAGAGCGACCGTTAAACCCCTGATCCATGTCTAAAGATGGCTTATCAGTTTTCGGCTTTCCAACAATTTTTGCAGGAACACCAGCGACAGTCGTATGAGGCGGAACGGCTTGAAGAACCACTGAGCAAGAACCAATTTTCGCGCCTTCACCCACTTCAATATTGCCAAGTATTTTAGCGCCGGCACCGATCATTACACCTTCTCGGATTTTAGGGTGACGATCGCCACCTTCTTTACCCGTACCACCTAAAGTCACGTCTTGAAGGATAGATACATCATTTTCAACTACGGCTGTTTCACCAATCACGATACCGGTGGCGTGGTCGAGCATAATCGCTTTACCGATACGAGCGGCTGGGTGAATATCCACTTGGCAAGCAACCGAAATTTGGTTCTGTAGGTAAGTAGCAAGTGCAATACGCCCTTGCTTCCATAGCCAGTTAGCCACTCGGTAACCTTGCAAAGCGTGGTAGCCTTTCAGATAAAGCAGAGGCATCGAGTACATCTCGACCGCAGGATCTCGATTTACCGTCGCGCAGATATCACAAGCAGCCGCATCAATAATCGATTGATCTTGCTTAAATGCTTGTTCAACCACCTCACGTACCGCCATTGCGGGCATTGAAGCCGTCTTTAGCTTGTTGGCTAGGATATAACTTAATGCAGCGCCTAAGCTTTCGTGGTTGATAATGGTGGCATGGTAAAAACTCGCAAGCATAGGTTCTTGCTCTGACTGCTGTCGAGCTTCCTTCACAATGCATTGCCAAACCTTTTGTTGTTCACAGTGTTTCATTTTTCCATCCATTCTTTATCAGGGGCTGATGCGATGGCGAGATGAGAGTTTCTAAGAGCTACAAGAACAGAAGCGAGTAACCGAGATTCGAGTAACGAAAAGTAGCCTTCATTAAGAGCTCAATCTGCTTTTACTCTTTTCGCATCCCGTTTACCCGAATCTCGTATCCGCTTTTACTCTTTTCGCATCTCGTTTACTCGAATCCCGCATCAGCTCTTATTATCTTTCTGACTTCTTATCGCGAGCAAGCAGATCTTGCGCAGCTAAGTGTGCATCCTTTCCTTGATACAGCACTTGGTAAATTTGTTCAACAATTGGCATCTCAACGCCCATACGTTCTGATAATAACCAAACTTCTTTGGTGTTGCGATAGCCTTCAACGACTTGGCCAATTTCTTCTTGTGCGGTATCTACATCTTTGCCTGCGCCAAGTGCCAAACCAAAGCGACGGTTGCGTGATTGGTTATCAGTACAGGTGAGTACTAGGTCGCCCAACCCTGCCATGCCCATGAAGGTTTCTGGTTGCGCACCAAGAGCGGCACCTAACCGGCTCATCTCAGCTAAACCGCGAGTGATAAGCGCGGTACGTGCATTAGCACCAAAGCCAATACCATCCGACATGCCTGCGCCAATTGCGATAACATTTTTCACCGCGCCGCCAAGTTGCATACCGATGAAATCTGAGTTTGCGTATACGCGGAATGTTTTACCGCAGTGGATCTTCTCTTGCAGCTCTTCTAAGAATACTTCATCTGGTGAAGCGACAGAGATAGCCGTTGGCATGCCCATCGCTAACTCTTTGGCGAAGGTCGGTCCTGATAGAACCGCTAACGAGTAACCATCACCCAGCACATCATGCGCGACATCTTTAAGCAGGCGGCCGGTCTCTGGCTCTAAGCCTTTGGTCGCCCAACAGATGCGAGAGTCTGAGGCTAAGTAAGGTTTAACGCTATTAAGCACAACGCCGAATACGTGGCTCGGGACTACAAGTAAAAGGTCTCGGCTTGAAGTCACTGCTTTTTCTAAGTCTGATTCAATGATCAGGCTTTCTGGGAATTCTATATTTGGTAGAAACTCATTATTAGCGCGCTCAGATTCAAGGCGAGCCATATGAGCAGGGTCATGCCCCCAAAGAACAACGTTTGCACCGTTACGCGCTAGAGAGATAGCTAAAGAGGTTCCGTAAGAACCTGCACCAATGACAGTCATGGCGATCTCTTTTCCGTAAGCGCTGTCTTTACCGTAAGCGTCTGTCGTGTTGGTCGGGTGAGTTGTGTCTGTCATGCTTCCACCTAAAAATATTGAGGGAAATCGAAGAATTCTGGAAAAGCTATCTACTAAAATAATAAGAGCTTTCAATCTTAGTACAGTGTAAAGAAAAAATGCACATCGCAGAAGTTACGATGTGCATTTAAAAGCTAACTAGCGCTTGAAACGTTAGAGTTAAGTTCTACTTTGAGACTTAAGCCTGTTCGCCTTCAGCTTGTTGAGCTTGGTTCTGTAGGTAGTTCATGAACAAAGCATCGAAGTTTACTGGAGCTAGGTTCAGTTGTGGGAACGTACCTTTAACTACTAGGCTAGAAATTGTTTCACGAGCATATGGGAACAGGATGTTCGGGCAGAATGCGCCTAGGCAATGAGCCAGTTGACCAGCTTCCATTTCGCTTGCAGAGAAGATACCGCCTTGTTGAACTTCACAAAGGAATGCAGTGTCTTCTGCGTTCTTAACTGTAACCGTTAGACGTAGAATTACTTCGTACACGCCTTCGCCAAGTTCACGGCTTTGAGTGTCTAGATCCAGTTTTACATCTGGGTTCCACTCTTTTTGAAACATGTCTGGAGAGTTTGGCGCTTCGAAAGATACGTCTTTTAGGAAGATACGTTGGATTGCGAAGTTTTGTTGTGCGTCTTGTTGTGCTGCTTCAGCCATTTTCTTGTCCTTAAAATTTAAATTAGGTTTTGTTCGTCATATCTGCCGGACAAAACCTTAAAGTCATATTCGTTGAATCAGGTCAGCTTACTTCTTGCCTTTAACCTATTTTTTACCTTTAACTAAAGGTAGATTCGCTTCGCTCCAAGCCACTAAGCCACTTTTCAGTACGCTTACGTTTTCGAAACCTGCTTTAACCATTAGGTTAGCGCTTTCTTGAGCAGTTTGACCTGTCTTGCATACTACGATGATTGGGTCTGCTTTGTGGCTTTCAAGGCTACCAAAGCTATTTGCTTTGATATCTGACGGCAAAATGTGAACTGCGTCCGTAATATGGCCCTTTTTGAACTCATCTTTAGTACGAATATCAACCACAACACCGTTTTCACGGTTAATCATGTGTGTGGTTTGCGCTGCCGTGATCTCTTTGTAGGCTGCATTTGATGTTTTGATTACGTTCGCAATGATGGCAACAACCAAGCCGATCCATACGATGGCTAAAATCATATTCTCTTGAACAAATGGAACTAACTCTTGCATGTCTTGAACTCTTATTCGTTATTGGGCGAAAAAATATTGGGTAGGAGTATAGCCAGGTTTTGGGTTCTGTGTATAGGGCGATTGATAAGACTTAGAAGCAGAAATTAATTCGCATTGTTTGCTTATTGTGATCAATGTAAGAGGGGAAAAGCAGCAAAAAATTTTGCTTCCTAAAGTCACATTAGGGATAATGTTTGGAATTATAAGCCTTCATTTTTATGCGTAGTGTGATTTCGCCTCAATATCAAAGGGCGGTAGCATGCTTGTTTTTCTGAGATGGCTATCAGGTTTAAAGTGTTTGGAGTTAATTAAATGTTTGATGCTGCTAAAGAAAAATGTTTTTTTGAAATGGACAATACCATTCAAAATTTTGCTTGGGGTAGTAAGTCTTCGTTCAGGCAGTTATTTGATATCGATAATTTAAATAATGAGCCGCAAGCAGAAATGTGGATGGGCGCTCACCCAAATGGATGCTCGAAAGTTAAATGTGGCGATTCTACAGTATTATTGTCTTGCTTGATTGAATCTCATAAAGAGGAATTCTTATCAACGCAGATAAGTGAGAAATTTGGAGAGTTACCATATCTATTTAAAGTCCTCGCTGCTGAAAATGCACTGTCTGTTCAAGTGCATCCTAGTAAAGAGCAGGCTGAGCTTGGTTTCCATAAAGAAGAGCAAGCTCATGTTCCTCTTTCCGCTCATCATAGAAACTATAGAGATTCGAATCACAAGCCTGAATTAGTTTATGCTTTAACTCCTTATCAAGCTATGAATGGTTTCCGAGCAATTCCTGAGATCATTTCACTATTTTCAAATGTTGGAATCCCACAGTTAAGTGAGATGCTTGACCTCCTAAATGCTAATCCTTCTTCTGAGGGGCTTCGTGAGTTTTTTGTCGGCATCCTCTCACTGGAAGGGGGGCGCAAAGTTGAAGCAGTCGACTCGTTAATCTCGAAAGTTAAAGGAAATGTAACTCAAGAACTGTCCTCACTAATTTTAACATTGTCAGAGCAGTATCCTGGTGATATAGGGTTGTTTACTCCGTTAATGCTTAATGTCATTACTTTAGAGCCTGGAGAGGCAATGTATTTAGATGCCAGAACGCCTCATGCTTATCTAAAGGGGACTGCATTAGAGATTATGGCTAATTCTGATAATGTTCTGAGAGCTGGTTTAACACCTAAACATATTGATGTTCAAGAGCTTGCTAGTTGTACTCTTTTTGAGGAAAAGCCGTTTGATACGCTAAAGTTAACACCGCTAATTGAGAACGGTGTTCTTACCTACTCCATTCCGGTTCCCGATTTCAGATTCTCTGTTTATGAAAACCCGAATAATGAGCTTGTTTGTCCAGAAAGTGCCGAGATTTTATTGCCGTTGGATGCTGAACTGACGTTAACTCATGACTCTGGTGAGGTTGTGACGTTGAAAAAAGGAAAGTCAGTTTTCATACCGGCATATGTCGATGAATATCGTATATCTTCGAAAGGAAATGTAGCTAAAGCTCACTGTTAACCCTGCGTATAACAACCAAATGTTAAGTGGTTTGGCGCTGGTTTGAAACTATTTATTCTTGTCCCCTTGCTTTACTACAAAATAGGGGGGACCAAAGTATTGATTATAAATTAAAGAAGAAAAATTATGTTTATACCTGTCATTATGGCTGGGGGTTCTGGCTCTCGTTTATGGCCCCTGTCGCGTTCAGCGTTCCCAAAGCAATTTTTAGCGCTAGATAATCACAATTCATTAACGATGTTGCAGTCCACCTTAGATCGAATTAGTGGTATGTCGGCTTCTGAAGCAATCATTATTTCTAATGAAGACCATCGTTTTGTGGTTGCTGAGCAGCTTCGTACTTTTGGTCAGGAAGCTCGTATTATATTGGAACCTGCAGGGCGAAATACTGCTCCGGCTATTGCATTGGCTGCAATGCAAGCGATAGCGCATGGCGATGATCCTGTGATGCTAGTTTTAGCCGCTGACCATATAGTGCAAGATACGGAAGCGTTCCAAGACTCAATTCGTAAAGCTCAAGTTGTCGCTGATGCTGGTAAGTTAGCAACCTTCGGTATAGTACCAACTGCACCAGAAACGGGTTATGGCTATATTAAGCGAGGCTCTCAAGAAGGCGATTCGGCTTACGTTGTAGAGCAATTTGTTGAAAAGCCTCAATTGGAAGTCGCGGAGCAATATGTAGCAAGTGGAGAGTACTACTGGAATAGCGGATGCTTTATGTTCAAAGCGAGTGTCTTTCTAGAAGAGCTTAAGAAGTACTCACCAGAAATTCATGAGTGTTGTTCAAAAGCAACGAATGGCACAACAGAAGATATGGACTTCATTCGCGTCGATAAGAGCGAGTTCTTAAAGTGCCCAGATGATTCTGTTGATTATGCTGTAATGGAACGCACCGATAAGACTGTAGTTGTTCCTATGGATGCAGGCTGGAGTGACGTTGGCTCATGGTCAGCGTTATGGGAAGTTTCAGAGAAGGATAGCTCTGGAAACGTGATTCATGGAGATGCGATAACAGAGGACACTGAAGGGTGTTATATTTACGCTCCGAATAAGCTGGTAGCTTCGGTTGGAGTAAAAGACATCGTTGTCGTTGAAACTAAAGATGCAGTCTTGGTCGCACACAAAGATAATGTTCAACAAGTGAAGAAAATTGTTGAGCATTTAAAGGCTGAAAATCGGGCTGAATTCAGAGAGCATAGAGAGGTTTATCGTCCTTGGGGTAAATCTGATGCAATTGATGGCGGTGAGCGCTACAAGGTAAATCGTATTACCGTACAGCCAGGTAAAAAACAATCACTCCAAATGCACTATCATCGAGCTGAGCACTGGGTCGTAGTTTCAGGTACCGCCAAAGTAAGTAGCAATGGCAAAGAGCAAATTATCTCTGAAAATCAATCACTCTACATTCCAGTTGGTGTAAGCCATATGGTTGAAAATCCCGGTAAAATACCACTCGAGCTTATAGAAATACAATCAGGTTCATACCTAAACGAAGACGACGTAGTACGTTTAGAGGAAAGTAAATAATGACAAAGTTAACATGCTTCAAAGCTTATGATATTCGCGGCCAGCTAGGCTCAGAACTCGATAATGACATCGCGTACCGAATCGGCCGAGCTTACGGCCAGTTTTTAAAAAGTGAAAGTGCTGATGAGAAAACCATTGTTGTTGGCGGAGATGTTCGTCTAACAAGTGAAGAACTGAAACTCTCTTTAGCTAACGGTTTGATGGATGCGGGTGTTCACGTTTTGGATATTGGCTTATCTGGCACGGAAGAAATCTATTTTGCTACTTTTCATTTAGGCGTTGATGGCGGTGTAGAGGTTACAGCGAGTCATAATCCGATGGACTACAATGGTATGAAGCTTGTTCGTGAAGGAGCAAGGCCAATTAGCGGTGATACCGGGTTACGAGATATTCAAACGTTAGCAGAAAACAATGATTTTATTGACGTTGATGTTAAAGGTACCTACAAGCAAATTAATGTTTTGAAAGAGTACACTGATCATTTGATGGGCTATATTACGCCAGCGAATATTAAACCGATGAAATTGGTGATCAACTCTGGTAATGGCGCTGCAGGACACGTGATTGATGCTCTTGAAGAGCGTTTTCAAGCTCTGAATATTCCATTGGAGATTATCAAAGTTCACCATGAGGAAAACGGCAACTTTCCTAACGGAATCCCAAATCCACTATTGCCAGAATGTCGTGCAGATACTGCAAATGCGGTAAAAGAACATAAGGCTGATATGGGGATTGCCTTTGATGGTGATTTTGATCGCTGCTTTTTGTTTGATGAAAATGGCGATTTTATCGAAGGTTACTACATTGTCGGCTTACTAGCGGAAGCCTTTTTGCAAAAAGAAAAAGGCGCGAAAATCATTCATGACCCACGCTTATCTTGGAACACGATTGACGTAGTTACTAAAGCCGGCGGTATTCCTGTTATGTCGAAAACAGGTCACGCTTTTATCAAAGAGCGTATGCGTAAAGAGGATGCCATTTATGGCGGCGAGATGAGTGCACATCACTATTTTCGTGATTTTGCCTACTGTGATTCAGGTATGATTCCTTGGTTGCTAGTAACTGAGTTATTGTCAGTTAAAAGCATGAAGTTATCCGAAACGGTTTCAGAACGTATTAGTGCATACCCTTCATCTGGTGAAATTAACTCTAAGCTACAAAATCCAAAAGAATCAATTTCTAAGGTTTTAGATATGTACAAGTCTGAAGCCTTAGTTTTTGATGAGACGGATGGAATTAGTTTAGAGTTCGCTGATTGGCGCTTTAACTTGCGCTCTTCAAATACTGAGCCTGTTGTTAGGTTGAATGTAGAGTCTCGCGCAGACATTGCGTTGATGGAAGAGAAAACTAAAGCCATTCTTTCTATTTTGTGTGGCAAGTAAAGTGTCACAATACACATCTAAGAGGTGTAATCCTCTTAGATGAAATCTGCAGAATTATAAGGTAATAACTAGATGAAAAGAGTGCTACTCCCTTTGTGGGCGTACCGATACTTTATACTGTCGTCAATTCGCACTGAATTTCGTTCGCGCTTTGCGCGAAGCAAACTTGGTGGATTGTGGATGGTTCTTAATCCCCTCGCGATGGTACTTGTCTATGCGCTGATCCTCTCTCAGATTATGACTGCAAAGTTGCCAGAGGTTGCGACTCAATATGCCTACCCTATCTATATCCTGTCAGGAGTTATCGGTTGGACGCTCTTTTCAGAAGTATTAGGCCGCTGCCTTACGGTATTTATCGACAACGGAAACTTACTAAAAAAAATGTCTTTTCCTAAGCTAGCGTTGCCTTTGATTGTTGTTGGTAGTGGCTTAGTCAATTTCGTTCTTATGTTTATAACCATGTTCGTAGTGTTTGGATTTTTGGGCCATATTCCTTTTCACGCACTTCACTGGATACCTTTACTTGTTCTAATTACGTTGGGACTTGCAACCGGTATAGGCTTATTTTTTGGTGTGCTGAATGTTTTCATGCGAGATGTCGGGCAAGTAATGAATGTAATACTTCAGTTTTGGTTTTGGCTGACACCTATAGTTTACATGTTGAATATTGTTCCTGAGACCTATCACGGCTTAATGATGTACAATCCAATGACTGGATTAACAATGGGTTACCACAATGTGTTGTTATATGACAAGGCTCCGGATCTAAGCTTACTTGTCTACCCAAGTATTTTTGCATTGGTAAGTTTGATTTTGGCTATGGTGATGTTCCAAAAAGCTAGTGAAGAAATGGCGGATGTCCTATGAGCAATGTACTAGATATATTAAATGTTAGTAAGTCATTCAAAGAGTATAGTTCTGAGTTTCAACGCATTTCTTCTTGGTTTGGACTCAATCCGAAACCCGCAGAAGAACATCAAATACTTAAAGATATTAATTTTTCACTAGCTCCAGGCGAAGCTGTTGGGATTGTAGGTCAAAACGGAGCTGGTAAAAGCACCTTGTTGAAAATGATCACTGGTACGCTCAAACCATCCTCAGGAAAAATACAAGTTGTGGGACGTATATCGGCGATCTTAGAATTGGGTATGGGTTTTCACCCCGATCTTACGGGAAGACAAAATGTATACCATTCTGCTGGTTTGATGGGATATAAGCAGGAGCAAATTGATGCGGTGATCGATGAGTTAGAAGCATTTTCTGAAATTGGTGGCTATTTTGATCAACCAGTTCGCACTTATTCTAGCGGAATGCAGATGCGTGTTGCTTTTGGTGTTGTTACTGCATATCGTCCAGAAATTTTGATAGTCGATGAAGCACTTTCCGTTGGTGACTCTTATTTTCAGCATAAAAGTTTTAATAGAATTAAAGAATTTCAAAAGCAGGGCACGACTTTGTTGATTGTTTCCCATGATCGTGGTGCGATACAGGCAATTTGTAATAGAGCTATTTTGCTTGAAAAAGGCATGGTAATAAAAGATGGTGATCCTGAAGAAGTAATGGATTTTTATAATGCTTTGATTGCTGAAAAAGAAAATAATACTATTATTCAGGTAGTAAATGATGCAGGTAAAATGGAAACTGTGTCGGGAACTAGGGAAGTCGTTATACAAAGTGTACAGATTTTAAATAGTGAATTTGAGCCTGTTGAGTATGTCTCTGTGGGAGAAAGTGTCGCTCTTAAAGTTTGTCTTGAAGCTCGTGAAAATGTTTCGGAATTGACTTTAGGGTACATGATTAAAGATCGGCTAGGGCAAGCTATATTTGGTACTAATACACACCATTATAATAAGAAAATTGAGAACGTACTTTCTGGTGACCTCATCGAAATATCATTTTTGGTTTCACTAAATTTGGGTGTCGGCTCCTATTCTATATCAATAGCAGCTCATTCTGACGAGACGCATTTAAACAAAAACTATGAATGGCGTGATCAAGCGATTGTATTCAATGTGGTTAATTCCTCCAAACAAACATTCGTTGGTTCAGCGTGGTTAGAGCAAAGTATTGAGGTTAAACATGTCCGATACTAATTTTTATAGAGCCTTTGAAAACAAATTTAGAGGTTCAAGGGAGTTAATTAAAAGTCGACTGGAACAGTATTTACCATTTGTTAAACCGCTGAGTGAAATTTACACTGATGCTCGAACGTTTGATGTCGGTTGTGGGCGTGGTGAATGGCTACAGTTGATGAAGAAGCATGGTTTTAAATCTTTTGGCGTTGATCTTGACCAAGGTATGCTCGACGCCTGTGATGAGCTTAATTTAGATGCTTCTCAAGGTAATGCAATTGAATATTTAAAGGGGCTTGATTCAGATAGTCAAGTAATCGTATCGGCATTTCATGTTGTTGAGCATATCTTGTTTGAAGATTTACAATGTTTAGTTAGAGAGGCTCTAAGGGTGTTAAAGCCGGGTGGACTTCTAATTATGGAAACGCCAAATCCAGAGAATATTAAAGTAGCGTCAGAAAACTTCTATTTAGATCCAACACATATTAAACCAATCCCTGCAATGCTACTTGAATTTATACCCGAATATTATGGTTATTATCGTACGAAGGTTGTAAGACTTCAAGAACCATCAGAATATATAAACCGAGAGAAATTGAGTTTGTCAGAAGTGATTAATGGTGTTAGTCCTGATTATGCTGTTATTGCGCAAAAAAGTGCTGATAATGAAATACTCAAGCTCTTTGATAGTATTTATTCAGCAGACTTTGGATTATCGATTGAATCTGCAACGGCCAAGTTTGAATCTCGGTTAATAAATATTGAAAGTAAATTACTTAAAGCTACGGAAAAGTCGATTGAGGCACAGGATAAGGCGGATAAATCAGAAGCTAAAGTGATAGACGCAGAAGCTAAAGTGATAGA